>JANQIT010000153.1 GCA_028282025.1 Hwanghaeella sp. | reverse complement strand
TCGCCCCTAGGCTGGCGCCGTGTGCCCTACATCTGGAAAGGCACGATGCTGCAGTTTGGTGGCTTTGCCGTCATGCCTTTCGCGCTCCTGGTGTTGTCGGGCTATGGCGAAGCGATCGATGCGCCTGCATGGATCGGCCACACAAGCGCGGCGATCGCATTCCTTCTGGTCGGTGCAGGCGTTCACATGGTTCAAACGGTTGGCTTGGCTTTGGCGACTGACCTTTCTCCCCCAGAAAGCCAACCGAATGTTGTCGGCTTGATGTATGTGATGTTGCTAGTCGGCATGATTGCGAGTGCGCTCGCCTTTGGTTCCTTGCTAGAGGAGTATAGTCCAGGTCGGCTGATTCGCGTCATCCAGGGCGCGGCCGTGCTGACGATCATCCTAAACGTCATCGCGATGTGGAAACAGGAAACACGCGACCCGTCTCGGGCGCGTTCCACGGAACCCGTGCCCGCCTTCAAAGAATCTTGGCGGTCCTTTATTCAAGCGCCTGGCGCGATGCGCCGGTTGGTGATTATTGGCATGGGTACGACGGGCTTCGGCATGGCCGACGTCTTGTTGGAACCCTACGGTGGGCACGTTCTCGAAATGACGGTCGCATCGACAACCAAGCTGACGGCAACATTGGCCGCAGGCGGGTTGGTCGGGTTTGCGCTCGCCTCCCGTATCCTAAGCCGCGGCGGAGATCCTCTTCTGATGGCCTTGTTCGGTGCATTGGTTGGAGTCCCGGCATTCGGTGCCATCATCATCTCCGGATCGGACCTTGGAACGAGCCTGTTTATCTTGGGCGTGCTGACCGCCGGGTTTGGCGCCGGTTTGTTTGGACATGGAACGCTGACCACAACGATACAAATGGCGCCTAAGGAGCAGGTTGGCCTTGCACTTGGTGCGTGGGGCGCTGTTCAAGCGACCGCGGCGGGTGCCGGTATCGCGTTAGGTGGCGTGTTACGAGATGTTATCGTCACATTACCGGTCAACAATCTGTTTGGAGTTGGCACCGCCTACTATACGGTCTTTGCCCTTGAGGCGATGATCCTGGCACTGACGGTGGCTGTTCTTGCCCCCCTTGTCGCGAGTAAATTCCGCACTGCCAGTAATCAGCCACCTACAACCAGCCCATCGTAGCTTTTTGTCCGTTACGCCATCACGAGCGTTCGTCAGGCGGCCGTGTTGGACACAAGTCTCGCAACAGGTGCATCGATCTCCGATGCCTGGTCCAGGCGGGTCTTTGAAAAAGAGATCAGCAGGTTCCCAAGCGTCACACCCCACTTTGATACACGCGCTTGGTTTAACAAGAATCCGCCCGGCTGAAGAAACATCCAATCATCGAAGGAAGCTTGAAGAGTCGAATTACCGACGCGCAGGTTGAAATCATATTTCCAATGAAACGCGTTTCCGCATGCAATCCCATCCGCGGTTCCGATGACATCGTCAGTGCGCCCTTGGTAGCGGCCGGCTTCCAACTTGGTCACATGCCAAACGCGCTGCTCCGTTTCTCCATCATCATACAGAAAGTCTTCGTCCAGCCGGAGAACAGACCCGTCCCACGTCCCGGTTATATCCACCGAGAACTGCCTTTTGACGGAACCAAAACGATCTCGAAACAGACCCGACGCGTGAGTTTTGCCGAGAAAATAGTCTTCGAGAGCGAGCGTCGGATTCCCACCCTTGAAATCCATTATGTTCATATTCTGCTCACGTTTTAACGTAAAATGCCTATGTGGATGGTACGCGCACAGGCATTGTTCAGATCATCTCAAACTCGCCGAAGATGCGTATCAGAAAGGTCGGTTAAACTAGCCCTCTAATGTCAATATTTATTGACGTCATGTTTAATGGACATGCATACTAACCCGTTGCTGAGAGCCAATAAAAGGCAATGCAGTCGAAATGGAGGGCCACCCGTTAAGTCGTTACGATGACTTGTTTTGGTACGCGATGCGCGAACCAGCCCGTGTCGTTCGACGTCCTGACGGCCTTCCGGTTTGGGGAGGAACTTGGACATGAACATGCACCGCCGATCACTTCTGCGCAGCACGTCCACGGAAGTACTTCGTGACGCGGCAGACGGCGCCTCCCTGTTAGACCAAGTCGACGACCCATCAGAACTCCGAAAACTTCCCAGTACCGCGTTAAGGCCGTTCGCAGATGCGCTACGGTCGGAGGTTATCGATATAGTATCGCAGACAGGCGGGCACCTCGGCGCAGGCCTTGGGGTCGTTGAACTGACCGTCGCCCTGCACTACGCCTTTGACACTCCGCACGACAAACTGATTTGGGATGTCAGCCATCAATGCTATCCGCACAAAGTTCTCACCGGACGTCGCGCAGCCATGCGCCGTGTTCGAAAAGAGGGCGGACCGGCAGGCTTCACAAGCAGGAAGGAAAGCGCCTTCGATCCCTTTGGAGCGGCACATAGCTCGACTGCCATATCGGCAGCGCTTGGCTTTGCCGCAGCGCGCGATCTGCGCGGAGACGATCAGGCCATCGTCGCCGTGGTCGGAGATGGGGCCATGTCAGGCGGCATGGCATTCGAGGGATTGAACAATGCGGGCGGCACACAGCGGCCGCTGATCGTCATCCTGAACGACAACAACATGTCGATCGCACCGCCGGCGGGATCGCTGCAACACTTCTTGACGGATTTGCGCGAGCAACTGCCAGATGAAGAAGACAGACTTGCAGCGCTTGAGGCGACACCCGGCTTGCCGTCATTCGCCGACGGACCGACGCTGTTCGATGATCTAGGCGTCACCTATGCGGGCCCATTCGACGGGCACAACCTCGACGAACTTGTGGCGGTTTTCAAGAAGGCTAAGGATCACCGCACCGGCCCGCTCCTCATCCATGTGATCACGGAAAAGGGCAAAGGCTACGAGCCTGCGATGAAATCGGGATGCAAGTATCACGGCGTCTCCAGCTTCGATGTCGAGACAGGCGTCCAAAACAAGTCGAAGGGGAAAGCACCGAGTTACACCAGTGTCTTCGCAAACAGCTTGATTTCAGCCGCCGAGAAAGATGAATCGGTGGTGGCAGTGACAGCCGCCATGCCGTCCGGGACGGGATTAGACAAATTCGGCGAGGCGTTTCCGGATCGGTGCTTTGATGCGGGCATCGCGGAGCAACACGCAATAACGTTCTGCGCGGGGCTGGCGTGCGAAGGCTTCAAACCCTTCGCGGCGATCTACTCGACATTCTTGCAGAGGGCCTACGACCAAATCGTCCACGACGTCGGTATCCAGCAGCTACCGGTACGTTTCATGTTGGACCGCGCCGGCATGGTCGGAGCCGACGGCGTTACGCACCAAGGCTCCTACGACATCGCGTATCTGGGCTGCCTTCCAAGGTTCGTTCTAATGGCACCGTCGGATGAAGCGGAGTTGAGCCACGCAGTTGAAACGGCGCGGTTGATTGATGATTGTCCCAGCGCGGTACGCTACCCTCGCGGAGCAGCAACAGGCGTGGCCGTTCCCGAAAACCCGATGGCGCTTGGCCTAGGCAAGGGCCGTGTTCTGCAAGAGGGCGACACCATCGCAATTCTCTCATACGGCACCCGACTGCAGGATGCGTTGATCGCGGCCGAAAAACTCGCCGACTATGGCCTATCCACCACGGTGGCGGACGCGCGCTTTTCGAAACCGATCGACGATGAGTTGGTCCGTGATCTCGTCACCAATCACGCGCTTACGGTGACGTTGGAAGAAGGATCGGTCGGCGGCTTCGCGACGCAAGTCATGGACTCCATCGCCCGGCAGAAAATCTCGGTCGATACGCGGCGCTTGGCCTTCATGCACTTGCCCGACCGTTTTATCGAGCATGCGGACCAGACCGCCCAAGTGGCAATGGCTGGATTGGACTATCACGCCATATTGGATTGCGTCGCCACACGGTTTCCAAGAAGCAATCTCCATAGAAACGGACATGCTTCCTTCTACCAGGATGATGATGAAGCCATGGGCCTAATTCATCAGGTTGCCGCCCACTAGCCGGAATTCTCGCCGCACGTCGTGTAACCCCTTCTACCCGCTAGCTTGTACATTGCAGCGAGCAGCGGGGCCGGCGACCCTACCCCCGTGCTTTCATGAATTGGACCAAATGCGCCAGGCCGGCTGCCAGCAGCATTAGAATGGCGTAGTACAGATTAGCCTCGACTAACATCGCGCGCATCGCCAGGAGCAAGAATACCCCAGAAATCAAGCTTGGTAGCCAATTGATTGGCGCCAAGCCGGTACCGCGTTTGAACCGGGCAAAGAGATAGACCGCCTCTAACACGATGAGCGCTATAATACCGTCTACTATCCATTGGAGGATCTCGGGATTCATATGGCTGCACCTATCGACAGCGCTCGAGGGAGACCAATCGGGTCATACTCGTGAAGAGAACCAGCGGCACGCGGCGGCGTCCCAATGGCGCAGACGCACGCCCCCATTTCCGTCGAAGCCGGCCGCCAGCTAGCTTTTCGCAGACACCAATCCCATCAAATGCGCAAGGTCCTTGAAGAACACTTTGACATGGGCGAATGGATCGCGGCGAACAAGCTCCTTGTTCATGTAGGACTGCCATGTAAGCCGCTGGACATCCGGGTCCTTACACATCGATACGAAACGTTCGCGCCGCTTGTCGTTCGAGTACCAGAATTTCTGTAATAGTCCAAGAACCCAGAACACACGGCCGTGCTGCTTCAGGAAATTCCGGCGCAGGTCGGCAAGCGCCCGGACGTCGCCCGTACTCAGGAACTGCGCCGCTGTCTCGGCAGCCATCCGGCCGCATGCCATGGCATAGTATATCCCCTCGCCCGACGCCGGGGCCACCACCCCGGCAGCATCGCCCACCACAACCACGTCCCGACCGTTATCCCATTTCTTCAATGGCTTCATTGGGATCGGCGCGCCCTCGCACCGGATCGTTTCGCAATCATCCATACCGCTTTCGGCGCGCAAGGCCCCGACGGCTTGCCGCAGAGAGAATCCTTTCTCAGCACTTCCCGTACCAATGCTCGTCTGCTCGCCGTGCGGAAATACCCAGGAGTAAAAGTCGGGTGACATTTTTCCGTTATAGTAAACGTCACATCGCTCACCATCGAACTTCGCCGCGCCCGGTTTCGGAGACTCAATGATCTCATGATAAGCAAACACACAGGGAACTCTTTTCGCGCCGATCTCTTGTTCGGCAACGCTTGATCGCGCGCCATCGGCCCCGATCACAAGGCGGGCGCGGACGCGCTGCAATGGGGCGGACTTACCGTCTCCCTTTACACGAAAGGCCACCATGGCCATGCCATCGTCATCGCGCTGGATCTCTACAAAGGTGCCCTTAACACGGCGCGCACCGGAAATCTCGGCACGCTCTCTGAGCCATTCGTCGAAGTGCTCGCGGTCGACCATTGCCACATAACCGTCACCGTCGATCGGCATGTCCACTTCCCGGTCCGACGGGGATATGATCCGCGCGGATCGAACTCTCGCAACAATCTGACTATCTGGGATCATGAAGTCGCGTACGAGCCTGGGCGGTATCGCGCCGCCGCACGGTTTAATCCGGCCATCCCGGTCCAGCAGTAGAACCGACCACCCGTCCCGGGCTAAATCGTCGGCCGCCGTCGCCCCGGACGGCCCGCCGCCTACAACCACCGCATCAAAAGTCTCGATCGAGGTCATCTGTCTGCCTTTCCAGAATAATCCCAGCTCTATTCCGCCGGAGCGGGTTGCATCGCAGGCGGCGGGTTTTCAGTCACGCGAATCCGCACCGCCAGTATCGCCGACACTAGGAACAGCGCCGCTTCGAAAGCAAAGACACCGCCGTATGCAATCTCGGGTGCGCCAAACAGCGCGCGGAAAAGATCGACCAGCACGGTTCCCATGAACCCACCGACGCCGAAGGCGATGGCTTGTGCCGCCCCCCAAACGCCAATTCGAATACCTTCGCTGGCCCCGTTTCCAGCACCTGCGAGTTTCATCATCGAGGCAATGGCCGCGACAGCGAAGGCGCCGTTTGCAAAACCGAGCATGAAGACCGCCGGCACCAGCGGGAAGCTGCCGACGAACGCACCTGAGAGTGCCAACGACACCATCATGACGCCGGAGCCCACGCAACCCATGACGGTCCATCCACGCAACGACCCGAAGTAGCGACGCAACGGCCCGCTGTTCGCGAGGGCAACGACAACCATGCCTGTGAAGACGCCACCGTGCTGCGTCCCGGCCAGCTTCGTGGACTCACCGGGCGTCATGCCGAAGACAAGGCCTGCGAATGGTTCAAGTATGAGATCCTGCGTATTGTACGCGAGCATCGACATAAAGACGAAGATCGTGAAACGGCGCGCCTCGTTGTCCTGCCAGACTTGAGCGAGCGCCGCACGGAATTCCCGAACTTTTGGCTTTGCATCCGTCTCGGCAGCCCTGCCCAAATTACGCTCCAACCGCCAGGTGGCAGCGAAAGTTAGCATGCAGGCGATGAGGCCGATGCACCCCGCAACCGCGATCAATCGCTGCGGACCAAACGGATCCAGCATCTGACCGGCAAGGGTCGCGGTGACGGCAATACCGAAGATCATCATCAACCAGGTGATCGTCGCAGCCGCGGCACGGCGCCCCGGATCAACATGCGTGGCAAGAAGGGCCAAGAGTGAGGTTCCAGACGCCCCGACGCCGACACCGATCAGCAAGTAGGCGAAGACCGCCAGAGCCAGCCCAGTGTCGCGCTGCGTCTCCATCCAGATCGTCGCGAACGCGGCCAGGACAGCACCAATGGCCAACACGCAGACACCACCCAGTACCCATGGTGTCCGGCGGTTGCCAATGTCAGAGCCATGCCCCCACCGCGGCCGGGAAAGTTGCACCGCGTAGTGCAAAGCGACCAAAGCACCCGGCACCATTGCCGGCAAAGCCAGTTCGACGACCATGACCCGATTGTACGTCGATGTTGTGAGTACGACGACGGCGCCGATCGCTGCCTGGACCAGGCCGCATCGAACAATGTCGATCCATCCGAACGTTTTGCTCATGTCTATATGCCCCCCACTGACGTCCGCAGCGCTACCGCTGTGACCATCATCCCACTGACGAAAAGCGTGACCCCCGTCGCGTTGTACCAAGGCGCCAGGGCACGCGGATCACGTAGCAGGCGGCGCATTAGCACCATCTGCGCTGCAAGTGACGTCAAAACAATCATTGCGTAAACTTCCAATCCCAGCAGGAACAGCAAGAGCACGACGGCCGCTTGCGGCACTGCCATTAACCAGCAGGCGAGCCGCGCAGCCGACGCCGCCCCAAGCATTACCGGCAAACTGCGAATGCCCAAGGCACGGTCGCCATCCATGGCTTTGAAGTCGTTCAGCGTCATGATCCCATGGGCGCCGATGCTATAGAGTAGACAAACGTAGAGGACGTTCGTTTCCGGCAGCGCGGCCGCCATTGCCGCGGCACCCGTGAACCATGGAAGGCCCTCGTAACATCCGCCGACCGCGGCATTCCCCCACCAGCCGTTTCGTTTGAGCCGGGCGGGCGGCGCGCTGTACGCCCACGCGAGGAGACAACCAACGCACGCCGCGATGAAGACCCAAATGCCCAACGTCAAGGCAACGATCAGGGACAAGACCGTCCAAATGATCGCGATGTACAGGCCCCAACGGCCGGGAACGCGACCGGACGGAATTGGGCGATGCGGTTCATTGATTGCATCGACATGCCGGTCAAACCAGTCGTTTACCGCTTGGCTCATACCGCATACCAGCGGGCCGGCCAGCAGAACCCCCAGCACAAGTAGATTCCAATTCTCAAGAACCGACACACCTGAAGAAACGACACCGCAGGCAAATGCCCACATCGGCGGAAACCAGGTGATGGGCTTTAGCAACTCCACCGAGGCGGAGAGCGACGGAAGCTCTGTTCGAGCGGCCTGATCGACATGATGCACCATATAGAAATGCTACAATTGACAACTCATACTGTCAATTAAACATGACACATTTGGTGTACAAAACGGGCAGCTTTCTACAGATGCATTTGCAATCCATTGAAAGGCACTAAAGTCTTGATTTCATGCTGAAATATTAGGCAGTTAAGTCCGGTCGCCCATGCCAAAACGGCGCAGCTTCACGTACAGACTCTGACGGCTGAGCCCAAGGATCTCGGCAGCTGAGGCACGGTTGTTCCCCGTGAGTTCCAACGCAGCCTCAATGCAGAGCTTTTCGATGATATCTGTCGTCTCACTGACAATATCCTTCATCGGGACCCGCCCGACTAGTTCAGTCAAATTCCCGGCAGGTTCCGGCAATGCACTGCTTGAGAAGGAGAAGGATAGTTCTCGCGAGCGGTCATTCTGAATAATGAACCCGATACAGGGTTGCTCCCCTTCCGGAACAGAAACGGCAGACAGAGTGACGTCAAAGGCGATATCGAATTGATTGCGAACACTCGTCGAAAACTGCTGCAGCAATTCGTGTTCTTTGAGGTTTGCAAGTATGACGCTGAAGTCGACCGACGACCGTCCCAGCCAACGGCTCAACCGTCGACCCACAATCTGATCCTCGCTGGCGGCCTGGATCATATCCAAAAACGCATCATTTGCCCGAAGGACCTCACCGCTCTGATCGGTGATGACAAAAGCAATTCTCAGAGCGTCTATGACATTCTCGGTCAGAGAGTGGGAAGAATCGTCAAGAGCGGGCGCTCTGTTGTCCGCGGCCTCTAATCGAAGAATCAGAAAAACCTTACCGGCGTGCCGAAACGGCGACCCGGAGACCCAAAAGGTTACGGATCCATGATTGGATGTTAAGGAAACCGGTGCATGATCCACATTTCCCGCAACATCCGAGAGCAGCGCCTGCAACGCATCCCGACATTCGCTGGCAAACGCTTGGGCGATGTTCGAGCCGACAATGTCCTTCGGATCCATACCGAGGCACTTGCCCGCAACGGAATTCGCCTCGACAACCGTCTTTCCTACCGTCTCTACGACAACGATCGCTTCCGACGACAGTTGAAACAACAGGCGGAATAGATTTTCCGTGCCCTGCATGCGCGCGTATTCGCGCTCCATCATCAGCTGCGTCTGCACAAGATTCTGCTGCATCTCGGCGATCGCTTGCATGTTCTTGCCAACAGCAAGGACATGGCCATTCGCGCCAAGCTTAATCGAGGCATATTTTACCGGGACGTCCGATCCATTTTCGCGGCGGTGCGTGACCTGACGCCAGCGTGCGGTTGGGTCGGTATCATTGGCAACCAGCAGGTCCGTCAGCTTGGGATGGGATTCCTCCGTCACCACATCGAACCAGGATTTTCCGAGCAGCCCGTCTTGGGCCAAGTCCATCAGATCGTCACTGCCGACGGACGCGTCACAGATTGTGCCTTTTTCATCAAGAACGAGGGCAATGTCTGAGATCTGGGCGATCAGCGAGTCGACTTGCGAAGATGCCAGTTGCGTTGACGGGGGCATTTCCGCGAGAAATTCGCCTCTCTTTGCGCTGGCACGCGAGGTCTTCATTTTCCGACTCATTTACGTTCCGCTTATCCAAGACAGAAACTCGCGATTCCCTAGGCCGCCATACGGTTGGCGACCATAACGGCACCCAGACCGTCTGCCGCCGCCCCATCTGCGCCGACAGTCCGTACATCCAGAGTCCCTTGCAGAAAACAATTTCCCCCAACCAAAACCTTTATGTCCCCATTACGTGAATGGGTACGTACAGCGTCGATACCATCAACAACTTGATCTATCAAATCCGATCTGCAAACGGAAAATCCAACGACGGAGAATTTTTGGGCCACCGCCATTTCTGCCAGATCGTCCGGCGTTGCCGTGACGCATGTGACCACGTGCCAACCCGCACGACGAAACATCTCCTCCAAAAGAAAGACGCCAAAAGTGTGCTGCTCTTCGGCGGGTGACGCCAGAAGGACCGACCGCCGGTCAGCGGCCTTTGCCAGTCTCGCCGTAGTCGCACCATGGCAGATCTCTCGCATCAGTGTTTGAAGCTGCGCAACACCGAGTGTCACAGCAAGGAAGTCAGATTTATCGGAGCTCCAATACTCTCCTAGCAAATGGGCGCAGGGCGCCATAAGCGTCAGAAGAACATCTTCGATACTCGCGCCTTTATTCAACATGCCAACCACGATGGCACGGGATCCGGCGATATCCTGGCGGAGCAGCAGATCTGCGAGTTGCTCAACGAGCGATAAATCAATCTGCCCAAGGGGACGGGCGGGATTGTTTTGAGGATACTGAACCTTCGCAGGTGAATGAGCGATTAAGAGACGCGGCAAAATCTCCGCTTCGACCACACGCTGTAACGCAGCGTGATCTGTAGCTGGCGCGCTCCCGCCAAACTG
The DNA here is from genome assembly GCA_028282025.1 of Hwanghaeella sp. Taxonomy (GTDB): domain Bacteria; phylum Pseudomonadota; class Alphaproteobacteria; order UBA8366; family Aestuariispiraceae; genus Hwanghaeella. The sequence goes on along the minus strand of JANQIT010000153.1, from coordinate 60,872 downwards.
TCTGCCGTTTTGAAGTCGCGTTCCTTGAACACCTGGAAACCGGGAAGCAGACGATGGACCGCCAGGGATTTCGTCACGAAAAGATTGATCTGGCATTGAACCCTCCCCTCGGCACTACGGCCGTTGAACGGATCGAGCACCCTCATTCACCGGGGCGTCATCGAGTCGGTCAAAGAACGAACTTTGAAGGAAAGCTGCCGGCGCAATACCCACAAAACGTATATGGGTAAAATCTATGGGTCTTCGCCAACCAAAATCTGACCGACCGAAATTCACGCATCGATCCTTTGCGCTCAATTAAAACACATTCCTATCCAAATACCGAGTCCAACAATTGAGGAATTTTGCCTTTCTGTACCCGGATATGTGTTCTGGCCTCATCCACTATTCAGAAGGTGGTCAAAACGGTCCCATGGCTCCACGAGGAGCGCCCGACCAAGATCACGGTCCTTCCCACAATCAGGAAGCATAGCGGCAAAAAGAAAAAACGTCATCTAAAAATTACGTAAATCAAAATTGACACTTCACTGGCATCAGCACTACACTTCCAAGAGTTTCAGCCCTTTGTGACGGGACCTTGATCGTGGCCGATGTGAAAATCCAACAGCAGGCAATACGGCCCCCGCTCTACACGCCCGCGCAACGCCGCCGTAGGGACGCGACCCGTTGGACACTTGTTCAAGGCATTCTCGCTCCCTTTCAGTTTCTCGTTTTCTTAGTCAGCCTTTGGCTCGTCATCGACTTTCTGGTCACCGGCGAGGGGTATGCCCTGGCGACCGCATCCGTCGTCGCGAAGACCATGGTCCTCTACCTGATCATGGTCACCGGCTCGATTTGGGAGAAGGTCGTCTTCGATAAGTGGTTGTTTGCACATGCCTTCTTTTGGGAAGACGTCTTCAGCATGCTCGTGATCGGGCTGCATACGGCGTATGTCGTCTTCGTGCTGTTCAATATCGGTAGCAGCGAACAACAGATGGTAATCGCGTTGGTCGCCTATGCTACGTATGTCATTAATGCCGCACAGTTTCTGCTGAAGCTTAGGGCGGCGCGCCTTCAGGAAGCCGATGCCAATGCGCGGCGCGACGGCTCCATGACCTCCACCCTTTCCAGCGCGAGGGTGGCGTCATGAACCGGATCAGCCCCTGTGCGACCCCACAAATGAGCGCCCCCCTAACCAAACCCATTTTGCGCGAACGCGGCCAGCATGAAGTCTTTTGCGGGTTAACCGGGATTGTCTGGATGCACCGGAAGATCCAAGATGCCTTCTTCCTGGTCGTTGGCTCCAGAACCTGTGCGCATCTGATTCAATCCGCCGCCGGCGTCATGATATTCTCTGAACCGCGATTTGGAACGGCCATCATCGACGAACGGGATCTCGCCGGCCTAGCGGACATGAACGAAGAGCTGGACCGTGTTGTCGACCGGCTGCTTGTGCGGCGACCAGACATCAAGATGCTGTTTCTGGTTGGATCCTGCCCATCTGAAGTGATCAAACTCGATCTGTCCAAGGCCGCAGAGCGTCTGTCAAAACGCTTCATGCCGGATGTACGTATCTTACATTACTCAGGAAGTGGAATAGAAACAACCTTCACGCAAGGCGAAGATGCATGCTTGGCGGCCCTTGTTCCGGAAATGCCGAACGCGCCGAGCGAAAGCGGCTCGGATCTGCTTGTGGTCGGCGCACTCGCCGACGTTGTCGAAGATCAGTTCCGACGACTGTTTAGCGATCTCGGCATATCCAACGTAGGTTTCCTGCCTGCACGGCGGGCCGGCGATCTGCCTGCGATTGGACCGAACACTAAGTTCCTGTTGGCGCAACCATTCTTGGCGGCCACAGCAAAAGCCTTGGAAGACCGCGGCGCGGTTCACATTCCTGCACCGTTTCCGCTGGGCGCGGAAGGCACAACACTGTGGCTGAAAGCAGCAGCGGATCTTTGGAGTGTAGATGAGAAATTATTCCGGGACATAACAGCGAAGGGTCGCGATCGAGCGGCCATCGCCGTGGACCGGCACCGTCAACAACTTGCCGGAAAGCGGCTGTTCTTCTTCCCGGATTCGCAACTTGAGCCGCCGCTCGCGCGATTCCTTTCCCGGGAGCTTGGTGCGGAGCTGATCGAGATCGGCACACCATTCCTGCATCAAGCTCATTTGGCGGAAGAGCTTTCGATGCTGCCCGACGGGGTCTGCTTGAGTGAAGGTCAAGACGTGGAACGTCAGTTGGACCGTTGCGCGGACGCAAATCCAGACTTGGTGATTTGCGGCTTGGGACTCGCCAATCCTCTTGAGGCCGCAGGCGTCCTGACAAAGTGGTCGATCGAATTGGTCTTTACGCCGATCCAAGGCTTTGAGCAGGCAGGCGATCTAGCCGAACTCTTCGCGCGGCCATTCATTCGCCGTGACCGGTTGGAGGTCTAGGCGATGCAGCTGACGGTCTGGACATATGAAGGCCCGCCGCATGTTGGCGCCATGCGCATCGCGACCGGCATGACGGATGTCCATTATGTTCTGCACGCGCCTCAAGGCGACACATACGCGGACCTGCTTTTTACGATGATTGAGCGGCGAAATCACCGCCCGCCGGTCACCTACACAACGTTTCAAGCCCGCGATCTTGGCAGTGATACCGCCGAACTTTTCAAGTCCTCTCTGCAGGGGGCATATGAGCGCTTTCAGCCGAGTGCAGTTCTGGTCGGCGCGTCCTGCACCGCAGAACTGATCCAGGACGACCCTGCCGGATTGGCCAAGGCGCTCGCGCTGCCGGTCCCGGTCGTTCCGCTCGAACTGCCGTCCTATCAACGCAAGGAGAATTGGGGCGCCGCGGAGACTTTCTACAAGCTGGTCAGGACCCTGTGCGCGAATTCACCCACGGATAGAGACCGGGGCGAAGGAAGACGGCCCCTGTGCAATCTCCTGGGCGCCACGGCACTGGGCTACCGGCATCGCGACGATGTCGAAGAATTGAAGCGATTGGTTACCGCTATGGGGATCGATGTGAATGTCGTCGCCCCGCTTGATGCAAGCGTCGCCGATATCGCCCGATTGGCCGCGGCCGACTTCAATGTCTTGATGTATCCGGAGACGGGCGAACCCGCCGCCCGCTGGATGGAACGAAATCTGGGCCAACCCTATACGAAGACCATTCCGATCGGCGTCGGCGCAACCCGCGATTTCATTCAAGAAGTGGCCGCGTTGGCCGACTTGCCTTCGAACATACTGCCCGACTTGGAACCGCCGCGGCTGCCTTGGTATTCGCGCTCCGTGGACTCGAATTACTTGACCGGCAAACGCGTCTTCATCTTCGGGGACGCCACGCATGCGATCGCCGCCGCCCGTGTCGCGGACGAAGAGATGGGTTTCCAGGTTGTCGGTGTTGGCACCTACAGCCGCGAGCAAGCTCGTGACGTGCGCACCTGCGCGGAACGACTTGGCGTCGATGCCTTGATCACCGACGACTACTTGGACGTGGAAGAGGCGATTTCAACGCTCCAACCGGAACTGGTTCTCGGAACCCAGATGGAGCGCCATATCGCAAAACGCCTGGGTATTGCCTGCGCTGTGATCTCGGCCCCCGTACATGTCCAGGACTACCCCGCGCGCTACTCGCCGCAGATGGGGTTCGAAGGCGCGAACGTCCTTTTCGACACCTGGGTTCATCCCTTGGTGATGGGTCTGGAAGAACATCTGCTGGGGATGTTCAGGGATGATTTTGAGTTCAATGACGATGCCGTCCCGTCGCATCTTGCCGAGTCCGGCGCGGTCGCAAGACCCGCGGCAGCCGCAAACCAAACACGGCCCGACAATGTAGACACCGCCTGCGAAACCGTCATGGAGCCTGGTTGGACAAACGATGCGGAAGCGGAATTGAAGAAGATCCCGTTCTTTGTTCGGGGGAAAGCACGCCGCAACACGGAACAATATTCCCGCGACCGTGGAATAGAAACAATAACCCTAGAAACCTTGTACGATGCCAAAGCGCACTTCGGCCGCTGACAGCGCCCCGATCCGGGTCGCCATCATCACGTTGGATCGGCACCTCGCCGGCTCAGCGGTTCGTGCTGCGCATCATTTGGCCCGTGATCTTCCGAATCTGTCGCTGTCGCTTCATGCCGCTGCGGAATGGGACGCATCCCCTGAAAGCCTTGCGAAGGCCAAGGTAGCCGTCGCGGAAGCAGACATAATCGTTGCCTCCATGCTGTTCATGGAAAACCACATAAAGCCGATCTTCAACGATCTGAAAGCGCGCCGGGACTCTTGCGACGCGATTGTCTGCATCATGTCGGCATCCGAAGTGGTGAAGTTAACGCGCATCGGCCGCTTCACCATGGGCGGGAAGGAGTCCAGTGCAATCGCACTTTTGAAGCGGTTGCGGGGTGAGAGGAAGCCCGGCACCTCAGCCGGTAAAAACCAGATGGAGATGCTGAGGCGGATCCCACGCATTCTCCGCTATATCCCGGGCACCGCGCAGGACATCCGCGCATACTTCCTGACCATGCAGTACTGGCTGGCCTGCAGCGACGAAAACCTCGCGAACCTCGTCAGGTTGCTTGTCGACCGCTACGCCGCCGGACCGCGCCGAATGTTGCGTGGAACCCTCAAGGTCGGGCCACCACTCGCTTATCCGGATACAGGCCTGTATCACCCTAACATTAATGAGCGCGTCACGGAGAAACTCTCTGATCTGCCGTGGGTTGCGGGCGCGCCGACAGTCGGCCTACTGCTGATGCGGTCCTACATCCTGGCGGGCGACACCGGCCACTACGACGGCGTCATCCAAGCGCTGATAAAGAAGGGCATCAACGTCATTCCGGCCTTCGCCGCGGGATTGGACTCGCGGCCCGCCATTGAGACTTTCTTTTCAGACGACACCAAATCCCGTGTCGACGCGATTGTTTCCCTGACAGGGTTCTCCCTGGTCGGTGGCCCGGCGTTCAACGACTCGCAAGCGGCTGCCAAGGCTTTGAGCGAGTTGGACGTGCCCTGCATTTCGGCGCAGGCGCTTGAATTCCAGACAATCGAGGAATGGCACAGATCGGAGCATGGGCTGCTTCCCGTCGAAGCAACGATGATGCTGGCGGTTCCTGAACTGGACGGCAGCACCAGCCCAATCGTTTTCGGTGGCAGGTCTGCCGAAGCGGCAGAACCAGTCATGGCAAGCGACCCGGAACGCGTCGAGATGCTCACGGCGCGTATCGCCTCATTGGTGTCGTTGCGGCGGAACGCCCAAGCTGACCGCAAGATTGCGATTGTATTATTCAATTTCCCCCCGAATGGAGGGGCGACAGGCACAGCGGCGCACCTCGCCGTTTTCGACAGTCTTTGGAACACACTGAACGCCTTGAAGGGCGACGGGTACACAGTCGATGTCCCGAATAGTGTTGAGCAGCTTCAAGACTTGTTGATGAACGGAAATGCGGCACGCTACGGGACCGACGCCAATGTGTGCCACACAATCGATGCCGCCGACCACGTCAGACGAGACCCTCACCTCGCCGAGATAGAGGCGCAATGGGGTGCAGCGCCGGGCCGAGATCTCACCAACGGTGCTCAGATCTTCGTGCAAGGCGTCGAGCTTGGTAACGTCATCATCACCGTCCAACCAAGTTTCGGGTATGAAGGCGACCCGATGCGCCTGTTGTTCGAGCGCGGGTTTACGCCGACGCATGCGTTTTCCGCCTTTTACAGATACCTGCGGGAAGACTTTGAAGCGGATGCATTCCTGCATTTCGGCACGCATGGCGCGCTTGAATTCATGCCCGGCAAACAAGCCGGCCTCGATGCCGACTGTTGGCCGGACCGCCTCATCGGCGCGGTGCCGAACATCTATCTCTACGCGGCCAACAATCCATCGGAAGGGACGATCGCCAAACGGCGCGCGGGGGCGACGCTGGTAAGCTACCTGACACCGCCCATCCAAAAGGCGGGCCTATACAAGGAACTGACCGACCTGAAAGCGACACTGGAACGGTGGCGCAGCCTGCCGCCGGAGCGTGCCGACGAGCAAGACCGGCTGAGTACGTTGGCGTTGGAGCAAGCGGTCAAACTGGCCTTGGTATCGGAGGCTGATGCCGGTAAGGGCGTCGCTCTTGAAGCGCTGCCGGATCTGCTGAAGGAGTATGAGGAAACGCTCATCCCCTACGGCCTGCATGTGGTTGGAAAGCCGGTCTCCGACGCAGAGCGGCGGATGTTCTTGCATGCCGTCAATGAGGCTGCGGAAGAAAAACGACTTTTAGATCCGGCGATTGACGCTTTGGCGGACTTCATGCCGGTCAAGAAGGTCGCGAAGACATATGGATTGGACGCCGGCAGCCCTGCATTCGAACATGCAAAGACGCTGGAGAAGATGGCGATCGAACTGCAGCGGGAAACCGAGCTGGATGGCATCTTGCGCGGGCTCAATGGACAATTCGTAAGGCCCGTTGGCGGCGGAGATCTCATTCGCTCCCCCGATATCCTCCCGACCGGCCGCAATCTGCACGGCTTCGATCCCTTCAGATTGCCAAGCGCCTTCGCCGTTTCTGAAGGACGGTTGCAGGCGGGACGTCTGCTGGCGCGACACAAGCAGGATGGTAATCCTGCCCCCAAATCCGTCGCGATGGTTCTGTGGGGGACGGACAACCTGAAAACGGAAGGCGGTCCGATCGGTCAGGCACTGGCCTTGATGGGCGCCAAACCGCGTTTCGACGGTTTCGGGCGGCTTGCCGGTGCCGAGCTGGTATCACTCGAAGAACTGAACCGTCCGCGCATCGATGTCACGGTTACGCTAAGCGGCATCTTCCGCGATCTGCTGCCCTTGCAAACCAAACTGCTTGCCGAAGCAGCTTTTCTGGCCGCCACCGCCGATGAGCCGGCAGAGAAAAACTTCATTCGCAAGCATGCGCTTGCGTACCAGCAGCAACATGACTGCGACATGGAGACGGCTGCATTACGCGTCTTCGGTAACGATAACGGGGCATACGGATCCAACGTCAATCACATGATCGACAATGGAACGTGGCAGGACGAGGAAGAACTGGGAGGGGTTTTCGTTCGGCGCAAAGGATTTGCGTACGGGCTCGACGGTCAGCCGAAGCGTCACGACGGACTGCTACAGAATGTCCTGGAGAATATCGACCTCGCCTACCAGAACCTTGAGTCGGTCGAGGTGGGTGTCACGACCATCGACCACTATTTCGACAGCCTGGGCGGCGTCGCCAGAGCCGTGACATCCGCCTCGGGCAAAACGGTCCCCGTCTATATCGGCGATGAAACGGTTGGATCGGGTAAGGTCCGCACACTCGATGAACAGGTGGCGTTGGAAAGCCGTACGCGGATGCTCAATCCCGCTTGGTACGAAGGCATGCTGAAACACGGCTACGAGGGCGTTCAGCAGATCGACGCTCATTTGAAGAACACCGTCGGATGGTCAGCGACGACCGGCCAAGTCAGCCCCTGGGTCTACAAGCAAATCACGGAAACCTACGTGCTGGATGAAGAAATGCGCGAACGCCTGGCAGCCTTGAATCCCAAGGCGTCGGCCCGGGTCGCGAACCGTCTATTGGAAGCACATGAACGCAATTACTGGACGCCTGACGAGGCGACGTTGGAGGCCCTGCGGGCCGCCGGCGACGACCTTGAAGACCGATTGGAAGGCATTACCGCGGGAGCCGCAGCATGAATTTCGTCCTCGATAGAGCGAAACGTAGTCAGTCCACCACAAGCAATAACCGCGTGGATGGAGAGGGCAGCGTTCAGGTACATATGGACCCCGCGCTGCAAATCGAAACGGCAAAGGTCTTCTCGGTGTATGGGAAGGGCGGTATCGGCAAATCAACGACATCGTCAAACCTTTCCGTCGCCTTCAGCAAACTCGGCAAGCGGGTTCTTCAAATCGGTTGCGACCCCAAACACGATTCGACCTTCACCCTGACGAAGACCTTGCAGCCAACCGTCATAGACGCCTTGGAGCAGGTCAACTTTCATGCTGAAGAGTTGCGCCAGGAAGACTTCGTGTTCGAAGGCTACAACGGGGTGATGTGTGTCGAAGCCGGCGGTCCCCCGGCTGGGACTGGTTGTGGCGGTTACGTTGTCGGACAGACCGTGAAGCTGTTGAAGGAACATCACCTTCTTGAAGACACCGATGTCGTGATCTTCGATGTCCTGGGCGATGTCGTCTGCGGCGGGTTCGCAGCACCGCTTCAGCATGCGGACAGGGCGATTATTGTTACCGCAAACGACTTCGACTCGATCTTTGCCATGAATCGGATCGTCGCCGCAATCAGCGCCAAGGCCAAGAACTACGACGTTCGGCTTGGCGGCGTTGTCGCGAATCGCAGTGAAGGCACCGATGAAATCGACCGCTTTAACGAGGCGGTCGGCCTGAACCTTCTGGCGCATTTCCCCATCGTCGATGCGATCCGGAAAAGCCGCCTGAAAAAATGCACGCTTTTCGAAATGGACGGCTCGCCCGAAATCGAAGCCGTGCAAAACGAATATATCCGTCTGGCCGAACAGCTTTGGGCCGGGACGGAGCCGCTTGCGCCCGCACCAATGCGCGACCGGGACCTGTTCGACTTCTTGGGATTCGACTGATGAACACAGTGACCTATATCGCCCGCCGCGGCGAGCTGGAGACGTATTTCGACCGGACGGCGGTTGACGCTTGGGCGAAACTCACCACCGACGCTCCGGTTAGTAAGATCCGGGCAACTGTCCGCGCGGGCCGAGATGAAATGCGCAAAACGCTTTTGTCCTGGTTGCCAAATGACCTGCGCGGGCGGCGTATCTTAGACGCCGGCTGCGGCACCGGTGCGTTTGCCGTCGAGGCGGCCAAACGCGGCGCAGACGTCGTTGCCATTGATCTGTCACCCACTTTGGTGGATTTAGCGAACGAGCGTGCGCCGAGCGACTTTGAGCACGGCAGCATCGAGTTCATGGCGGGCGACATGCTTGATCCGGCACTAGGCCAATTCGATCACGTCGTGGGCATGGACAGCTTGATCCATTACAACACTGAAGACATGGCGGAAATGGTGTCAAATTTGGCAGCACGTACCGGGCAGTCTCTGTTGTTCACCCACGCACCAAGGACCCCACTTCTCGTGGCGATGCACACGGTCGGTCGGATGTTCCCCCGCAGCGAGCGCGCTCCTGCGATTGTACCTGTAAGCAACAAGTCACTCCGGAGAGCCCTAAGCAACGCACCAACAATGAGAGGCTGGGAGGCAGGTCGCGCCCATCAGGTGACCAGCGGATTCTATCTTTCCCATGCGCAGGAGTTTGTTGCTGCATGAAGAAAAGCCGGATCAGGAGCATTCAGCGGTTCTGGAGCCAGCTCGGCCCCCGCTATCTGCCGTTTGCAGATGGCGCGTCCGAGGATCTGCCGCTGGGCCGTTTGCTGCGCCTGTCCCTGTTTCAGATCAGTGTCGGCATGGCCGCGGTGTTGCTGACCGGCACCTTGAACCGCGTCATGATCCTGGAGCTCGATGTTCCGGCAACCTTGGTGTCGATCATGGTCGCGCTGCCGATCTGCTTTGCGCCGTTCCGAGCGCTTATCGGATTCAAGTCCGATACCTACAAGTCCTATCTCGGTGTCCGCCGGGTTCCTTATATCTGGTACGGTTCGTTGTTGCAGTTCGGCGGCCTGGCAATCATGCCATTCGCGCTGTTGGTTCTCTCAGGCGATGTTCAGGGCGGCCCTGCGGAAATCGGTGTGGTAGGGGCCGCACTTGCGTTCCTAATGGTTGGGATCGGCATGCACACCACGCAAACGGCGGGCCTTGCCTTGGCGACGGACATATCGCCCGTAGACAAGCAACCGCGCGTCGTTGCTCTGCTCTACGTCATGCTGCTGGTCGGCATGTTCCTCAGCGCCCTGATACTCGGCTACCTGCTCCAGGACTTCAGCGCCAAGCGGCTAATCCAAGTGGTTCAGGGGGCGGCTGTTGTGACCGTGGTGCTGAACCTGATCGCGTTATGGAAGCAAGAGTCCCGCAACCCGGAGCTGACACGGCACGATGTTCAACACCCTTCGTTCCGGGAAAGCTGGCGTACCTTCCTGGCCGGCGGCCGCGCGGCCCGCCTTCTGATCGCAATCGGACTGGGAACCGCGGCCTTCAGTATGCAAGACGTTTTGTTGGAGCCCTACGGCGGGGAAGTTCTAGGCCTGTCGGTCAGTGCAACGACCATGCTCACGGCGTTGCTAGCCGGTGGCACGTTGCTTGGTCTTGGTTTTGCTGCTCGACATCTAAGCGGCGGTGGTGAAATGCACCGGCTTGCCGCTGTCGGCGCGATGTTTGGCGTCTTTGCCTTTTCGTTCGTGATCTTCTCGGCTCCAACCGGTTCGGTACTGCTGTTCCAAGCCGGTACGGCGCTGATCGGTTTTGGCGGCGGTTTGTTCGCCGTTGGCTCACTGACCGCAGCCATGGCTCTGGCCCGAAACGGATACAGCGGATTGGCGCTCGGTGCATGGGGTGCGGTAACAGCGACGGCAACGGGTGTGGCGATCGCCCTTGGCGGCGGTATCCGCGATGTTGTCAGCGCACTGGCTGTGTCCGGTGCGTTGGGTTCCGCCCTATCGGATGTCTGGGTTGGATACTCGGTCGTTTATCACATCGAGATTTTTCTACTGTTCACAACGTTGGCTGTGATCGGTCCGCTTGTCGGCGACCGATACAACCGGCGGGATGACGGGCAAGAACAATTCGGACTTGCCCAGTTTCCCGGGTAGTCAATGCGTAGGAGGGAGTTGGTGAAATGGAAGTTGGCGCACTAACCGGCTATATCGACGCGGCTCAAGTCGTTCTTTACGTCTTTTGGGTCTTCTTCTTCGGCTTGGTCTTCTACCTGCATCAGGAAGGTAAACGCGAAGGCTACCCGTTGGTCGATGACGTTCCACGCCCAGAAGGCCGGATACCGATTAAGAATACCGCCCCTCTCATGGTTACGCCGAAGTCCTTCAAACTTCGCGAAGGTGAAACCATGGAATTGCTAACGGCGCCGCCGGACGAGCGGCCGATCAAGGCTGAACGTTTCGCTAAGCATCCCGGCGCGGCCATGGTTCCGACGGGTAACGTTATGGGCGATTGCATCGGCCCCGGCTCTTGGGCCGAACGGAAGGACATTCCGGATGCAGCCGTCGACGGCACGCCGAAACTTGCCCCCATGCGTGTCGCTACAGACTTCCACGTCATTCATGGCGATCCGGATCCGCGCGGTATGAGGGTTGTCGGGGCGGACGGCGAAGTCGGCGGAACGGTGACCGACATTTGGGTCGACAAGGGCGAGTTCATGATCCGGTACCTCGAACTGGATGCCAACGGCAACGGTCAGAAGCTGTTGCCGATTACCCGTGCCATCGTCGATGGCGGCAAGAAGCAAGTCCGAGTCGTTTCAATCCTGGGTGACCAATTCGCCAATATACCGGAGACCAAGAACCCCGATGTCGTGACCCGTCTGGAGGAAGATCAGATCTGCGCCTACTACGGTGCCGGCCAACTGTACGCGACGAAGAGCCGGTCGGAGCCACTGATATGAAGCAGGCCCCAATAACCCACGAGCACGATACCGAAGCCATTCGGGGCATTCCTGGTGATTTACCAACCAGCGAGACTCTGATCTGGCAAGGCACACCGACGTGGAAGGGTTTGGCACTGCGGGTATTCCACGTGCGCAAGGTCGCTATCTATTTTGCAATCCTTTGCATATGGCGGGCACTCACAGGGGTTGCGGAAAACGAAGCGTTCGGCGAAGTACTTGCCTCCCTGTCGATCATGCTGAGCATCTCCGGTGTCGGTCTGGGTCTTCTCCTGTTCCTGGCTTGGGCATACGCAAAGACGACTGTCTACACACTGACTAGCGAGCGAATCTTGATACGCTGCGGGTTGGCGTTGACACTCACCGTCAACCTTCCGCTCAGCAAGTTGCACAAGGCTGATATTCGCCTATGCGGTGACCGGACCGGCGACATTGCATTGGATTTCATGGGACCCTACCGGGTCAGTTACATCTATCTGTGGCCGTTCGTGCGGCCTTGGAGATTTGGGCGTCCACAACCACTGCTGCGCGCCTTGCGCGATCCGCAGGCTGTGTCCGACCTGCTCTTGAAAACGGTTCAAGGTCAGGTCGTGCGAGCACCGGTTGAAGCGGAAGACGACGTCAGAGCCGAGCCCGGCTTAACACCAACACCGGCGCCGGCTGAATAGAACAAGAGAGGACCGACCCCGATGATCCGGGAAAGCAATCACGATCCGACGGTTCCGAAGCCTATTCTCATGATGGCCGCCGGTCTCTGCGTCTTCACAATTATCGTGGCGGGCTATTCCAGCCACCAGAAGATAAACCTGAACGCACAGCGTGACGCCGAGATCGCGGCGATGATCAATGCGGGTGAGACGAAAACGCGGCACGTCGGGTTCCGGGATAGGGAAGATGGATCGATCGCCGTTGTGGACGGCAGGACAGGCGCCGATGTAACCGTGGTCGAACCACGTGAAGACTCATTCGTGCGCGGCGTGCTGCGCGGATTTGCCATGGAGCGGCAGGCCCAAGGCGTGGGGCCGACTCCGAGTTTTCAACTGATCCATACGAGCGAAGGTGCCTTAATCCTTTCGGATCCCAGCACGGGCCGAGAAGTCTTCCTAAATGCATTCGGCCCCGACAATGTGCGGGCCTTCGCGCGACTGATGTTCGCGAGGACGGGGGAGGAAAAGCAGTGAACACCCATCTTTGGAAACGGGAATACTCAGAAGTTCCCTGTGTCATCAACGTTGAGAATACGTTCGACAACGTCTTCGCGCATGTCGATTTGAAGGGCAACGAGCCTGTTGGCGTAGGGGATATCGTCACGGTCCAAGGTGACCCGATCGTCGCGCCCTACGGCTCCAAGTTTACCCTTTTCAGAACCGCAAAGGTTCAACGTGCAGGCCGGCTTGAGAAAGCCTGGACCAGAATGCTTGGCAAGCTCGAATGCCTCGAGCTGCTCGAAGTAACGTTTTCGCCGGAGTGAATGATATGACGATAGACAGCATCGCAATCACCAGCAGTGAGACCACCAAGATGGCGCAGGAAAATACCGTCCTGAGCCCACGGTTCTACACGACGGACTATCAAGCGCTGGATAGCATGGACCTAACGTCTGTTCGCAAGGAATGGGACGAATTAATTGCCGAGATGCGGTCCGACCCGAACAAAGGCCATTTCAAGAAAAACGAAGATTGGGACAGCATCCGCCTGCAGGATTTGCCGGAGGACCTGCGCGGGGAGTTTGTCGACTTCTTGGTCAGTTCCCTGACTGCCGAGTTTTCAGGATGCGTCCTTTATGCCGAAATGCGCAAACGTGGCGCTCACCCGGACATGTGCGAGTTGTTCAAGCTTATGGCGCGGGACGAAAGCCGCCACGCTGGGTTCATCAACGACGCGCTGAAGGAATTCAATATCGGCATCGACTTGGGCTATCTAACGAAGTCCAAGAAGTACACGTTCTTCAAGCCGAAGTTCATCTTCTATGCGACCTACCTGTCAGAGAAGATTGGCTACGCGCGCTACATCACCATTTTCCGGCATTTGGAACGGAACCCGGACAGACGCTTCCATCCCATCTTCAAGTGGTTTGAGAAGTGGTGCAATGACGAGTTCCGTCACGGCGAAGCGATGGCGCTTCTGATGAAGGCGAACCCGCACCTGCTGACCGGTTACAACAAGCTGTGGATCCGCTTCTTCCTGTTGGCCGTGTACGCCACCATGTATGTGCGCGACCATAAGAGACCTGCATTTCATAAGGCGTTGGGCATGGATATTACGGAATACGATTACACTGTATTCCGAATCTGCAACGAGATTACCAAGCAGATTTTCCCTCTTGTTCTCGACATCGACAATCCAGCCTTTCGGAAAGGGATGGAGGACCTCAGGCAGGTCAATGACAAGATGACAACGGCAGGGCCTGTCATGAAATCGATTCTGTCGCTTCGAGCCGCCGCAATCTTTGCCCGTATGTACCTGTTACCCGCGCAGCAGAACGCCGTTCCCGAACATAGCCGCTTGCAGCCCGCTTGGTAGTAAGCAGCGGAACAGAAGAAAGAGCCTGAGTAAAAGCTATGTCAGCCTTTGTAGCGCCAATCCTGTTCACCATCTTTGTGTGGTGGTTCTCCACAGGGTTGGTCCTGTATGCGATCCGTGGTTCGCGGCAGAGGCAGAAGAAGGCGGTGTATATCTCTACATTCGCTGTCGTGCTGTCCTTAATCGGGATTTTCGTGACGCGGGACAGCAGCAGCGCGGTAGGCGCCTATGTCGCTTTCCTGTGTGCGCTTGGTATCTGGGGTTGGAATGAACTTAGTTTCCTGCTGGGTCATGTCACGGGTCCCGTCAAGAAGGCTCTGCCGCCCGGCGTTGGACCGCTCAAACGCACAACCTTGGCAATTGGGGCCGTTCTCTATCATGAACTGGCGATCACGGCAGGCGGCCTTGCCGTCTACATGTGCACGCTGGGCGCGGACAATCAGGTCGCCTTGTGGACCTATTTGGTTCTATGGGGCATGCGCATCACTGCCAAACTCAACATCTACTTGGGTGTATCGAACTTCACGGACGAATTCCTGCCGGCAAGACTGGGTTACTTGAAGAGCTACTTCGGCCGGTCACCGGTAACGCCGTTCTTTGCACTGTCGGTAACTGCCGGCACTGTGATCGCCGCATTGCTGTATCACACCGCACATGGATCCGCGCACCAGATCGCAGGGGCCATGCTAACAGGCACCTTGCTGACGTTAGCACTGGTGGAGCACTGGCTGTTGGTGCTGCCGATCCGAGAATCAATGCTTTGGAAATGGGCCGTCCGTGACACCAGCCCAAAACCGACAACGGCGCCAAATGCGTCGTCATATGGAATCTAGAAAGTAAGGGGGAAGGACCATGACAGTCGATTATGAAGGTTACTTTCAGAACGCACTGACAACCCTGCGCGAAGAAGGCAATTACCGCGTATTCGCAGACCTGGAACGGAAGCGAGGTCAGTTCCCGAAAGCTCGGCACTACGGACCAAATGACGAGAAAGACGTCACTGTTTGGTGCTCAAACGACTACCTTGGTATGGGTCAGCACCCCGCAGTGATTGAGGCCATGCACGACGCCTTGGACAAGTGCGGCGCCGGTGCAGGCGGCACACGAAACATTTCTGGTACCAACCATTACCATGTGCTGCTGGAGAAGGAGTTGGCGGACCTGCACGGCACGGAATCCGCGCTGTTGTTCACGTCTGGTTTCGTATCCAACTGGGCGTCGCTATCGACCCTAGCGTCGCGTATTCCGAACTGCGTGGTTCTTTCCGACGAGAAGAACCACTCGTCCATGATTGAAGGAATTCGCCACTCTAAAACCGAGAAGATCATCTTCCGGCACAACGACCTCGAGGATCTTGAACAGGCCCTGATGTGCCTACCCAAAGATCAGCCCAAGATGATAGCGTTCGAGTCTGTCTACTCGATGGATGGCGACATATCTCCGATCTCGGAAATCTGTGATCTTGCGGACAAGTACAATGCAATGACCTACCTGGACGAGGTCCATGCCGTCGGCCTGTACGGTCCGAGCGGAGGCGGTGTCTCGGAACGCGAAGGCGTCGCACACCGACTGACGGTCATCGAAGGGACATTAGCAAAAGCTTACGGAGTAGTCGGCGGGTACATTGCCGCGTCTACCGCACTATGCGACTTCGTGCGCAGCTTTGCGGCAGGCTTCATCTTCACAACCGCCCTACCCCCGGCCGTCGCGGCCGGCGCGTTGCGCAGCGTTCAGTACCTGAAAGTCAGCGAGATTGAGCGTGCCCGCAAGGCCGAACGTGTCGCGCTATTGCGCCGTAAACTGGACGCGGCCGGGCTGCCGCATTTGCACAATCCAAGTCACATTGTCCCGGTAATGGTGGGCGATCCGGTGTTGTGTAAGCAGATCTCCGATCAGTTGATGGATGAATATCGGATCTACGTGCAACCGATCAATTATCCGACCGTGGCCAAAGGTACGGAGCGTCTCAGGATCACCCCGTCCCCCCTACACACCAACGAAAACATCGATGAGCTCGTCTCGGCCCTGTCCGAGATTTGGTCACAGATGGGCCTTAATCGCGCAACGGCATAGTCAAATGACTATTCATCCACGTGTCGAAACAGGCTCGATCCCCGGTATCGCCGAGGATGGGACCTTGTTCCCTATCGAGAAAATGGACGCCCATCGTCAGGGTGTTTTGCACTTAGCAATCTCCATCTTTGTCTTCGACGAGAACCGCATTTTGCTCCAACGGCGTGCGACCGACAAATATCATTCCGGCGGTCTCTGGGCGAACACATGTTGCTCGCACCCTCACTTTGGCGAGACCCAAGAACAGTGCGCACAAAGGCGCTTGGTTGAGGAGTTGGGATTTACGGTCCCGCTTGCGCGATGTTCAACTGTCGACTATCAGGCCAGGGTAAGTGAGGACCTTTGGGAACATGAACGTGTCGCGGTATTTGAGGGTCAAACATCCGCGTCCAATGTAGACATCAAGCCGACGCCATCCGAAGTCGCTGAAGTTCGATGGGTTCCACTCGAAGAATTTTTTGACGACATCGCTGAAAATCCAAACGCGTATACGCAGTGGCTTCAAATCTATGCCCACCGCTGGGCCCAGCTTGGCATCTCGGTTGGAGTACCGAGCATTACATAGAATTTTGGACCCTTCCGTTCACTTTCACGATTGATGCAAACAGAGAACGAGGGACGAACTGAAACGTTCCTTGGCATTTGCTTGTACATTTCGACTTGTTGTCTGAATTATCCTAATCGCTGGTTCTCCGTTCACGAAAAAAACTCCCACCGAACTGTGAGGTTCGGTGGGAAGTTAGGTCGAGGGTTCGACCAGTTACCCCAAACGAGGGGTAGGGAAGAGCCAGCCAGTTACTGGGGAGGCCCACTCAGGGGAAGGGCATCAGGAAGCATTTTTGCCCCATAGAGCGGTTTGTTGATCCCCTGATGACACGTATTACATCCGACTTTCGCAATGTCGCCGCTTACGCCGAGGTGTTCTTCGGGAATCACGGGTTTGAGCGGCACCACGTATTCCTGGTTCAGGTTACGTACCATCTGAATTCCATGCCAGGCCCGCACCCGCTGCGGCGCGCTTTCGTCCCATTTGTAGAAAGCGCGGCTGTTGTGGCAGAAAGTACAGTTCACACCCAGCGATTCCGACATGTACATCATCAAGGAATACGTAACTTCGGTGTCCTGGATTGAAGAACCCGTTTGACCAAAGATCGGCAGTCCATTCCGGGGTTGCACCCGGATCTCACCTTCCGCCGCCAGCAAACGGTCGAGTGCGTCATATGGCAGCGACGAATACGCAGCAACCTCTGTCGCGACATTCTGGTTGTTTCGGGATTGACTGAACCCGCCCGTCTGCTGGGCCGGTCCGGTTTCCGAATACCAGGCGTATTGAGGCTGCGGTTGACCGCGGTGACAGGTGTAACATGTCACGCCGGTGTCCTTCACATGGTCTGTCCAATTGGCATTCACGTTCCACGTCATTTCGATCATTCGGCGCGCGACACCTTTGGCGTAGACTTCGTCGGACGCCAGATTGTCTTCATTATGACAATAGGCACAGCCTTCTTCAGGGGAAACCCATTCTGTGATCAGCGCCATCAAGCCAATGAACTCGTCGTCACTTAGATGACCCAGCACTTGAACGTTCTCATAAACGTCGCTTGCCTTGTCACCGCCCGGTTCCAACGGACCGAACGATTCAGGCGGCTGGTTGATCTCCGCCAATTCCTCCGCTTCGCGAGGGTTATAAGTTTCTACCATGCCCGTTCCACGGAAACCCTGCTGGACACTAGACATGGGCGGACGTTCGAAGCTCAGGACGATCTGAACCGAGAACAGGATCGCCACGACCAATCCAACGGGAATGAGACCTTTCATCAGTTGCCTCCTGCCATTGGATCTACCGTGATCGGATCCCACACCGGCGGATAGCTCGGTGCGACACCATGCTTAACCGCCCAAAGGTACCAATTATCAACCACCGTGCCGGTTAGCAGGATTCCAATCCCGCCGGTCAGTGTTGTTAGAACAGCGAACCACCAAGCCCAACGGTGAATTGACTCCATTGAAGCGTTGAAACCCATCGTCCAGCGCCAGAACAAAGCTGCGCGTTCGGAGGCCGTTCCCCGATCGACAATCTGTTCAATCTCCCGGTCACCTCCATAGCGGGTCACCGCCAGGATCGTCGCACCATGCATCGCAAACAATAGAGCCGAGCCGTACAAGAACGCGATCGAGAGCATATGGAAGGGGTTGTAGAACAGGTTTCCGTAGCGAATGGAAAATGCCGCCGTCCAATCCAAATGCGAGAAGATTCCGTAGGGCACCGCTTCTGCCCAGCTTCCCATCAAGACCGGCCGAATGAACCCTAAGACCAGGAACAACCATATGGCAGAAGCGAATGCCCACGCCACATGTGTTCCCATTCCGTGCGCCCTGGCGCGGGTATAGACACGCGTCCACCAAAGAAAGACCGACGCAGTGAAGAAGAAGCCCGCGACCAAGAACCAGCCACCGTCATTCATAGGCGGGAAGGAAAGGCCATACTTCGGTGACGGCGGGTCCAGGGACAGCCAGAACAACTGCTTGATAAATTCTTGCGGATTCCAGTTCACCGAGGCCCACATATTGAAGCCGATGATCAAGAATGCCGTCAGCCCCGCCGCAATCGACGCCACGCCCGTAAAGCCCAAATAGAACGGCCCGATTTGTGCGTCCCCAATCCGCCCAAGTAGCGTTATCTCCGAAGTCTTCTTGCCCCGCCAAACAGGGCTGTCTCCGGCAACAACACCCAGGTCAGGTTTTCCCTCGACCTGAACCCGGGTGAAGATATTTTGGTATTCGATCATCATCGTAGCCCCCTAACTCCAAAATGGCAGACTGAGCCACCAGTTCCACCATTCCGGCCAGCCGCGGGTCCACACCGGCCCACTGATAACAATGCAGACAGCACTCCAGAACACGGCGCTCAATGCCAAGAAAACACCGAGGCGGTGAATGCCCAGGGTCCCGACGGAGTAACCGATGCTGTCGCGGAAGTAGGAGTTTTCATGCTCTGCAGTCTTGATCTCTTCATCTTTCGCAGGGTTTACCGACGACAGGATCAGCGCACCATGCAGTGCCAATGCGAGGCATGTGGTGAAGAAGAACGTTATCGCGATCATATGCGCCGGGTTGTAATGGAAGTGCAGGTATTGGTACCCAACATTTGAGACCCAATCCAAATGACTGAGAATGCCATACGGAAAGCCATGCCCCCACGCGCCGAGCAGAAGTGGCCGGATAACAACCAGGGTCACATACGCGAAAATCGCGAAGCTGAAGGCGAAGGGCACGTGATAACCGATACCCAGCTTGTTGCAAATTTCGACTTCACGAAGAGCCCAAGATCCAAAGGCTCCAATTGCGCAGATCGTGATGATTTGCCAAAGCCCGCCTTCCATCAACGGCGCCAACGCCAGGCCGTACGACAAGTCCGGCGGCGCAATATTGATTTGCCAGACGTTCCAGGTATCGCCTTGCGAGGCGCCCCAGATGATAAGAACCGTACCAAGGCCGGCAAAGAAGGCCGTCAGCACTCCGAAAAAGCCAACGTAGAAGGGTCCGACCCAGAAATCGAATAAGTCCCCTCCAATGAGAGTACCACCTCGGACCCGGTATTTCTTTTCGTAGTTGAGCAAAGCCATCGCTCAAACCCCCGGAGTGCTCTTCGGCCAATGGCCGGTTCTCAAAGTGTCCAATCGAGTTTACGATTCGAAAGCACGCTTGTGTGCCGCGGATCGTGACCCGAACCCCTCTCGGTCTGGACCCTGCTGTTAGTGCACGATCCAGACCTGAGGTTGCTGGTCGCAAATCCCAGTTACGGGTTTTGCAGCCAGTTGAAGCGTTCCGTACTCAACAGCACGAAGTGAATCAGTGCTGCTAGCGAGAACAGGAATACGCCTTGTGCCACCAGCACTCGGCGAGGATCGAATACTAGCCATATGCGCCACATATTTTTCTCCTCCTATCCGATTAGAGTGGTGAGCGTAGTGACAACCGAGTTGGGATCGAGCGATGCAGTCGCACCACCGTCACCCTGAAACCAAGGTCGCCAGGTCCAAACGAGGAAGTGAGCAACCACTGCAACCACAGTGAAGAGCAAGAAACCCTGCATGTAGTACTTGTGGAACTCTTCAGCTTCCTTTTCGGAAAGGCCAGACATGGATTCCGCCATATCTCTACCTCCTTCAAGTGGCCTGAAGGCCGTTACCGCGCTTACCCTGCCCGGCGAGGGTCCCCCCGGAGAACTCCGGACGGTCTTTCATTCGGGAAATCCCGAATGAAACTCTGTTGCACTTGTCGGTCAGCGCATAAACACAAACGGCACGGTGCTATATGTCATCAAGCGTGCCTGATGGACGATCGACTTGCCGTCGTATCCATTGCCACCGAAGGCACGCCACCGCCAAATCGCTGTACGTGACACAACAACAACGCCCAGGAAGATCGCGAATACAACGAACAGCATGAGGCGGTACTCGAAGACCTCTCCGCTCATCCCGTCTTGTCCCGTCCCTGCGCTATCTGAAATGTTGATTGCCATTACTCGGTCCTTTCGGCCTTCCTCCAAATATTGGGAACGCGGTTCAAGCCGCCTGCCCCCGCATGAGGCTCGATCGAGCCTCTCGTAAATCTTCGAGTGTCACTGTCGTCCGCTGTGCCTTTTGGGCGCATGTTTCTGCGGCATCGCGAAGACGTTTCGCCGCTGAAATTCGGCTGATCACAGGGTAAATTTGGACCAACTGGTCCAACGCTTCTTGCGCATCACCTTCCCAAGGTAGATCCATTTTCAATCTGGCTGGCGTCGCTTCGTTCTTGTCCAAATCCGCCCCGATCGGAAGGATATGAAACAGCGTGTCGAAGAGGGCGTTGCATACTTCCTGCAGGACAAAGGTCGCGCCCGAATACCCCATGAACGGGCTGCCAGTGTGCCGCCGTATGAACGTGCCCGGGAACGAGGCCGGGACAAAGGTTCCCCGACCACCTATTTCGGCCAGGTACATCCGTTCATTGTAACTGCCGAACAGCACGAGAGGCGTTTTCTCGTGAACCGCTTGCCGGACCGCGTCGTTATCCGGTTTCTGTCCGGCCGTTCTTGAGAACGAGAAAGTGCACGGCAGCCCAAGGTCATTTTCCAAGAAATTGGTCAATCCGCGCGCGTATGTCTCGTTGGCGACTATTCCAAAGCTCGCCGTTCCGAAGAAGTCCTGGGTAACCGACCGCCACAGATCCCAGAGCGGCTTCAACGTGGTATTCTTCTCTCGCTCTATGAAGGGTTCCGGATCCAACCCGAGCACCTCGCCCAACGACCGCAAAAACTTCGTCGTGGAAGTCAGTCCTACCGGCGCTTGGAAGTAAGGTTTCTCAAGCGTCTCACACAGGATGCGTCCATATTCCCGGTACATGCATATATTCGCGTCCGCATCCACCAGGCGGGCGACGTCGGCGACGTGACTGGTCAGCGGGAAGACCATGTTCACCTCCGCCCCGATACCTTCAACAAGGCGACGAATCTCCGCGAGATCGGACGGCATATTGAACACTCCATAGGCCGGTCCGATGATATTCACCAAGGGAGCGGAATCTTCCGGTCGCTTCCGCGCTTTGGGCATACGGCCTTTCGGGGCCGCAAACTCGCTCCACAGCCAGTTCAAGGCACGATCCGCGCTCTGCCACTGATCCTCATCGATCGTGCGCGGCAAAAACCGCTTGATGTTGGTCCCCTCAGGTGTGACCCCCCCGCCAATCATTTCCGCGATGGAGCCGGTCACCACAACCGCCGGCAAGTCGGGATCGAGGACCTGATGCGCCCGCTTCATGGACTCTTCGGTCCCATGCTGGCCCAACTCGTCTTCGCCCAACCCGGTAACGACGATCGGCAACTCGTGCGGCGGCAATCCGTCGGTGTAATGCAGGACCGACGTCACCGGCAGATTCTCGCACCCAACCGGACCATCGATGACAACCTGCAATCCCTTAATCGCTGTGAACGCGTAGACCGCCCCCCAGTATCCGCCTGCCCTGTCATGATCCTGGATCAGCATCCGATCGCTCCTTCGACCCGGTCGGATTTGGCAGCCTTTTGTGCGTTCTCTCTTCGTTTCGCGTTTTTCCGTCGGAATTCTGAGTTGATCGTGGGAGTGTCTTCCCAGATCCCGGCCGTATCGTGTGTTCCCACACCTTCGAAGAACGACCGCATTTCGTCGAACCGCGACTTGTTGCCAATCGCAGCGTTTATGATCGCGCCCAACTGTCCGGCACCCGCGGCGCCGAGCAAGGGACGAGCGGAAATCAGATTGGTGAAGTAAAGCGACGGTATCGCTTTTTCCTTAGCCTTCTGCACAACGGGGGTCGTTCCGATCGCCAGGTCCGGGTTGAATTCTTCAACTGCGGCAAGGTCCTGTTCCAGCGATGCGCGGTAATTGACGTGAACACCTTTTGCCTCGAGCCATTCACGATCCGGGTCGGACCAACGGGTGCGCGGACAAGCCGTGCCCACATAGCGCAGGTCCGCGCCGCTTTCGACCAACAGCCGCGCCACCAGGAGTTCCGATCCCTCGTAACCGCTCAACGTCACGCGACCCTTGATCAGTGAGTCTTTCAACGCATCGGATATCACCGGGAGAACCGCGTTCTTCGCCGCATCCGACTTGGCTTGCGGAATGGCAAACGCGTCTGCGACCGCATCCAGCCATTCGCTGGTACCCTCTTTCCCAATCGGGGCCGACGGGATGATGGCACGTCCTGCCTCTTCAAATTCTCTGACCGTCGCGGTGTAGAACGGATGTATTGCGGCTGCCGCACGACAGTCCAGCGCGGCGTACAGTTCCCGCCACTCACGTGTCGGAACGACCGGACCAAGCGCTATCCCCAATGGATCAAGCATCCGCGCAATCCCGATAGGGTCCGCGGGGAACATTTCCCCCAGCAGGGCAATACATGGGCGATCACGGACAACACGCTCCGGTGCTTGCACCGGACCCGCATCAATTTCACTACGTGCGTACTTCAGCATCGCGGACGCCAACACATCCTTAGCTTCGGCGTGCGTGGGTATGCCAAAGCCCGGAACGTCGATCCCAACAATCCGTACCCCGTTGATCTGCTTCGGCAGCATTTGCAGCGGCACGCCGGAAGCCGTCGGCACACAGAGGTTCGTGACGACAATCGCGTCATATCGCTCCGGATCCGCCATGACCTCAACAGCGTCCCGAATGTCCTCGTAGAGCTTTCCAGTGACCAATGTTTCCGAGTTGAACGGAACGTACCCGACGGACCGCCGCGCTCCATAGAAATGGCTCGTGAAAGTCAGCCCGTACACACAGCAGGCCGAACCGGAAAGAACGGTCGCGGTCCGGCGCATGCGCAGGCCGACACGCAACGACCCAAATGCCGGGCACATACTTTGCGGCTTGTCGTGCGGTCCTTGTGGGTAGTCTCGCGCGTACTGGTCCAGCAGGTCGGATTTCCCTGCGTCCTTGGCAGCCTTGATGAGGTGCTCTTCCCCGCCATGACAGCCACGCCCCTGAACCACGGCTTCGTCGGGCTCAACAACCGCAGATCCTTCTGCAGTGGTGTCGACGACGGGACGATCTGGGGAAATCTCATTCATTGCAGTAACGCCCGCTCACCTCATACCGTGTCATAGATCACTTCCAGGCTTGCCTTCTCGGTCGCCCGGGTTGCGCACATATCTTCCAGCCGTGCCGGTGTCAGCACGACATCACGCCCGACATCTTCGCTCTTGAATAGGCCGAGCAATGCGTCCTGATCCAGTGCCGTCGGGTGTTGTGGCGGCGCCTCAGCCGCATTTTCAGCTAGGGTCTCGAATAGCCCAGCCCAGGGGCTATCAGGCTTCCCAATAATCTCGTAATTTGCGCTCTTGCGCCGGATGTCCTCATCCGCCGGGATCGAGGACAATACCGGGATGCCGACCGCGTCCGCGAAGGCCTGCGCCTCACCGGTACCGTCATCCTTGTTCACCACCATGCCGGCAACACCGACATTGCCGCCCAGTTTCCGGAAGTATTGGACGGCAGAACAGACGTTGTTTGCGACATACAGGCTTTGCAGGTCGTTCGAACCAACAACGATGACTTTCTGACACATGTCTCGCGCAATCGGCAGTCCGAACCCGCCGCAGACCACATCACCCAGGAAGTCCAGGAGGACGTAGTCAAAATCCCAGTCGTGGAATCCGAACTTCTCCATCAGCTCGAAGCCATGGATGATTCCGCGGCCGCCACACCCACGGCCTACCTCGGGCCCCCCAAGTTCCATCGCATAGACACCATCGCGGACAAAGCAGATGTCGCCGATTTCCACTTCTTCCCCAGCCGCCTTCTTGCGGCTCGATGTCTCGATGATGGTCGGGCAGCTTTTACCGCCAAACAACAATGATGTGGTGTCGGACTTGGGATCACATCCGATCAGGAGAACCTTCTTGCCTTGCTGCGCCATCATGTAGCTGAGGTTTGAAAGCGTGAATGACTTGCCGATACCGCCTTTGCCGTAGATCGCAATGATTTGCGTATCCTTGGTGGGCACCGCGGTCGGTACCGGATCGGGATCGATTGCGGCTTCAGCACGCAAGGCATCGGTCATCGACGTCATTGCAAGTTTCTCCAGTTTAGGACCATCTTCAGACAGTCAGAATCCTCGAACACCGTGGCGTAGGCATCCTCAGCGTGGGAAGCATCGACCCGGCTTGTGATCAGGTTGTCCAGAGGCAGGGCGCCGTTATTGATCAACTGCGCGGTGACCGCCAGATCCGCTGGCTTCCATTCCGCGGCAACCCGAAGGCGCGCCTCTTTCAAGAACGCGGGGACGTGGGCAAAGCTGAGCCGCTGATCGTAGAAGCCGGCCAGCACAACTTCCCCGCCGGGTGCCAGCCTGCCGATCAGCGCATCCAGCAATCCGCTGTCGCCGCTGACATCGTAGATGGCGCTATAGTCGCTCTTTGGATCTTCTTCGGGGTCGACAACCGCGTATCCGAGTGCGCCCGACCGGCGTGCAGGATTTGCCTCCCACACCGTAGGCGCAGGATGACCGAGGGCGACCGTTAACCGGGCCAGCAAGCGTCCCAAAACTCCATGCCCTACGATAAGATCGGGGGGTGTGTGACCTGCAACGGCGTGTCTGGCCGTTGCCGCCAGGGCGAGCAGGACTCCTTGATCTTTCAGATCTTCCCTAATCGACACCGCGCGGCTGTCTTTGATCACCAGCGTTTCGGCGGCGCCGCCAAACAATCCCTTTACCGGCCCGAAACAGGAGGCACCGGGAACAAACACCCAATCGCCTGGACGATGATGTGCGTCCGCCCCTGCCTCGCGCACGCGGCCGACCGACTCGTATCCGGGAACCAATGGATAACCCATACCGGGAAAGGGCGGCATCTTGCCGGCCCACAACAGGCGCTCGGTGCCGGTACTGATCCCACTCCAGGCAACATCGACCAGCACATCCGCCGGCCCCATGTCGTCCAGCGCGAGGTCCTGGACCGTCACTGTTCCAGGCTTCTCAAAAACTACGGCGTGCGCCTGCATTTCCCATCCCTTCAGAGACCTTTTGTCAGCAAGGTCCGGTGCGAAGGTGTCGACCTGTCTCATTTTTGCGGTGTTGGCCCTTAACATGACGCCAAGCCCACCATCGCATCTGTCAGTGTAAATAGACAGTTAACAATGTCAATTATAATGTACAGTCGATTTGTATAGGAAATCTGACACCGGGTGCCGGCGCCCTTCGGCATCATCCAACTTCGGTCAAGGCCGCGCCTCTATCAGACGGATCATATGCGGCATCCGGCACGAAAGCGGACGAATTCGCGAGAACCCGGCCTCTTTGAGCAACGCGGTATGCTCATCCACAGTGCGAACCCGTCCCTCCCCCATCGCCAACAAGTAGAACCCGAAATATGCGTCGGCGATTCGCTCGCCCCCGCGGGTTTCCGACATCGGTTCGGCGATCAGCAGCGCCCCGTCCGGCGCAAGCGCCGCGCGAATCCTGCCCAGTAATGGTCTGACGGTACGATCGGGGTGATCGAACAAAACGCGCACCAGCGTCACCAGGTCCGGCGCATCGGGAAAATCGCTGGTTAAGAAATCCCCTCCGACCGCCGAGATCCGGCCTTCGAGGCCTCGTTCAGCCAATCTGGCCTTGGCGGTTTCCGCAACAGCGGGAAGATCGAACAGTGTCAACGCGGTCTCCGGCCCAACCCGCGCGGCGACGCACCGCAAAAAGGTGCCATCGCCCCCGCCAACATCGAGAATATGGCGACGGCCGGTCATGGTGTAGTCGTCGATGATCTCCTCGGACAAGCCTTCCTGAGATTGCGACATCAGGGTGCTGTATTTTGCGGCAAGCTCCTCAGGGATCGCCTCCGTTTCGGATACGTACCGCCAATAGTCGTTCAGGCCTGTCGACTTTTGCTCAGACGTGAGCAGCGCGATTGGATCGTTCAGATCGGCATAGAAGCCAGCATGATGTTCGATCATCGAGAGCGCGGCCGCGTTGTTCGCAAGATCTCGGCCCACAGTGCCAAGGCCGTAAATGTCAGGGCCTCTATACGACACCAGATCCAGCGCTTTCGCGGCCTTCAGCAATCGGCGAAGATGGTCTGCGTCCAACTGCGTCCATGCCATTAGCTCTTCGAATGAGCGCGGTTTCTCAAGCAAGAGATTGGGCAGGTCGAGCCTAGTGAAGGCAAGCAGGACTTGGCTATAGACGAACCCCGCCATGAGGTCGAACAGCGCTTTCGACCGTCTGCGGGCCACAGGCCTTAGGACCGGGAACCCGGCGGCAAATCTCCGAAATCTCGGGCTTGCTATGACTTTATCGAGATAGGCTGCGGCGGCGGCCATCAGCGCGCCCCGCATTACGCGACGGATGCGACTACCGATTCCGGCATGAACCGCTTGGACTCTTCGACGATCTGGCGTTTCAGAGCCGCTTGTCCGGGCGACGGCGGTATCGAATCAATCGCTTCAGACACGAGCGTCTTGAGTCGGCTCGTTGCGCCATCGAGACCGTGCAATGCAACCGCGTTCGGTCGACCATGGGTGGCGTCCTGGCCGATAGGCTTACCCAATTTGTCGGGATCACCCATCACGTCGGAGATGTCGTCGGCGACCTGATAGGCCTCGCCTAACCGTTCGCCCAAAGTTTGCCAAAGGGATGCCTCAGCGCCTGCAGCCGCGGCACCTGCCGCCGTCGCCGCTGCGAACAAGGACCCAGTCTTCGCGCGTTGATAATCTGCGAGAATGGCACCGTCTTCCGACTCCCATGCCTGTCCCGCAACAATCCCGAACGGCATGCCAACCGCCGCCGAGACAATACGCACCAACCTTGCCATTCTGGTGCATTCAGATGTCGGCGCGCGCGACAAAGCTTCAAATGCCAGAACGATCAACGCGTCCCCGGCCAGCAAGGCAAGCTGACTGCTGTAAGCGTGATGCGTCGCCGGTTTGCCACGCCTTGTATCGGCGTCGTCGAAGATCGGAAGATCATCGTGAACCAGAGAAGCGCAATGGAGGAACTCGATGGCCGATGCAGCGGCAGTCGCCAAAGCAGGCTCATCATCGCCGCACGTCAAAGCCACGGACAGGCACAGCTTCGGCCGAATGCGTGCGCCTCCCGGAAAAACCGCGTAGCGCATTGCTTCACCCAAACGCGGAGGACTGCCGGCGACACAGCAACGCGCAAGATTTTCTTCCAGCCCTTGTTCGATACGGGTCTTCAGATCCATCCTCAACCTCCGTTCGGCAAAGCGCGACGGCGCTCCACTGCAATTGCGGGCCAATCAAGTGTCAGTTATGATAGACACATTCAGTGTAACGTTTCAATGACAAAGGCTGTATTCGGTGAGCCAACCCCATGTCGTGATCGTCGGCGCCGGTATTGCCGGTCTGTCGGCAGCCGTTGCGTTGTTGGGGCGTGGAATTGGCGTCACCGTCCTTGAAAAACAAAACACGCCAGGCGGAAAAATGCGCCAGGTGTTTGTAGAGGACCAGCCCATCGATGCGGGACCAACCGTTTTCACGATGCGCTGGGTTTTCGACGAGTTGCTGGACGGCGTCGGCCGGACGCTCGAAGGCCTAATTGATCTACAAAAGGCTACAATCCTCGCCCGGCATGGCTGGCCCGACGGAAGCCGGCTAGACCTTCCCGCTGACCGGAAAGAGGCCGTCGCTTCAATCGCAGAGTTTGCAGGGCGGCGAGAAGCGCGGGGATTTCAGGAATTCATGGCCGAAGCGACGGCCCTCTATGACCATACGGGCCTTCCGTTCATGCGGTCCACGCGGACAGATCTCGCCACGGTCGCGCGGCGAACAGGCGTGCGCGGTGCACTCGCTCTACTCAAGAGCCGTCCTTACACGACAATGTGGGGTGCTCTGTCGAAGTACTTTCAAGATCCGCGGCTGCGTCAATTGTTCGGGCGATATGCGACGTACTACGGCTCCTCGCCCTTCATGTGTCCCCCGAACCTCATGTTGGTAACCCATGTGGAGCAAGAGGGCGTTTGGTTTATTCGGGGCGGCATGCATCAGCTCGCCCGGAGTCTTGCCGAGCTTATCGTTTCGCTTGGCGGCACGATCGTATACGGCGCATCCGTCAACAATCTGATTCACGAGAAGCCGGGCGGCCTTCGCATCTTCACCAAAGATGGGGCGGACCATAGAGGTGATGCCGCGATCCTTAACGTGGACCTTGCATCCATCAATATCGGCGGCCTCGGTGATGAAGCCCGAAAATGGGCCGGCGCGAACACGGCCGCAGATCGCTCACTCTCCGCAATGACCTTCAGCACCGTTGCCATCCCGTCGGGTTTTCCTCTGCTCGGGCACACGGTCCTGTTCTCTGATCGCTATGAAGAGGAGTTCGATGCGATCTTCAAGCGCGGCGAAGTTCCATCAGAACCGACCGTGTACATTTCCGCGCAGGACCGCGGCAGCAACGATAGCGATGCACCCGACGATCGCGAACGTCTCTTTTTGCTGATCAATGCACCTGCCAATGGCGACTTAAAACCTTACACAGAGGGGGATATCAAAACGTGCGAACGCGATATGAGAGCGTCACTGGCGCGTTGTGGACTGACCCTGGAACAAGCGTCCTCGCAGCGGGTAGCGACCACGCCGAACGACTTCGAGACTATGTTCCCTGGCACAGGCGGCGCGCTCTATGGCCAAGCGTCAAACAGTTGGGGGGCATTCTTTGCGCGGCCTACGGCCCGGACGCGGGTTCCGGGCCTTTATCTGGCCGGGGGCAGCGTACATCCTGGAGCGGGAGTGCCGACAGTCGCCCTGTCGGGCCTGAACGCAGCCGGC
Organism: Hwanghaeella sp.; assembly: GCA_028282025.1. Lineage (GTDB taxonomy): Bacteria > Pseudomonadota > Alphaproteobacteria > UBA8366 > Aestuariispiraceae > Hwanghaeella. The sequence continues at coordinate 31,458 of JANQIT010000153.1, read as the reverse complement.
TGCGTGACGGAGGACCTCGCTTTGATATCCCGGTAGGCCCAAACGGTTACGCATGGTGGTATGTCGACGCCCTGAGTGACGACGGCAAGCACGGGATAACCATTATCGCACTCATCGGGAGTGTGTTTTCACCCTACTATGCTTGGGCGCGCCGCCGCAGTGATACCGACCCTGAAAACCATATCGCGATGAATGTCGCGTTGTATGGCCGCCCCGGTGCCCGGTGGGCGATGACCGAACGGGGGAAGGCGCAACTCAGCCGGTCTGAGGACGAGATCCGGATCGGACCCAGTTCGATGCAATGGCGGGACGGATCTCTTCACATCTCCCTTCAGGAAATCGCCGTGCCCGTTCCGCGCGGCATAAGCGGTACCCTGACCCTGACGCCGATGGCCCTGAATAGCGTCGACTTCGAACTGGACGAACACGGTCGGCACCGCTGGTGGCCGATTGCACCCTGCGCCCGCGTTACCGCCGAATTCAAACACCCCGCCCTGCGCTGGGAGGGCACCGCCTATCTAGACAGCAATCGAGGGTCCGAACCCCTGGAAAAAGGGTTTCAATCGTGGAACTGGTCCCGCGCGGCGTTGCCTGACAGCGAGACGGCAGTCTTCTACGACTTGATTGACCGGATGGGTGAAGACAGATCGATCGCCTACAAATTCAGACCCGATGGGTCGGCATCCGCCCTTACGCCTCCGCCGCTCGCGCCGCTCCCGAAAAACTTTTGGCGTGTCGGGCGCACGACACGGTCCGACAATGGCACGGGCGCCTCGGTGACCAGAACACTGGAGGATACGCCGTTTTACGCCCGGTCAGAGGTTGAAACCGTCGTCCATGGGGCGCCGGCGACCGGTGTGCACGAAAGTTTGGATCTCGATCGTTTCGACAGCAGATGGTGCCAAATGCTGTTGCCGTTCAGGATGCCGCGGTGGACCCGGTAATCCCCTAGTCCTGAGCGTCCGCTTGCTCCCCTTCGCGGCGCCTGCGCTCTTCCTGCCGTTTGTTGACGTCGCGGATTTGCCAAAGCGCGAACGCCATCGCACCGCCAAAGACGAGAATCCCTTCTATCAGGAAAATGGGCAGGTCGCTCATGCCGCTTTCGACGATAGCAAACTATCACGGTTTAAGCGCCAAACGGCATAGTTCAGGGCCCCGGCAAACGTGACCCACAGCAGGTATGGCACCATTAACCAACACGCGAGCGGATCGACCCCATAGTACGCCACCATCATCACAACGATTGAAAGCCAGAGGCTGACCACCTCGACAAATGCGATGTCCGGCCGACGCAAACCGAAGAACAAGGCGCTCCACAAGGCGTTAAGGCCAATCTGCACCCCAAAAGCAATCATCGGGAACAGAGCCTCTCCAGGTTCGGCCAATGTCCAGACCCGCCACGCTGCATAGGCAATCATGCCGTACAAGATCAGCCAGGCCGGTGCAAAAACATAGTCGGGCGGGTTCCAGGATGGCTTCGCGAGGCCCCAATACCACTCACCGGGTTTGAAGATTGCCCCCGTTGAAGCAGCCGCAAGACATAGGGCCACGATAATCCCAGCGGCTAGCATCTACAGCTCCGATCACTCAGCCGCGGCTTCGCGCGCCGAGGCCGCCAAGGCGCGCTCCAGCTTCTCGCGTTCTTCAAGCTTCATGAAAAGATCGAGTATCCAACCGACACGATGATCAACCGCACCGGTAACATCTGGAATCAATGACGGTGATTGTTGCTCCGCGAAAACTCGAGCCGCCGCCGCACGAACCAGGAAAGCCGTCTCAGGCAGAGCGGGTGAGGTGTCACGACGAGACAAGATGGGGGCCTCCAGTCCCGCATAAAGCGCCAGGACAACCTTTTGCTCGGTCGGAATGACCGCACGCGCCGTAACCGAGTCGAAGCCATTACGCTTTACGGCGCAGCCGATCTCCCGATACAAACGGCGCGCCGCGTTGATCGCGGGACGACAACCGGCGGGGAGCGCCGCGATACCGGCGGCTGACCGGATATAGAGTGACTCCGCACGGCCCAACAACCGCGCCACCACCCGGCCCAAACCCTCGCTAAAGCGCGGGTTCGCTAGGAAAGTCTCTGGATCGACGCCTTCCTCGCGCATCCATTCCATTGGAAGGTAAAGCCGCCCTGCCCGGGCATCTTCCCCGACATCTCGGGCGATATTCGTAAGCTGCATGGCCACGCCCAAGTCGCAGGCACGTGCCAAAACGTCCGCGTCTCGGCGTCCCATCAGGACCGTCATGATCGCACCAACCGTTCCGGCCACTCTTGCACTATACGCTTGAAGGGCCCCAATGGTTTCATAGGTTCGACCCTGCGCGTCCCATTCGAAACCATCCAGCAATGCGTCGAGCAAGTCGCGTGGCACCTCATACGCTTGAACGATGTCAGTCAGCGCACGATCAGCAAAGAAATCGAACGGCTTGCCTGCGTAGATCGCGTTAAGACGCTGTTTCAAATCTTTCAAGGCCGCGTACTGATCCGTTCCCAGATCAATGTGATCGTCCGCCAGTCTGCAGAATGCATAGACAATATATGCTGCGTCTCGCACCGAACCCGGCAAAAGCAGCGAAGCGGCAAAGAACGATTTTGAGCCGCCACGGATGAGTGTTCGGCACGCATTTCGATCGGCAACACTTGAGACCGGGTTACTAGGCAATAGCATGGGCATGAGGCATCACCGAATCCAGGACACGGGCAGAGGTAAGGACACCGGGTATTCCGGCCCCCGGGTGGGTACTTGCACCGACCAGATACAGCCGGTCGATATGTTCACTCTTGTTGCGGGGGCGGAAACCCGCGCTTTGCAGCAGAATCGGCTCCATTCCAAATCCGGCCCCTTTGTAGGACAGATAGTCGCTTTGGAAATCAATGGGCGTCATCATCGAGGACGTGACCACGTGCTGCGCAAGGTTCGGCAGCACCGTTGCGGACAGATACTGCTCGACGGATTTGCGGAAATCCTCCGCGCGTTCGGCCCAGTTCGTATCGCCATCCAGATTTGGAACCGGCACCAGCGCATAGAACGTGTCGCAGCCGTCGGGTGCCAGAGATCTGTCCGTGGCGGTTGGACGATGAAGGTAGAGGCTGAAGTCCGGGCTAAGGACCTTGCGATCAAAGATGTCATGCAAGAGACCGCGGTATCGGTCGCCCAACATGATCATGTGATGCGGCACGTCCTCATACCTTTTGTCCGTGCCGAAATACCAAAGAAAGAGACCGTTGGAATACTGCGCACGATCCAACTTGCTGTCTGTCCACCGGGCGCGACGCTTGTCGGTTGCAAGATACTTATACGTCCAGGCCGAATCCGCATTTGAAACCACGAGTTCCGCGCTCAAGACCTCCCCGCCTGCGAGGCGTACGCCCGTGGCGCGGCCGTCTTTAACGCAAATCTCCGATACCTCGGCATTGTATCGAACGCGGTTTCCAGCCCCTTCAACCAGATCGACCAGCCCCTTGATCAAGGCGCCGGTTCCTCCCATGGGAAAGTGCACACCGTGCGCCTTCTCAAGGTAATTGATCAGTATGTAGACAGCCGTGGTCTTCAGAGGGTTTCCGCCGATCAACAATGGATGCAGACTGAAGACCTTGCGCAATCTGGGGTCCTCGAACATCTCCGATACAACCGAGTACACAGACCGATGCCCGCGCATTGCAAAGATGTCCGGAATGAATCGCACCATCTCGAGGATAGAGTCATAGGACCGATTTCCGAGTTTGATATAGCCGCGTTCATAGGCCACGCGGCAGCGCTCCATGAAACGGTCATAGTTGGTAACGTCCCGCGGGTTAAACCGGGATACCTCGGCACGCATTGCTTCGGTATCGCCGCTGTAGCGAAACGCCGACCCGTCCTCGAAACGAACATAGTAGAATGGGTTAAGCAGCCGAAGATCGATATGATCCTCAAACCGTTTTCCAGCGAGTTCCCATAACTCCTTCAGCAGATCAGGCCCGGTGATTATCGTCGGCCCGGCGTCAAACGTGAAACCGTCCTGCTTAAGTACCCTTGCGCGACCGCCTGGACGGTCCAGGCGTTCCAAGACAGTAACCCGATAACCTTTGGCCCCTAGTCGGACGGCGGTCGCAAGGCCACCGAACCCGCTCCCGACAACAATCGCTTGCGGATCGTGTACCGACTTACCGGCACCTGCGACGGAGCCCACCCCGGAATGAAGATCATCTGTCCTCATTAGTTTACAGTATGATATGTAAACTTAAAATTCAATCGGTGGACTGTGCGCACGCCGCCTTAATAATCCCCGCGACACGGACGGGATCCTCCTCATGCGCCAAATGACCAAGATCGGCCAATTCATGGAGCGTTCCATGGGGGACAAGCTTCAGGATTTTCAGGGCATCACTAGGCGGAACCGCTTCATCGTCCGCACCGACAATCAAATGCAGCGGCGTTTCGCAGACAGGCAACATGTCGACCAGCGGATTCAAATTCCAATTCGCCATCATGCCCAACGCCGCCGCAACATGGTTGGGGTTTTGGATCAGGCGAAGGTAGAAATCGAGTCCTTCCTCATCCAGCTTGGAGCCGGTCTGATTGATGAGGCGCTCAACTGAGTCCGACGTGGCCTGACCGGCAAAAAACTTTGGGGTCCAGCGGTTCACGAACAAGACTTTCGCAACCCCTGGAAACAGACGCCCGGCCCACCCACTAAAAGGGTATAAGGCACCGTTTATCGAGACAATCGCCTTTGGTTCAATCATACGGCCCAAGGTCGCCCAGATAGCCAGCGCTGCGCCGGCAGAATGACCGACTGCATAGTCAGGCTCGAGTTTCATTTTGTGCAGCAGTCCGACAATTGCCTTGGCCATGCCATTCAATGTGAGATCCCGGCGCTCCGCAACGGTCGAGAAACCGTGTCCCGGTAGGTCGAGGGCCACGACTGTATAATGCTTAGACAAGATGGGCATCAGATCCCGCCACGAATGGGTCGAGGCGCTGGTGCCATGCAGAAGCAACACGACCGGCCCGGCACCCATCAGCTGGACGTGCCACCGCTTGCCCCCATGCTCCACGAACCTGCTTGCTTCGCGATGCGGCCAGTGTTGGCCGTCGGTCTCAAAATCTAGTTGCTTGAACGAGAACACGTCAGGCCGCCAACAAAATCGACGCACTCAATCGTGCTGCGCTGGCATGCGGCAATCCGATGTATTGCGCCAGCATGGCGGCCGCCAATTCTTGAGCCGCCGGTTGCGGTCGTGGCGAAACATCGATGAACAATGAGGACGCTTGTATATGAGCAAACGCTCTGGCTGCAGCGAGAGCTTCGTCTCTTGCCCATTGCCTATCCGCCTCGCCATCTCTGGTCAGATTCGCTTTCCCATCTGTAAGGAAAACAACGACTGGCCGCTGTCCGAGCCGTTGAACCGACCTAGCCATGATACATGCCTGGTCAATCGCACTTGCCATCGGTGTCCCACCGCCCCCCGGCAAACCGGCGAGACGCCGTTTGGCGCGTACCAACGATCTAGTCGGAGGCAATGCAACATCGACCCCGCGGCCCGAAAACGTTATCAGCGCAACACGATCGCGCCGCACGTAGCACTCCGCCAACAACAGCTCCACGGCGCCCTTCGCCTCGGCAAGTCTGTGCAGCGCGGCGGAGCCGGACGCATCGACGACGAAGATCGTTACGGATTCCGCACGTTGCTTGTACCGCCGCACTCGATAGTCCGAGGGCTGTATCTCCAAGGCATGCCCCGTTTTGTGCGTGCCAGCGCGACGCCGGACAACCTGCCAAGGCGCAGCGGCACGCAGCGTGTCGAGGATGGAGAGACGATTGCCGCGTTTTGGGTCACCGCGCTTGACACCAACCGGCCTGCCTCTTTTCGCCAGGGTTGGACGTGCGCCCATACGGGCGGAGACTGTGGACTGTGCGGCCCGGGCACTTTCCGAAGCGAGTGATGCCAAAAGGTTCTTCGGCAGCATGGCCCGCGCCGCCTCTATCATCACGTTTTCCAGTGCTTCTTGTTTGTCACGCTGAGCGGCACTGTCCTGTTTTTCCTCTTGTGCCTGCTGATCGGGAGACCGCTCCGGGTCTTGAGGACTATCGTCCGGATCAGGTTCCGCGTGCGGAAGTTGTGTGGCCCGTGGTGCCAGAACGAGTTGCGAAGCGAGCGCGATGTCGTCTTTCGAAACAGTCAGACGGCCATCCAAGGCCGCGCCCACCCGCGCCACCCGTTGAGCGAACAGGAGCGACCGCGAAGACCGAACACCGAGCGCGATGCTGGTCGCGCAAATTGCGTTGCTCATTTCAGGTTCAACTTCCACATCCGGAAGGCGCTGCGCAGCCTCCTCTATGAAGGACCGATCGACATCAAGGAATAGGTCTTCCGCGGCTTCGCCTTGGGACGCGGCAAACTCCAAATCAAGTGTTATGGCGACACGGTCGGTGATGGAAGGTGGGGGCGGTGGTTCTTCACGATCACTCTCATCCAACAGGACGACTGAGAAACGCGTTGCGAGGGTTTCCGTGAACCCGTCTCGTTCCAAGAGTATCCGGCCGGTATCCAACGCGGAACCAATGCTGGCCGCCTTCTCTAGATCAAGCCGTTCCGCCATTGGGACCACGAGCGTGCCGCCGTCGACTTCCGACAAAACGCCGCGTTGAAGGACAGGCGCTCCACTCGCCAAGGTCGCCGTAAGATCCAACCCGCCCAACAAGCGCTCGTCTGTGATCGTCGCTGGCAAGCGCCGCCAAGGTGCGGACTCAGGACGCCTCGCCTGCAAGAATTCCAGCCAAGCATCTCGGAGTGGTCCCGCACCCGCCCGCACAAGGACACCGCCCAGCCCGAGTGGATCGACGGCGAAGACTGTGGCGGCAAGACAAGCCAAAGCAGGTAATCCAGGCACCAAGCTTCGGAAGGCTGTCACGGCCCCAAAACCTCATCAACAGCGCGCTGAACGCGAACAACCGATCCGGCTTCATCGAGGGGATCGCGGCGCAATCGATGCTGCAACGACATGGCCGCGACTTGCCTCAAGTGGTCCACACTTACGGTTCGTTTTGTTGTCAAGGCAGCTGCCGCCCGAGCCGCGCGCAGGAGAGTCAGTTCTCCCCGCATGCCATCGGTCCCGAGGGCAAGGCACAAACGGGATGCTGTTTCATAAATCTCGTCTGCGACACGCATCCCATCCAGCCGCCGTTTCGCCGATACGATCTGCTTCCGGACCTTTTCTTCGTCCTCTTGCCAGTCGCTGAGGAAGGCGGTCGAATCACGTTCGAACGAATCTCGGCGCCGCAGCACCTGCACGCGGGTTTCAATATCTTCCGGTGTCGTGACATCGACGGCCAATCCGAAACGATCAAGCAGTTGCGGCCGCAGTTCGCCCTCTTCCGGATTTCCGCTGCCGATCAAAACGAAACGAGCAGGATGCCGAATACTCAATCCCTCCCGCTCCATAAGGTTCTCGCCGGACGCGGCGACGTCCAGCAGCAGATCGACCAAGTGATCTTCGAGCAAGTTTACCTCGTCGATGTAAAGAAAGCCTCTATTGGCACGTGCCAGCAGACCGGGCTCGAACGCCTTCTCTCCCTTCGTCAGGGCTTTTTCCAAATCGAGGGAGCCAACAATCCTGTCCTCGGTCGCACCAAGCGGCAAGTCAACGACGGGTACCTGTGTTTGGTGTGCCGGGAATTTGCCGCTTTCCGTTTTGAACCCACAGGCGTCGCACAAACCGGCCGGTCTTTCCGGCATGCACGCGTAGGGGCACCTTTTCACGGCCTTCATGGAGGGCAATAGCGCCGCCAAGCCGCGAACCGCTGTCGATTTGCCGGTCCCCCTGTCTCCAAAGATGAGAACACCGCCGACAGTCGGGTCCACCGCAGCGATCTTAAGGGCAAGCTTGATATCGTCCTGACCGACGATTGCGGAAAACGGAAAAACAGGATGCACGAACAATCACCTCTTCAGGTTCGAACAGACTCAGGTTCCTGTCTCAAGATCTCACCCCCAAGCCGCAATTTTGTCAGTTTCCCTTAAACAAGGTTGTATGTCATCTATAATAGACACACCACACTGACACCTATGAGTGACGATCGCATATGCAGACTGTGTCCCTCTCATTTTACCGGTTTTCGAGTTTGGGCGACATGATTTGGATGTTTACTCAGATGCTCGCGGCGCGCGGTCCATTGCGGCGAATACCGGAGGTCGGGTTTTTCAAGCTTTTGGGAACCGGTTCGCATGCCGGCTTTCATCCGTATCCCAATTTTTCGGTTTGGGCCGTTCTGGCGACTTGGCCGTCGCTCAAATCTGCAAAGCACGGTATCGCGACCGCCCCTGTCTTTGGCCGGTTTGAAGCGCGGGCAAGCGAATTCTGCACCTTCTACCTTTTGGCACAACGAAGCCGCGGCGAGTGGTCCGGCATCGCGCCTTTCGAAGTTGTGGATAGAGATGAGAATACCGGCGCGATTGCGGTTCTCACGCGCGCGACAATCCGGCCAAGGCACCTGCTGTCCTTCTGGTCCCGTGTTCCCAAAATCAGCGCTACAGCGGAAACGGAGGACAAGATCGCCTTCATGGCCGGGCTGGGAGAGGTCCCGTGGTTCCATCAGGTCACATTCACTGTCTGGAACGAGACTGAAGCAATAAGCCAGTTCGCCCACAGCGAATGGCACGGCGAAGCGATTCGGGCCGTGAACCGGGACGGTTGGTTCAGCGAACAACTGTTCACCCGCTTCTCGATCTTGGATTTGGATGGGCAATGGAATGGGGCCGATCCAGCCTTGCTGTTGGAAGCCCGGTGAGCGAACCTGGAAATCTCTACCGGCCGCCTGCGCCGACGCCAATCGGCGCAGTGCCCGCTTTGCTTCGAAGCATCTTTACGCTGGACCGGGATCTCTTGAAGCTGATACCGGATACTGCCTATCACACAAAGGTCGAGCGGTTCGGCCTCTCACGGCGGGGCATCGTGTTGATCGCAGATCCGGCACTCGTCCGGCAAGTCATGGTCGACGAAGTCGATGCCTTTCCAAAGAACGACCTTATGGTCAATGCTCTCGCCCCATTGATCAACGACGGCCTATTTGTGTCTTCGCATGAGGTTTGGAGACGTCAGCGAAACCTCGTCGAGCCGGCCTTTTCCCATATCCGCGTTCAGACGGCGTTCGAGAAAATGCAACAGGCCGTCGACACCTGCGAGGATCGCCTCACTGCGAATGTCCGCCGAGGCGAGCCCTTCAATCTTGACCGTATGCTCGCCCAACTCACCGCGGATATTGTTTTCAGAACGATCTTCTCGAAATCGCTGGAGGACAACAAGGCTGCTCAGTTTTTCGACGCGTGGGCGACGTTTCAACGCTCCGTATCCGAGATACGCCTGTCCCAATTGATCTTACGCCGCGCCTGGGACACGCCGCCCCAATCCACGGCGGTTGCGACGTCTGCAGCGGTCATTCGTCAGCACATCGACCAAATGGTGGCCGAACGAACCTCCGGGACCGCAACAGGCTTCAACGATATTTGCGAAGATATCCTAACGGCGAAAGATCCCGACTCGGGTGACCGTTTTGGCTTAGACGAGGCAGCCGATCAGATCGCGGTGTTTTTTATTGCGGGTCACGAAACGACGGCGAGTGTGCTGACGTGGTGTTTCTTCATCCTTTCGCAGCAGCCTGACCACGTCGCCGAACTGCGGCGGGAGATTGAAGACCTGAAACAAGACGGTGCTGTGACGTTCGAGACGGTCAAACGTCTTTCGAAGACACGCAACGCGTTCCTGGAAGCGCTTCGCCTCTATCCCCCGTTGGGATTCATACCCAGGGTCAGCCTCAACGATACCGAACTCGGTGGGCTCCGGATCCAGCGTGGCACCATGGTGATCGTCTCCCCCTATATCCTGCACCGTCATCACGCTTTGTGGCGTAATCCCGATCGATTTGATCCAACGCGATTCGAACGTGACACCGAGAATCGCTTCACGTCCGGTGCCTTCATTCCTTTCGGTCTTGGGCCACGAGTCTGTGTCGGCTCATCTTTTGCTATGATGGAGGCGACGCTGATTTTGGCGCGCCTTATCGATAGGTTCGAATTTACGTCAGTGGCACCCGATCGGGTCCAACCAGTCTGCCAATTGTCAATCCGGCCCGCTGAAGACATACAAATGGCCGCTAGTATCCGAACAAAAGACCTAACTGGTACCCCGTAAGCTGCTCATGAAGCCTTGGATATGATTCAAACAGTTGGCCAAGTTAGACATTACGGAGCTGAACGCCAGCATCGGAAGACATCGACGCAGCTCCAATCGCGCCACCTTAGTTCCCTGTTCGATAAGTGATCTTCCCTGTTTCAGAACTTCCATGCGTCGCGTTTATGTTAAACGTCCATGGGACTTAACAGACAAATTCCTCCACTCTCGCGGCCCTAAGACCACACTTTCCCAGTATTTTCTCTGTATTACAGGGAATTCGCGCCAGAGACGAGTTCGCGCCTGCCTCCACCCACCACCATCTTCTTTAAAATCAACATGTTATTCGTTAATAGATCTAGACTAATTTTCTGTGGAACGATTGTGTAGCGATATCGAAAAATTGTCGCAGAAAATCTTATTTTCTTAGAATTTTTTGCGTAACAGTGATCGGTGCCTTCAGATCCGAAATAAGCTACCCGCGGTATTGTTTGTCTTTATCTGTTCCAAAACGCGATACACTCTGAGGATAAATCGCGGTATCATTGAGCATGAAGACATCGGGGAAACACCCAGAGCTTCACCACTATACTTCGATGGCCGGACTAGACGCGATAGTCCAGTCCAATGCTCTTTGGGCTCGGGACTTTAAAGTCCTTAACGACTCCACGGAAGTCACTCATATTCGCGAAAAGCTTTTCGAGACGCTCCTTCCGCTGGTGAAGCGTTTGGTAAAACGCGTTAGCAATGATCGTTCCAATAAGACAGCGTTTAAGAAGGTAAAAAGACGTTTCGGTTCCATTCAGAAACTCGCCGAGTATGAAACACGGAAGGCTTTGGGCGTAATTTTTGACGTTACTTTCGGCGGTCGAGACGCAACAGCGAGCTTTCCGCCCTACATCACATCATTCTGTAGTCACTGCGAGGCGGGAGATGCATATGCCGCCAAGCACGGGCTTCTCAGCATGTGGTATGGCTACAGCGGTGCTGCCGAAGGTAGTGAGGGAGTATCTATCGTCTTCGATACAGTTCAACTCGAAGATTGTATGAAGAGAGAATCCGAACTGCATCAGTACAGCACTTTGCAACTTGGCGACGTAGTGTATGCTAATCAATCAAACCGTTTCGTCGAGGAATTTCCAGATTTCTTAGAGCTGTTCAATCGAAGTGTTATGACTCTTTTCGAAGAACCTAACGGCTTCGACGTTACCTCAACCTTTATAGAAGCGTTGATTTCGACTGCAACGCGCTACAAGCATGAGGCATTCGTTGATGAACGAGAAGTCCGCCTTGTTGCATATCCGTGGACCAAAGCGCACTACGAATGCGCGAGTGATCCGGCGTCTCTACCGCCTCCAAAGGAGATCATTAAGGATGGCAGCAAGGAACGCATAGTTCTGTTTGGTTCGGGTATCCAACGACACCTTCCAATCAAGCGTGTAATTATCGGCCCTCATCCTGATCAACAACGAATTAAGTCAAAGGTGCTCGGGATGTTAAGGGACTATAAAAGCGTAGATGTTGCGCTTTCTGGTACTCCGTTCCGTCCGGGCTAACGTGGTGTTCCCATCACTGTACAGCCTCGGGAATTACCTGACAGTTGCCGCATGCCATGGATGCGGTGCCAAACATCTGCTGCCTTCTACCTTGCCTCCTACTCCTTCAAGGTCCCGATGATCTGATCGCCGGGGCTTCCGCCGCGCCACCGGCGCGACGATCCTTCACATTCAATGAACCTGCCATGCTGAGCGATGGCCGCATCGAGTTCCTGTCCTAACCGGACGCCGGTCTCACGTCATGCATCCTTAAGGATTTTCAACCGATAGCGATGGAGCCGGCGAAGAGTATTTACTTACAGTTTGTAACTACTAGCTGGAGCCCGATAAGCGACCCTGCCGCATCAACCAATTTTTCGAGCCAAAGAGACGGAGAATATACCCTCTTCGTCGATTTCCATCGCAACCTTGCGGAAACCGGCATTCTCTACCAATTGATCCATCTCTTGTTGAGTGCGCCGGCGCATAACCCATGATTTGCCATCCTTGTGGCTGGTCAGAACGCGGGCGATGAACTCAAGCTGAGGGTGCCAGGGTTGATTTGTGTAGATGAGATATCCGTCTTTTTCCAAAGCGGCATACAGGCCGTTGAGTGTTTCGCGCACCGACGTATTGTCGGGAAACAATTCAAACAGGCCGGAGACGATGCCGATGTTCGGACTGTTGTCTATTTCAGCTAAGGACGATTTCTCAAAAGCGTTCCCCTGCCTGTATGCGACAACATCGCCCAACCCGTATTCCTTGGCCAGTTTCACGCCTGCATCGATATTCACATCGCTGTAATCGCGCAAAAGGGCGGAAACCGGTTTGCCGCCATGCGATTTGATGGCGTCGAGAACATAGCGGCCGTGACCTGTGGCGACATCTACAATTCGGACATCGCGATCATTTGCCAGCAAATCCTGAATCGTCCGGTTTAACAGCTTCTCCAGATTGAACTTTCGCTGGCGAATCCCCACCCATCCCGGGCTATCGAGATATTGGCGATCTATGAATCTGCCAAGCGGCGTAATACCCGTGGCTCTGTTCCGATACACATAGTCAAGCATGGTCCCGGCATCGAAACCATATTTCCAACCGATACGGATGCCGCCACTGAGACAGCCCACCTTCTTCATCAGGAAGCGAGTTACCGCGAACCCAATGCCCTTTGGAGAGAAGAAAGGGAGAGGTTCGCTAAGCTTCTCATGTTCCCGTCTGGTGTATCCGGCCGCATCCGCCCCGGACAAATCTTGCTGGTCCGACGGCCGCTCGAATAAATCCTGTATGAACATTCGCGCCTTCGCGATTGGGAGATGGCTATCTTTCTCGTTGAATGTATCGTGGAAGAAGCCCGGGAAGGTCTGCATTTCTTTCCGAAGGTTCCCTAGCCCGTTGTAGAACGAGCGCTGCGCCGACTGCTTCACCACAAAGTCCGCACCCGACGTCAGGACGAGAACCGGCAAGGTGATGGCCCCGGCATCTCGGATCAACCTTGTTCCCGCGTCATAAAGGCCCAGCAGGATGTTTACGGCTATATTCGGCGTGATGAGCGGATCTTCATCGTAAGACCGGATTTTTTCCGGGTCATGGGTTAGAAGCCTGCCCTTCACATAGCTTGATATGAAGGCTTTACCACGAATTTTCTGGAGCAAACGAAGCCCCGGCACGGCGAAAGGAACATATAGACGAACACGCAATGCCGGACTTCCCAGGACCAAACCACGGATCGGCGGCGCGTAATCATGGGCCCATGCGCCAACGGCGACGCTCCCCACACTATGAGCCATCACAACGATGTTCTTGTAAGGAATTCCGTACTCTTCAGACACATGGCGCACGAATGTATCGACATCCTTTACGATGCCGCCAAAGCTCTCCGCATACCCTCTCTCCCCGGGTGACCGACCATGGCCGCGTGCATCCCATGCAAAGAAATTGAAATCGGGCAGGTTCAGTTTCTCAATCACGTCCTGCCAACGCCCCGAATGCTCGTGACCACGATGAAACAGGATAACAGCCTTATTCGACTTTTTCTGTGGCTTCCAGAAACGATAAAAGAGTTCAATCTCATCCCAGCTTCGGAAAGTGTTCTCACTTACAGCATGCATTAAGGCTCTCAACCCCGCAGTTCACGCGATCTTCTCGTTACCCTGGGCGTCTTACACTAATCTGACTTTACCCCCAACGAGTTTTCTATTAGCGATTGCATTTGCACCTGCCGCAGGAGGTTTGGCTTGGTAAGCATCTATGGTTTGAAGCCAAGGTTTCAGGTAGTTTTACGGCCTGTTTGCGGCGTCCTTGCAAATCTGGGCGTTACAGCGAACCAAGTCACAGTCGCAGCCATTCTGATGAGCGCATTTGCCGGTATCTGCATCGCTTTGTTCCCAGAGCGGTCGTGGCCGCTTTTCCTGTTGCCGGTAGTCTTGTTCGTCAGGATGGCGCTCAACGCCATCGACGGCATGCTCGCCAGAGAGTTCCGCATGAAAAGCCGTCTCGGCGCCATCCTGAACGAAATCGGCGACGTCATTTCCGATACCGTTCTGTATCTTCCCCTAGCGCTGGTTCCGGTCGTTCCTGCATCGGGCGCTGCGGCCGTTGTCATACTGGCCGTCATGATTGAGATGATGGGCGTTATCGCCATCCAGATCGGCGCTTCCCGCAGATATGACGGCCCCTTCGGCAAGAGCGACAGGGCCTTCGCTTTCGGGCTGTTGGGGGTGCTTCTGGGCCTTGGCATTTTCCAGGAAGATTGGGCAACCTTGTATCTGGGGGCGATGGTGTTTTTATCCATCCTGACCCTGTGGCGTCGCGGTTCCAAGGCGCTTAAGGAAGCTGAGGGCCGGGCGAAATGATGGACATCATTCCCGACATTCCCAGCGCCGTTGCTCTTGTACTGGCCGGGGTATACGGCGTTCTGGTTTTTGCAACCGTGGTTATTCGGTCCCTGAAGAAGGTAAAGCCTGAGAGGGATTTCTCCGAGCTTACCAAAAGAACGAATTCCTGGTGGGTCATCATAACGATCTTTGCGGCCGCAATCCTATTGGATCGTAGCGCCGCTATCGCCTTTTTGGGATTTGTGAGCTTTCTTGCGCTCAAGGAATATCTGTCTTTGATCCCGACCAGACGAGCGGACCGCCGCGTTCTGTTCTGGGCGTACCTATCGATCCCGCTGCAATTCTATTGGGTGTATGACTATTGGTACGGAATGTTCATCATCTTCATTCCAGTTTGGATATTCCTATTCCTACCGTTGCGCATGTTGACGATCGGTGCAACGGACGGGTTTCTGCGCGCGGCGGGAACCTTGCATTGGGGATTGATGCTCACGGTCTTCAGCCTCAGCCACGCCGCCTACCTTCTTTCACTGCCCAAGATAGATAACCCGGTGGCGGGCAGCGTCGGCCTTCTGCTGTTTTTGGTGCTCCTAACCCAATTCAACGATGTTGCGCAATTCTGCTGGGGAAAGGCGATCGGCGGCCGGAAAATCATGCCAGCGGTCAGTCCGGGCAAGACCTGGGCGGGCTTTCTCGGCGGCGTTGTAACAACGGCGGGGGCTGCGTTCCTGCTGGCGCCTTTTCTAACCCCTCTAAACGACGCTCAAGCCCTGTCCGCAGGTGCCATCATAGCGATTGCAGGCTTTATCGGCGACGTGACTTTTTCCGCAATCAAGCGGGACTTGGGCGTGAAGGACGCCAGCAACTTTATCCCCGGCCACGGCGGCATTCTAGACCGGGTGGACAGCCTGACATTCAGTTCACCGGTCTTCTTTCACTACATATTTTACCTGTTCTACGGACCGCCCATTCAGTCGTAGAGCCATCCAATCGTAGAGAATGTAACGATGCCTTTCGACGCCTCGCCCAACGCAAAGCCATTGTTCAAAGAGCGCGCACTTTGGACGCTTGTGCTGGGGCTGTTCTTCTATCTGGTCTACGGCAGCACAAACCACATCAGTTTCCTTAGAGCCCCGCACCCCTCGCTCTTCTGGGACTGGGAGCATGCGATTCCCTTCATTCCCGAGTTCGTCGTTCCCTATATGTCATCGATAGTGGTTTTCGTCGTCGCATTCCTGCTTGCTCCGACACGGATATCCATCCAGAAACTTGGTGTACGGTGCGGTTTGGCCGTCACAATATCCGCCATCTTCTTTCTGGCGATGCCTCTACAATTCAGTTTTGCGCGGCCCGATGTAAGCGGCTGGACATCGGTTTGGTTCGATTGGCTTAGCCTGGATCAGCCGTACAATCAGTTCCCTTCACTCCACATCAGTTTAGGCTTCATCGCCTGGCATGTGATTTTTCTTCGCGCCATCAATTTCGGATTCATATCGACAACAATCTGGTTTTTGTTGATCGCGGCGTCCACATTGCTGGTTTATCAGCACCATTTCATTGATGTGATTGGTGGATTCGGGGTGGTCGCCGCCGTCTATTGGCTCGTTCCACAAAACAAACCAACACGCATGCCGCTGAACTTTGTTACGCCAAGGCATCTCCACATGGCATTCAGATATCTGGCTGCCGCAGTCCTGTTCACAATCGCCGCATTCAATGCGGGTGTCTGGTCCATTTTGCTGGGTTGGATCGCCGTTTCGGTTCTGTTGGTCGCCGGCAGCTATGTACTGGGCTTCAACGGATTCCTTCGCAAGACAGGAACGGGATACACCATACTTAGCTGGGTACTTTTCTGGCCCTATCTTGGAGGAAGCCGGTTAAACTGGAAGTACTGGCGGTCGCGCGTCCCACTATGCGCAAATGTCGCACCGGGTTTATGGATCGGTGCACGCCCAGGCAACGAAGACTGGAGCGAACTTCAACCGCACAACATCCAAACTGTGATCGATCTGGCTCCCGAGCTTTCAGGAACAACACCCAAGGCAAAAGAACACCGGTACTTGCCGCTTTTGGATATCGCCATTCCGGCCCCGAAAGCCCTGGACGACATCGCACGGTCGATTGAATCAGCCCGTTCGGGGGGCAACGTCTATATACATTGCGCGCTCGGGATGTCGCGGAGCGTTCTCGCCGCATGCGCATGGCTGATGCGAAACGGCAAAACGAAGGAACAGGCTTTGCAGATTGTCGACAAAGCCCGCCCTGA
Organism: Hwanghaeella sp.; assembly: GCA_028282025.1. Classification (GTDB taxonomy): domain Bacteria; phylum Pseudomonadota; class Alphaproteobacteria; order UBA8366; family Aestuariispiraceae; genus Hwanghaeella. The sequence goes on along the minus strand of JANQIT010000153.1, from coordinate 14,660 downwards.
ACGCGTTACGCGCCCCTACATGTCTATAGCATTGGATTTGTATGAGGAGTATCTGAGAAACCACTTGGTTGTCCGCAGCGACCTCCACGACACAGGCAGACCATCATGAGTAGGTTACTAAGGTTTGCATTCTTCGCCTTCGTGGTTCGACCCTTCGTCTTTGTTTTTCTGGGCCTGAATGTACGGAATTGGGAGCGGTTACCGACGCGCGGTCCCGCCATCATTGTGGCCAATCACAACTCACATTTGGATACGTTGGTTCTGATCTCGTTGTTGCCGCTGCGACAACTCCATCGCGCCCGGCCGGCGGCCGCTTCGGATTACTTCCTGACCAACCCGTTGCTCGGCTGGTTCGCCACTCAGATCATCGGGATCGTACCGGTAAACAGAAGGTCGAAAGGCGGAAACCCCTTGTCGGGAATCTTCGAAAGCCTGCGAAATAACGACATCCTGATCCTATTCCCGGAGGGCTCCAGGGGAGAACCTGAGAAGCTGCAGCCCGAGTTCAAGCAAGGCATCAGATTGATCGCGAAGAAGTTCCCGAATGTCCCCATCTGTCCTCTTTATCTGCATGGGTTGGGAAAAGCCTTGCCAAAGGGCGAAGGCTTGATCGTTCCCTTTTTCTGCGATGTTTTCGTTGGAGAAACGCTGTCTTATGCAAGTTATGGAGACGGTTTCACGGAAGAATTATATCGATCCGTAGTTTCGCTGAGAGACGATTCGCATAGGAGCGACTGGCGCTAGCCAGCCAAACTCCTACCTCGCCAAACACTTACATTGTCGAAAACCTGACCGTAGGAGCCTATCGTTTCTCTGTTCAAGAGAGGGATAGTTGGACCGTAGTTTCATTACAGAAAAAGCATTTCCGTACGGAGCCACGGAATAGCGGAGTTTCGTAGTGCAATTTGGCGGCAGATACACCGCCAGCGTTCGACATCCGAAGGCCGGATTTGCAGCATTCACCAAATTGGCCATTGCTGCCGGTGCTTTGAGCGTCCTTGGTTGATAATCTAAGTTGGTTCGCAAAGTTGGATGACGTTACCTTCCGGATCTACAATGTCTTGGATAGTGTTGCTTCGAAATGTCCACTGGAGTGCACCGGAAGGGGTTATCCCTCCGCAATTGGTTAATGCGTTCAAAGACACTTCCAAAGAAGAAACTTGGAAGACAGGCTTTAGCGGGGTTTCAGATCGCGCAACCGGCGGCTTCTTTATCACGATTTGAGAAGCAATCCTCTCTGGCGCTTGGACGATAGTCAGTTCGGTTTCGCCGTAGGACAGAACAGCGAATTCCCCTTCGCTTGCCTCGACCACTTCACCGCCAAGAACAGTGTAAAACTCGGTCAAGTCATTTAGATCTTTCGCATAAAGTACCGCGCCCCGAAGCATCTTTCTTTCCTTTACGTACGCCTGACCTTTGCCCAGAACTCCTCAATGTTGAGAATGTAAGAAAACTTCCCCCGAGATTAAGGCCATGCTGCTTTAGAAATCTCCGTATCATGAAAGGGGACCTGGGTCTGGATCGCAAGAGTCCGAAGTAATACTCGCAGCGACTGCGGGAAACTCCACTGGCGTTCGATACGGGAGGGCCGACTTAAGCTATAGATCCGTGCCGTGCGTTAGTGGGTGGGTCCCGCATCTGCTGTTGGCGCGGATGGGAGAAAGTTCTCTCATCCGCGCCAATAAGCACGAGGTATCTGCGAAACGCTACTGCGACCGCGATCTGTTCGCAATGCGGTATTTTACGCCGAACGCTTGGCGATTGACCATGCCCCGGACCGGACGGTTCGCACACCGCCCTTTTCAGTGAGACCGTCAGAACTTCACCCGAAGCCCGACCTCCAATCGCCGGGGCTCGCCGACATCCACATTGTTCCGACCGGCCGCAGTTGTGTAATACTCTTCGTCCAATATGTTCTCGAGAAGAAAATAGCCGGTCACAAAGTCGGTTGGCTCATATTCAGCGCCAAGATTGAAGCGCACGTACGATGGTAATTTCGTCACGATGACGGCTGAGGTATCGGTAAAGCGGTCGTCTTCATAAATCGCACTTCCGAAAAACCGCAACCCATTCAGCGGGCCGGCGCCAATCCGGTACGCTGCCTGAAGCGATGCCGCGTGTCTGGGCACGTTGCGCAGCCGGACACCCGCGGGAAGAGCGTTCGTTGTCGTCAACGTACGCGCATCCGTATAGGCATATGTCACGCCGATGCTCAGATTCTCAACAGGTTCTCCGGTAATATCCAATTCGATACCCTCGGAGCGGACTTCTCCCAGGTTGATCGCACTTAATCCGAACGGATCCGCCGGATCGGACTCAAGTACATTCTCTTTATCCGCCCGGAAAACGGCGAAGGTCCCCGTCAAGCGGCCGTTCAGGGATTCAACCTTTATCCCGGCTTCATAACTCTGCGCCGTCTCCGCATCGACCGGGGCGCCCGTCGCATCGGCAAACGCAAAAGAGCTGGTAGGCGGGCGGTAAGATTCCGCGTAGGAGGTGTAGACGCTCAAGAAGGGTAAAGGCTGATAAACAAGCCCCGCGCGTGGAGAGAAATGCGTATCCTTGAAGGTGGCCTTGGTTGTCGACACATTCAACGCACCGATATTGAACGCCGTTATCAGGTTCGACGTCAGGTCAACGCGGTCGACTCTTCCGCCAACAAGCAGTTTCCATTCATCGGTAATGTCGATCTGATCCTGGGCGTAGAGACCATAACTTTCCCCCTGGATGGTACCGTCGAAGAGACTGGATCCAATGGCGGACAAAGTTGAATCAATCGCCGGAATCGCGATTGAGAAGTCCGGATTGAAAACATCCACCGCGCCGCCTCTCGGTCCCACTAGCCCAAAGAAAGACGACCGCTCGTGCTGTGCGTCCAAACCAATCAAGAAGGTATGGCCGAGCGATCCTGTCTCTACTTCACCGACCAATTCCGGTTGAAGTGTAAAGAAACGGTTGACCGATTCAACGTCACGCCGTTGGCGTTGGGCGATGTTCCCGTTTACACCCCCTTGTTGGACGCCTTCGCCGTCACGGACGTCGCTACTGGCGTAAACACCGAGGCGCCCGGTCCAGTTCGCGTTGAATTCCCGCTCCAATCTGAGGGTGCCGGAGACATAGTCCTTGTCGATTCGCCCGGTATTTCCTTCCGCAAGGTTGAAGTCCCGCGGCAATATCAACTGGTTGTTCACAAAGAACACCCCACGGTCGAAAGTGTCTTCCCGGTGCTGATAGGCAAATTCTAGATTCACAAGCGATTCGTCATTTACACGGTAGTCGAAAACCGGCGAGACGAAGAACACCTTCTCATCCACATCGCTTCGAAAACTCTTTTCATCCTCGTAGGCGGCGTTGAAGCGATATCGAAGATCACGATCTTCCGTAACCGGCCCCCCAAGATCCAGCTCGACCCGCCCCTGTCGGAACCGGCCTCCTTCACCGCCGAGACCGTCCCCGCCCGAAACAGTGAGTTCGTGGAAGTGTTCCGACAGGGGCTGCTTCGTGACGACGTTAATCAGGCCGCCGGGATCGCCCTTTCCGAACAACGCGGCGGTGGGGCCTCGTAACGCCTCGACACGTTCCACATTTGCAGTATCCAGTGTCGAGGCGCTGGACGTTCTATTCCCGTTGAAGAGGATGTTATCGGTTCCAAACCCACGCGCCAGATACTCATCACCCTGCAAACCGCCTTGTGTATTGTCGCGGGAAATGCCTGCTAGGTATTCATAGGCATCGGCAAGATTCTCCGCACCGGTATCCTCCAGCGCCTGTCGGCTGACGGACTGCGCCGACTGAGGCGTTTCGATCAGCGGTGTATCCGTTCGGGTTGCGGAAAAGGAGTCAGGCGCCGCGTAGGACCGCGTCGTCGTTCCCTCCAGGACCGCTTCAACCGTTATCGTGTCGAGCTGCAACTGGCCGCTCTTCGACGTGTCGGAACGGTCCAAGGTCACGTTTCGACCGTCGATACTGTGCACTAACCCAGTCCCCGACAGAAGTTGGGACAGCGCTTCGCTGGCGCTCATCTCTCCCACCAGGGCGGGCGCTGAGAGTCCTTGCGTCAACGTACTGTCGGCGAGGAACTGAAGACCGGCCTGACGTGTGACATCCCGAAGAGATTGGCTCAAGGGTTGGGCCGGGATATCGAACCTCAATACCTCCGACTGAGCAATAAGCACCGCAGGTTCCCCCTGCGGTCCTTTGGAAGCGCCAGGATCGGCATGCGCCGAAACACCGCCAATGGCGGCTGCCGCCGCAAATACCGCCAATTGGCCTTTTGAGACCGCCCCTAAAAGAAATGACCGAAAACTCCCCATGTCACCAAACTCCAAAAAATCACAGCCAAATAAGCCGAAGTGCGACTAAGTCGCATTCGCGCGTTCATAGATGTTGACGGATGAAGTTCAGAGAACCGTAAAGAAGGGTGTGTTTTTTATCTCAGAATCACGAAAAAGGGCATTTCCAGGATGATTTCCATACCGGTCGCCAACGCAACGGTCGCCAAGGCCGCATCGAAGTCGTCAATCGCGACTGCGCCGTCGAACGTGCGATGAGACCGATCCATGTCCAGAAGGATCAACTGACCTGGATAGTACCGATCCAGTGTCTCAACGACCTCTGTAAGATTGGCGTTTTCGAAGTCGATGTACCCGTCTCGCCAGGCCAGGACCCGCGCCGGGTCTGCGTCCACGGCCCTAAGGCCGGTGCTGTCCGGCGCAATAACCGCAGCTTTTCCGGGGCCCAGCGTAACAGCGTCCGCGCCGTCCTTATCCGAGACAATGACGCGCCCCTGTTCCACGATGGAAAGCCATGGCCCTTCCACTGCGGAAACACCGAATATGGTCCCAATCGGTTGGGCCGTGATTTTCTCGGTTTCAACCAGAAACGGTCGGCTATCTCCGGGTGCAGTTTCGAATACAGCACCACCTTCATGCAGCACCACGCGCCTTTCGGTGGCGGTTTCCGACCAGGACAGGCTTGCCCCGCTATCCAGTGCGACCTGCGTCCCATCCGGCAGTTCAAACAGCGCGACCGCGCCGACTGGCGCACTGTAGTCGGCCGGATTGTGAACCCCCGCGCCGACAAGCACCAGAAACGCGGCGAGACAAACCGCTGCCGCCCCCTTGATGCTCCGGCGGCGGCGTCGGGCGCGCGCCGCTATCGCCCTTGGATCGAAACCCGGGGGGAATGCTTCGCCACCGCGCAACGCGCCAAGGTCCCGGTCAAGATCCAGACCTTGTCCGTGTCTAGGCGAGGGTCGATTCCACAGTGACGGTTGCTTATTCATTCTGTCCGGGCTTCGGCTTAAAAAAGCGTTTCACTAGTATAGACGGTTCACGGAAAGGATTCCGTACAGCTTTCTGAAAGCTTCATTCGTCATCGGCGCTCAACCTGTCCCTGCAGTGCTTGAGAGCTTTGGCCACCCGTTTCTCAACTGTGCTTTTCGAAACACCGAAAAGGTCGGCCGCTTCCTGAAAGCCGATCCCCTCCACCCGAAGCAGGTAGACCATGGCGCGGACCTCTTCCGGCAATTCGGCCAGGGCCCGGTCGAGCCGCCGCAACCGCTGACGGTCGATAGCCGTCTGCAGAGCATTGGGCGCGGTGTCCTCGGCGTTCAAGAAAGCGAGGTCCGAAACCGCCACTTCACGCGCCCGATGCCGGTCGGCGCGGGCGACATCGATGGCAATGTTCGCCGCAGCCCTGAACAAGTAAGCTCTTGGGTTGTCGATAGGCTTCTCGCGGCTAGCGAGAGACATGCGAACATAAACATCGTGAAGCAGATCCACGGGCTGATGGCGCGGGCCGGCCTTGCGCGCTAGAAATGCCAGCAGCGCCTGCCGGTTCGCAACGAACACCGACAACCACCCGGGTTCATCATCCCTATCGGTCCGATCGCAGGGATCTCCGAATTCAGTCACCGTCGCCTTCCCAACACAGCCGCGCTTTTGACCGCACCAGGATGTACAACGCTCACACTATTTGCAAATCGTTATCATTCTCACAGAATAACCACCCCTAGAACTTCATGTGCATACCAACGACATATTCCCGCGGATCACCCAGCAGACCGCTGCTCGGCGCGAATGTCTGAAGCTCGTAATCGGTATCGAAAATGTTCGTTACGGAAGCAAAAGCCCTGAGGTTCTCATAAGTATACGAAAGTTGGGCGTTGGCGACGAAGTAACCGTTTATTCGTTCGCGTTCAGTGTTCGCGTCGTCGCTAAAGAATTCGCTGACATAGAGACCTTCAATACCCATCAGGAAACCCTCCAGCGGTTCGTAGTTGATGCCGGCCGTCAGGGTGACGTTCGGCGCCCGCTGCAATTCGTTCCCCGGCACCGCGCCGGTCGAAGAACTTGTGAATTCACGGATTTCCGTATCCAGCAAACCCAACCCTCCGTAGAGTTCCAATTCGTCTGAAGGAAAGTACTGGACGTCCGCTTCAAGCCCATAGGTTCGGGTGTCTTCCGCATTGTCCAGAAAGGAAACGGGGTTCGCACCGATGAATACCGTGGATGTCAGCTGCTGATTTTCGAAATCCGAGTAAAAAATATTTCCATTGAAAGCCAATCGGTCATTCAACAAATTCGCCCGCCAATATGCTTCATAATTCCAGACAGTTTCTTCAAGAAAGATGTCTTGCTGAAAGGTCGTGAAACTGACCGTGAAGCCGCCCGGATTGTACCCTTTCTGAACCGTAGCCCCGACAGTCAGATCGTCGGATAGTCGAAAGGCGGCGCCCGCCTTCGGCAGGAACTCATAATATACTTCCTCGAAATCCACGAATAGGCGCACGGCGCCGCCGCTGTTGACGCCGAACCGGTCTTGAGAGTCCCTCTGGAAACGCCCCCCGGCGGTGAGGTCCAGCCAGTGTATCGGTGTCCAGGTCAACTCGCCGAAGACGCCTGTACTCGTGATGTCGTCTTCAAGCTCCGCGACACCCAAGCCCAATGCACTTGCGTCGACAGCGTCATCCTGGTGGGTAAAAATACCGGAGACCCCAACCAAGCCCTTCAGCCCGAGCTCCTCGTCCCGATAGTCGAGGACGGATTCGACCGCCAATTCACGATGATCCGCATCGACCAATCCTTGACCGGCTGGCGCCCGACGCTGAATCTCCGAAATCAGATAGCTGGTCGTCGTGCGGCTTTCCAAGGCGTCGCTCAGAAAATAGTTCGCCTCCATGGTGAATGAGTGGGTCTCCGTCTGAAAGACCGAGAAATTCTGATTGAAGCGCGTTCGCTCCTCGAACGGGGCATCGGCGAACTCGGTCTGCGGCCGTGTCGTATCGTTGTATGAATAGGTCAGCTTCGCCTGCAGGTCCGGAAGCTTTTTGGGCTCGAACAGTACCTTCCCGCGAACATTGCGATAGTTGTCCGCCGTCGGATCCGCACCGGTGGGTTGGGTCAGACCGTTCACGTTGAGGAAGGTGCGGTGATCGCGAAAGTCGAACGCAAGCCGCACAGCGACCTGGTCCTCCAGGATCGGGGCGTTCGCAACAGCCGAGAATTGCCGCGTTCCGAAGTTACCGATAACCGTTTGCCCTTCCGTTTCATATTCATAGGACGGATCCTTCGTTCTAACGAAAATCGCCCCGGCGATGGAGTTACGGCCCTGTGTCGTCGTCTGCGGCCCCCGGAAGACTTCAACCTGTTCCACATCCCATGTCGGCGTTTCACCGAAAGTGTATTCGAACAAGGATTGGGCGCGGCCGTCGACCTGCACGGTGGTACGCGGACGCGCACCGCCGATGAAACCACTCCCCGCAGAGGCGACGCCCGTCGAGTCCAGACCACGGATTGTCGGCGCCACGTTGCTGGCGCCGGTAGCGTTGATGTTGGGCGTCCTGACAAGCAGCGATTCAACGGTCTTCGGGCCGGGTATCCTTTCCAGATCTTCAGACGTTGTGACGCTTACACTTGAACTGGTTTCTTGAATCGTTCGTTCCGTCCGCTCCCCGGTTACCGTGATTTGGTCCAGACGCACGGGACCGTCGCCATCGGTCGGAGCCTCGGCGATAAGCGTTACCGTATCCGGATCGGTAAACCGATGCCGAAGTCCCGTATCCGCGAGTAGCGTTTGAAGCGCCGCATCCGCGGATACCTCACCGCTGACACCGCCTGTCTGTTTTCCACGAACGACCCCGGCGTCGAAGATGATCTCCAATCCAGATTGCTCGGCGAAGGTGAGAAGCGCAGAAGGCAGCGGTTGCGCGCCGATTTTCAAATCTCTCAGATCTTGGTTTTGCGCAAACGCCATCGTCTGAAATCCGCACAATGCAGCGGCCACTGAAACCGATAGCGCCAGCGGCGCCCCAGCCAACGCATGTCCCCGAAAAAAAGCCATAAACCGCTCCCCAACTGACAAACAAACCAAAACCGGCACACCGTCACATTTGATAGTGCGTCGCATTCTCATATCTTTTCTGGATGACGGTGATCGGACGCCGGAGCATTACCGCTTTGCAATTTTTTTTGTGTTTTTTGGCGGACGCCTGGAAGGCGCTACTGTCGCGCCCTCACAAGAACGACCCAATCGCTCATGCGTGTGACGTCGACCGGCAAGGTCCGGGCAATTGTCTCAAGCGCCGCATCCGCTTTATCGGTGGAAAACGAGCCGGTAACCGTCACATCGGCCAAACCGCTTCCGACGCTGACAATGACGCCGGGGTGATAGCGGTCCAATTCATCCAGAACATCGACCAGGGAACGATCTTCGAAGACCAGCCGCCCCCGCCGCCACGCCAATATGCTGTTCGTATCCACGGTTTTCACTGCGCCGACACCTCCGCCGGTCACCAACACCGCCTGTTCCGGAGATAGTTCCTTGACGCCGCCGAGAGGTCCGGATACCCGGACGCTATTTTCTGTCACCACGACACGGGTGGCTCCCCCATCGCGCCGAACCGAAAAAGCAGTCCCCAAAACGCGTACGGAACCGACGCCGCCATCGACGGAAAACGGCCTGTCCTCATCGCTTACGACCGTAAAATAGGCTTCACCCTCATGCAAAGTGATGCGCCTTGCTTTGGCGCTGTAGTCCACCGATACAGACGTGTCTGAATCGAGCAGAATCACCGATCCATCCGCCAGCGCGACAGACCGTTGTTCACCTGCCGCCGTACGATAATCCGCAAACAACCCTGTTGGCGTTATCGCGGCACCGGAAACAATGATAAAGAGCAGAGCGATAGCGGCCGCCGAGAACCGACGGAGGCGGGAAGCCTCTGACCGCCTGCGCGGAGGGGTCCGGGCAAGCGAACGCGGCACCGGATTCAAGGCGTGTTTATGCCGGCTGACGTGATCAAGGCCGCTCCACAGGCTCTCCAGTTCCGCATAGGCAGCGGCGTGCGCCGGATCGGCTTTCCTCCAGGCGGCGAACGCGACTCTGTCCTCTTCAGTAGCCCGTTCGTCGCGCAGCCGAACGAACCAGGCCGCCGCCTCTTCGGAAAGAGAAGAATTGTCCTGGTTACTCACGCTGTCGCATCTTTCGGTATTGGCGGAATCGGTTGTTCGCTAGATATGACGAACAATCAACCGATATCCATTACTGCGGTAATCTGATTTGGTTTCTATCAATCCGACAGAGCATCCCGGCATCGGGCCAGCCCCCTGACCATATGCACGGTCACCGTGTTTCTGGAGATGCCGAGGCGGTCCGCAATTTCGTCATAGCTCAAACCTTCGAACTTGTGCAGCATCAGGATTTCGCGCTGACGGGCCGGCAGCGAGTCTATCGCCTGCTGCAAACGCGCGATCGCATCCCGCCCCATGACCTGCTGTTCCGGCCCGGGTGCCGCATCCGGTAAACTCTCTTCCGCCGCGCCATCGCCGGAAAGCGGCGTGCGCGCTTCCACCCGGAAATGATCCGTAATCAGGTTTGACGCTATTCGGAACAGATAGGCCCGCGGATTCTCCAGCACGCCCGTTGAACTCGACGCCATCAGCCTGACGAACACCTCCTGCTTCAGATCCGCCGCGGTCTGAACGCAACGAACGCGACTCGCCAGAAAGCGGTACAACTCATCGCCATGATCGGCGTAAAGCTGGTCGATATCGGCAGGAGGCACGGCAGAACCAGTGTAGAGGTTACGGTCAGATATAGCCGTTCGTAGCGTAAGTAAGAACTATTCGCAATTACTTGAGAACAGGACGGAAGGAACTGCACTCGTCCACAATGCCGAAAATGCCAAGGGAAAGCATCGCTCGGCGGTGGCCCAGGCAACCCCGTCGACCTTCCCGGAGTATTTCCCTGCCTCGCGTTTCCACACGCAAATGATCCGTTGCCAAGTTTACCGCCATACTGAAAAGATTCAGTGCACCTGCCCCGGATGTCCTGCGCTTGAGACATCGCCAGGACCTTGATGTAGAGGTCGTGGGATGTATCGCCCGCGAGCGATTTCGAACCGAGCCGCTTCGTCAGGAACCGCAGCAGTTCCCAATCGTGCTTACGGTAAACCTCGATCAGAAGCGCATCTGCATAATACCGGGTTCCCCAAATGCACGTCACCCCGCCTCTATTGAGCACCGGATCCGACGGGGAAGGTCCTCTTGCAAACCCATCCAATTGAGAACTGTTCGCAGCCGCCTTGTGCTGGAACGCTTTTAGTGTGACAATATACGGGTAGACGACTGTGGCGTGTGCGTTGCTTTGTTCCTGGCACCCCCCACATCGATCACTGTGGCGAGGGAATGCAACAGTAGAGCGGCAGATGGTTACCGAAACCACCAAAAGGGCGTGGCTAACCAAGTCAATCATCGCCTTGTGCGCCTTGACTTTAGTTTCCGCATGCGCGGGCCCGACCCCGTATCGCGCCGCGGACGGTGGAAAAGGCTATGTCGACCGGAAAATCGAACAGAACCGGTATCGCGTCAGCTTTTCCGGGAACTCAATCACCAAGCGTGAAACGGTCGAGCAGTACCTTTTGTACCGGGCGGCCGAGCTGACGGTGCAGCACGACCGCGATTACTTCATCATCGTTGATCGCGAAACGGAGAAAGACACTCTCTATCGCACGTACTATTCGTCATTCCCCTCTTACCGTGCGTTCGGATACTACTCATCCTTCTACCCTTACCGCCGCTTCGGTTCCGGCGGGTTCGCTGACTCCACGACGAGAGCGCGCAACCTTTACACAGCACATGCAAGCATCCTGATTTTCAAGGGCGACAAGCCGCCGGAAAATCCGGACGCCTACGATGCGCGGGACGTTATCCAGAACATCGGACCATCCATCGTTCGCGAAACGACTTCCTAAACAAGCGCGATTCCCGTCGTCACCACGCTGTACGCTAACCGGTTCAGGTTAGCTGCGTTTCTTCGGTGTCGTGCACGGGATGTGCATTTTTCTGAAAAAAAGAACGGGTAGGGATAATGGATTCCCGCTTCTCGTTCGTCTTATTTAATGAGAGCGAACGGTGCACGCGTAGGAATTGGTATTTTTTCATTTCTTGCGAATGAAAGTCGTTTGCGTATAAGAAATTCTAAGGGCATCGGCACGCTGCACTTGCTGAGAGGCGGAATGCAGCAGCTTTTTTGTGCGAGCATGTACTGGGACACGTGCAAGGGCCCTATTGCGGGGCGGTCTGAAATGGCTGGAAACAAGCTGTCGGTCCGTTACAGCACGGGGGTTGGATTATGAAGAGCTTAGGCGGGTTCGTTTCCGGCTATAGGGACGCCGTGAATGCTAAACCGAGACTGACCCGCTGGTTGCTGGCGGGTCCTGCAGCGTTGATCACGTCGGTTCTGGGCATGGCGGCAATGCCGTTTTGGGTCCCCGCGGGCGCCGGCGATGTAAACCATATCGTTTTCCCCATTTTGCTGTTTCCCGGAATCTGGGCGTTGGCCTTTTTCTATGCTTGTCTGGACGAGAGCCTCCCGCGGGCCACAACCGTCATGCTGGGATCCATCTTCGCCCAAGGTGCACTTATCGCGTCGGCCTTCATCGGCGGTTAGGAGATTTGATGCTCGCGCTTTCTCAAACGAAAACGAAACGTCTTGTCGCCATTCACGGTTGGTCGGGAACCGTCTTGGGACTTCTTCTCTATGCCGTCGTCCTGTCAGGCGCGGTCGCCGTTTTCGCACATGAGATCGGCGTCTGGTCGCAGGGCGGAACCGGTGCCCGGGGTGAACTGCAAGGACCTATCGACAATCACATCCGCAAGGCTGCCCGAAACATCGATCCGAAATACATGGAAGAGGTTTCGATTTTCGAAGACAGCACCGGCGACATCGGCGTCTTTTTCCATAGCCACGAGATAAACCCGGATACTGGAAGCTTGTCAGATGTCGGCGTCGATCTGCGGATTTCGCGAGAAACAGGAGAAATCACGGAGAGGTTCGAAGGTTTCATATCCGATAAGAGCGATCCTATGGGCGCATTGGAGAGTTTCCTCGTCGATGTCCACGTTCAACTCTATGTACCCGCCCCCTGGGGACTGATCCTGACCGGGATACTTGGATTGGCCATGATGACCGCCGCAATATCCGGCTTCATCATGCATCGGCACATCTTCCGGGATCTGTTTCTGCCCGCACGGGATAATCAACGCCTGTCGAGTTCCAGAGACCGGCACATCCTCGCCGGAGCGTGGGGACTGCCATTCGCCGTTGTCCTCGCCTTTACAGGCGCGTTCTTCAGCTTCGCGATCTCCATCGGACTGCCCGTGGTGTCGATGGTGGCCTTTGGTGGCGACCAAGAGAAGATGATCGAAACGTTGATCGGCGTGCCCGGAGCGAAGAGCAATGAACCGGCGTCACTGGCAAGCCTCGACTACATGCTTCTCGATTCCGAGAACCGTGCAGGTTCGCCGGCCAGCAACGTGATCATTACGAATTACGGCACGGAAAGCGCCACGGTTCTGGTCGGGCACCGTCCCACCAACGGCGCATTGTCCGGCATTCAGTTGATGTTCGACGGACCGACCAGGACATTCCTTGGCGAAAAGCCATTCATTGGCACGGAAAGCTCCGCCGGGAACAGCTTGCTGATGCTGATGGGCCCCCTGCATTTCGGCAATTTCGCGGGACTGGCATCAAAATTGGCTTGGTTCGCCTTAGGCGGCGCGATGAGCTATGTGATCGTTACGGGGATGCGCCTGTGGACCCGAAGGCGTTCGGACCAACCGATGTGGCGGAAGTTCGACCGTGCGGTCACGGCCGTCGGATGGGGGCTGCCGATCGCTTTGTGCGGATCCGCCGTGGCCTTTTTCCTGTCCGTACCGGCGGGCGATCCGGAATGGTGGACTCCAGCGGCCTTCGTGATCGCTTCGGCGGTTGCTATAGCTCTTTCTCTCGGCCGCGAAGATCCGGACGAAAAACTACGGAAACTGTTGGCAATCCTTTTCTTGGCCTTGCCGGTCCTCCGTCACATCACGGGCGGCACCAGTTGGGGCGAAGCCATTGTTACCGGTCAGAGCACGGTTCTTTGCATCGACTTCTTGCTGTTGATCGGCGGGGGACTGTTGCTGCGTATTAACACGCCGGCTGCAAGTCCCGCTCCCCCACAATTGGAACCGGCTGAATGACCGCTTTTCTATCGATCCTGGCGCTCGTCATTTCCAGCGCCGGTGTCCTTTACCTTGCGTCGACCAACGCAAAGCGTCTGCGTGCTTTCAATCGGCAAGTTCCCGATGCGCGCCGTTGGGCCCTGGTCGCTCGTATAGCGATCTTTGCACCGGGCATCTTGCTGATTACCGGTGGTTTCACCGCGGCCTTCGTGATCTGGATGGGCGCCATCACTGTCCTGGGTTGGGGAATTGCCGCCTTTTCGCCGACCAAGATCGATCGAGCCCAAGCATGGCTGGAGAATTTCGGCGCGGTCAGCGCGCAAAGAACGGCGGCTCTTCAGGTCTCTGCACGGGATCGTTTGGCGTCTCTCACCTCCAGGATCGCAAAGGGCGACTCGGACCGGATCGCCGCCCTGGAAGCCAGGGTTGCTGAACTGGAACGCCTTCTGAACGCAAGAAATGAAGTCGAGGCAACATCTGCGACGGTACCGGCACCCTCGACCGAGAGACAATCCGAAATCGCAACAGATCGACCGCCGCTGATGGCCGCAGGGAGCCCTTCATGATCCGCATGCTTTCCGCCATAGTCACTTGCGCGTGTTTGACGGTGGGCATCGCGGAGGCCGCGAGCGGAACCGTCAAGATCGAGCTTAACAAACTCGAAGCGCAGGGAGCTTCCTGCCAGGCCTATATGGTCTTGCAGAACGAAACTGACGCCGCCTTCGAGGTCTTCTCGCTGGATCTCGTCCTTTTCGGTACAGACGGCATCATTGCCAAACGACTGGCCGTCAACATGGCTCCCATGCGCGCCGGCCGGACGAGCGTAAAGGTCTTCAGTGTCAAAGAATTGACATGCAATGCCATCGGACGGGTTCTGATCAACGGAGTCTTAAAGTGCGAATCCGGCGGCACACCGCGGAGCGACTGCCCGGATCTAATCAGCGCAGCATCGCGTAATGCCGTTGAATTACTGAATTAGGGGGATGAGATGAGTGGAGAACAGCTCACTCAAGGGATTGTATCTGGCGGTGGGGGCGATGTTGTGCAGACGGTATCCGCCTTTGAGCGGGCGGGCGAGCTTGTCGGCGCGGGGGGGCCCGTTGTTGTCATTCTGCTGTGCATGTCCGTTTTCGCGCTAGGCATCGTCCTTGCGAA
>JANQIT010000102.1 GCA_028282025.1 Hwanghaeella sp. | reverse complement strand
TGCACCGGTCCCGGCAAGACGGTCCTGACAAAGGGAGAGTTCGTCGAGTCGGTGTTCCTGCCGGCGAAACCCGCCCGGTCGGGAGAGGCCTATCTGCGGTTCATTCCACGCACCGAAATGGACATCGCCGTTGTCGGCGTGGGTGTTTCGCTGACCCTTGACGCGTCGGGCGTCTGCACCGCCGCGCGGATCGGTCTTGGTGCTATCGCGCCCACGGTTCTGCGCTGCGACGCCGCCGCCGATGCGCTGGTCGGGACCAAGGTGGATGAGGAGGCCCTCGACGCGATGGCGAAAGCCTGCTCCGCCGCTGCCAAGCCGATTGATGACAAGCGCGGAACCGTCGCCTACCGGGTAGAGGTGGCCGGCACTCTCGCGAAACGTACTGCGAAAATCGCCCTGGAGCGGGCGGGGGAAAACGGATGAGCCAAATTCATGTAACAACCACGATCAACGGGGATTCGACCGAGTATCTCTGCGACCCGGACGAGACTTTACTGGACGTCCTGCGCGACCGGCTCTTGATGACGGGCGCCAAGGAAGGCTGCGGCACCGGCGATTGCGGCGCCTGCACGGTCGTGATGGACGGGCGGCCGATCTGTTCCTGTCTGGTGCTGGGCGCCGAGGCGCAGGAACGCGAGATCGAAACCATCGAAGGCATGGCGGACGGCGACCGTCTGCACCCGTTGCAGCGGCAATTCCTGGAGAACGCGGCCCTGCAATGCGGCGTCTGCACGCCGGGCATTCTGGTTGCCGCCAAAGCTCTGCTGGAAAAGAATCCCGACCCGTCCGAAACGGAAATCCGCTATTGGCTGGCGGGGAACCTGTGCCGGTGTACCGGTTATGACAAGATCATTCGCGCGGTCCAGGCGGCCGCCGCCGAAATGAGGGAGGCGAGCCATGTCTGATGACCGCACTGTGAAAACCGAAGGATTCACCGTTGTCGGCGAGCACAATCTGCGGCCGGACGGCGTCGACAAGGTGACGGGACGCGCGAAATTCGGCGCCGACATGATGGCGCCGGGCATGCTGCACGCGAAAATCCTGCGCAGTCCGCATGCGCATGCGCGCATCAAGCGGATCGACACCTCCAAGGCCGAAGCCCTGGAGGGGGTGAAAGCAGTCGTCACCAGCGCGGACTTTCCCGACAACGAGAACGTGCTGGCCGATGAAGAGTTGCGGAACGTTCGCTATAACATCATGGCGCGGGAAAAAGTGCTTTACGACGGGCACTCGGTCGCCGCGGTGGCGGCGACGGACGTTCGGATTGCGCGCCGCGCCTTGAAACTGATCGAGGTTGAGTACGAAGTGCTGCCGCACGTCGTCGATGTCGAACTTGCGATGGCGGCGGATGCGCCGATCCTGCACGATCATATCCGGACTGACGGCTTGGAAGGCGCGGAAGACAAGCCGACCAACATTGCCGGCCATTTCGAATTCGGACATGGCGACGTTGAAGACGGTTTCGCCAAGGCCGATTATGTCGTGGAACGGGATTTCACGACCGGGGCGGCGCATCAGGGCTATATCGAGCCGCATGCCTGCCTCGCCAATATTTCCGGCGACGGGTCTGGCGAGATCTGGTGCTGCACCCAGGGCCACTTCATGGTGCGCGACGTCTGCGCCCAACTGACCGGCATGGATGTTTCCAAGCTGCGTGTCACCGCGTCTGAAATCGGCGGCGGTTTCGGGGGCAAGACGACGGTCTTCATCGAGCCTGTCGCGCTGATGCTGTCGCGCAAGGCGGGCCGGCCCGTGAAGCTGGTGATGACCCGCGACGAGGTCTTCAAGGCCACCGGCCCGACCGCGTCGGCGGCGATCCGGGTAAAGATGGGCTGCACCGCGGACGGCCGGATCACCGCGGCCGAGGCGGAATTAAAGTACCAGGGCGGGGCCTATCCGGGTTCCCCGGTGCAGATGGGGGCGATGACCGCCTTCGCCTGCTACAAGCTGGACAACGTCAAGGCGAGCGGTTGGGACGTCGTGACGAACCGCCCCAAACAGGCGGCCTACCGCGCGCCCGGCGCGCCGATGGCGGCCTTCGCCGTAGAGGGCGTGGTCGATGATCTGGCCAATCGCTGCGGCATGGACCCGGTCGATTTCCGCTTGAAGAACGCGGCCAAGGGCGGCGACCGTTCGGCTTATGGCCCGGTGTTCAAGGATATCGGCCTGATCGAGACGCTGGAAGCCGTGAAAGCGCACGATAACTATGCGGTGCCGCTGGGCCCGAACCAAGGTCGGGGCGTTTCCTCCGGCTTCTGGTTCAATTTCGGCGGCCAGACGGCGGTCAGCCTGAATGTGAATATCGACGGGACGGTGGCGCTTTCCGTCGGAACGCCGGATATCGGCGGCAGCCGGGCTTCGATGTGTGCGATGGCTGCGGAAGAGTTGGAAATTCCGTATGCCAATGTGCAGACGGTGATCGCGGATACCGCGACCCTTGGCTACAACGATGTGACCGACGGCAGCCGGGCCACCTTCGCCAGCGGGTTGGCCACCATCGAAGCCGCCCGCAACGCCAAGAACGTGCTGTGCCGGCGCGCCGCCGCCGCCTGGGGCATCCCGGAAGACGCGGTCACCTGGAAGCAGGGGGCGGCCCATCCCGCCGGTCCGAATGCGGGCGAGTTCGAGCCCATGTCGATCCGGGAACTGGCGCAGAACGCCGCGGCGACCGGCGGCCCGATTGCCGGGCATGCGGAATGCAGCGCCGACGGGGCGGGACCGAGCTTCGCCACCCATGTTGTCGATGCGGAAGTCGATCCCGGTACGGGCCGGATCACGGTCCTGCGCTATCTGATCGCGCAGGACGCCGGAAAGGCGGTCAGCCCGTCCTATGTCGAAGGACAGATGCAGGGCGGCGCGGCCCAGGGAATCGGCTGGGCGATCAACGAGGAATATATCTATAACGACAAAGGTTTGCTGGAGAATGCCGGGTTCCTGGATTACCGGGTTCCGGTTGCGTCCGACCTGCCGAAGATAGATACGGTGATCGTCGAAGTTCCCAATCCGGGGCATCCCTATGGGGTGCGCGGGGTGGGCGAAACCTCCATCGTGCCGCCGCTGGGGGCCATCGCCAACGCGGTCGCCGCGGCCGTCGGTGTCCGCCCGCAGGAACTGCCGATGTCGCCGCCGCGGCTTCTTGCGCTGTTGAACAGCAGGCCGACGGAGCCGGGAGCGCTGGCGGCGGAATAGCATGGCGAAAGTCGTCCTTTGGGGGTCGCTCAGCCAACTGGCGGACGGGCGCAAGGATTTCGAAATCGATGCGCCCAATATCGACCGGATGCTGCGCGCCCTCTGCGAGGAGGCTCCCAGACTGAAGCCCGTTCTGGAAGATGGGGTGACCGTTTCGATTGACGGGACGCTCTATCGCCTGAACAAGTTGCAGAAGATCGAGCCGGACAGCGAGGTTTTCATCCTACCGAAAATGGCCGGTGGCTGAGCTTATGGTGCTCACCACCGGCGCAGCAGCACCGCGCCGGGCCATTTACGCCCGTCGCGGATCGCCTTCCGCGCGTTAGCACTTTCCAGTCCTCATAGAATCTCATACTATCCCGCCTTCTCAATGAGCCGCCCACACCTCCGGCTCGCTTGAACGTCCCGGCAAGCTGCCGGACCGCGGGCTTGATCCAAGCCCGGTCAGGTAAAAATTGGAGGTGTCTCTTCATCATGGACGTGTTGATCAACGTGCTTGGCGGCGTGGCGTTGCTGCTGTGGGGTATCCGGATGGTCAGAACCGGCTTTACCCGTTCCTATGGCGCGGCCATGCGCCGGGTAATCGGGCTGTCAGGCAAGAACCGGGTCACGGCTTTTGGCGCCGGATTGATCATTTCAACGATTCTGCAGAGCTCCACCGCCTCCGCCATGGTCGCCTCGTCATTTGTGCGGCAGGGCCTGCTGGGGGGAGCGGTGGCGCTGGCCGTGATGTTGGGCGCCGATGTCGGGACGACCGTCGTTGTGCAGATCGTCGCGTTTGACATCGGCTGGCTGTCGCCGCTGTTGCTTGCCGCAGGTGTGTGCTTGTTCCTTTCGTCGGAAAAGTCACGGCGCAAAAACCTGGGCAGAATCGCTATCGGGCTCGGCCTCGTCCTGCTGGCGATGAAACTGATCGTTCTGGCTTCCGTGCCCTTGCGCGAAACCGCGACCCTGTCTCTTCTGCTGCAGCCGCTCTATAAGGAGCCGCTGCTGGCCCTGCTGATCATGGCGGCCTTGACCTGGCTGTCGCATTCAAGCGTTGCGATGGTTCTGGTGGTCATGTCGTTGGCGTCCGCGCAGGTATTGAGCTTTCAATTTGCATTGGTACTCGTCCTCGGCATCAATTGCGGCGCGGGTCTCCCCGCGGCGGCGCTTACTTTCCGCGCGCCTGCAGCGGTTCGCCGCCTGACCTTTGGAAACCTGGCGATGCGCGCAACCGGCGCAATCGCTGCACTGCCGCTCGTGCCGTATGTGGTCCCGTATCTCGGTATGTTTTCGGATGGCGCCGCGCATTCCCTGGCGGTGTTTCACAGCGGCTTCAATATTGCGCTGTCGATCCTGTTCATTCCTGTCTTAGGGCTGGTTGCCAGTGTGATGTCGAAGATGATCACCGAAGGTCCGGAATCCAACGATCCTGGTATGCCTCGGTATTTGGATTACGACGTGATCGAAACCCCGGCGGTCGCGATCAGTTGCGCGGAAAGAGAAGCGCTGCGAATGGGGGATGAAGTCAATCGAATGCTTCGGCTGACCCAAGAGGTTTTTCGCAAGGACGACGACGATCTGCGGAAACAGATCGAACGGTCAGACGACCTCATCGATCGTTTGCATGAGGCCATCAAGCTCTACCTCACGGCCCTCTCCAGGGAGGAACTGGATGCGCAGGAAAGCACGCGTTGCGTCGAGATTCTGAGTTTCACCACAAACCTCGAACATATCGGGGATATCGTCGACAAGAACCTGATGGATCTTGCAGCCAGGAAAATCAAAAAACAGGTTTCCTTCTCGGCGGAAGGGGTTGAGGAGATTGAGACCTTTCATACCCGCATTTTGGCTAATCTCGATCTTGCGATCTCGACATTCATGTCCGGCAACCTGGATCTTGCGCGCAACCTGCTGCGGGAGAAGTCTACGATCCGGGACCTTGAGCGCCGGTTCACCGACAACCACTTCGTACGGATTGGGGAAGGGCGGCCGGAATCGATCTTAACCAGCGCCCTGCATTTGGATATCCTGCGGGACCTGAAACGTATCAACAGCCATGTAACGTCGGTTGCATATCCGATCCTGGAACGTGCGGGCGAGCTTGCCGAAAGCCGCCTCGTGACCGCTGAAACGCAACCCGTGGGCCCGTTAAGTCCGGTCCGTGACGGCCAACGGCGATAAAGCGGATCCTGTAGTTGGAAGCACAGGCCGGGGCAAAGTATTAGGCGTCTTTGCCGATTAAGCGTTTTGGCCGGTCCCGCTATTCAGCGATGCGCAGAAGGGCGGCTTGCTCGTCGTCGTTTGCGGCGGCGCGGGCCGGCACAGGTTTGGTGAAGGACAATGTCACTTCCCCAATCGTTACGCCCCATTTACTGACAACGGCCTTGTTGATCAGCACGCCGCCCGGCTGCAGGAACATCCAATCGTCGAAGTCAACGCGCCATGTGCCGTCGCCGACCTTCAGGTCGAAGGTGTATTTCCAGTTGAAGGCGTTTCCATGGGCTTCGCCGAACGCGCGGCCGACCACGCCTTTCGCCGTGCCTTCGTACCGATGCTCGTCAAGCTTCGTCAGGGTCCATATGCGCTGTTCCGTCTCTCCGTCGTCATACACGAAGTCTTCCACCAGCGTCAGGATGCCTTCTTCGAAACGGCCTTCGATCTCGACGGTGAACTGGCGTCGGACGTTGCCGAAGCGGTCTTGGAAGATACCCGCCGCATAGGTCCGGCCCTGGAAGAATTCCTCCAGAACAAGCCGCGTTTCCGAATCTTTGAAGTCCGTAACCTTCATACCACCACAGCCAGCGAGAAAAGCCGCAAATATTATCAAACCCATCCATTGTACGTGTCGTCCGCTAAACAAGATCAGTTTCCTTCCGCAATCTTTCGCCGCAACGCAGAATGGGCTGTTTCCGTTAGCGGATGCCGCCAAATAAGCATTACGGACGCCACCTTGAAGGCGATGGGCGCCATCGAATACAAAGCTACCAGGGCCCAGATGCCGACATCCCGTTCCCGGCCATTCCCCACAGATTCCGCGTTGAAGCCCGCCAGTTCCAACAGAGGAAACGCAATCCCGACGCCCAACGCCAAGGCCAGTTTCTGAGCCATGCCCCAAAGGGCGAAATAGGCTCCCGTCCGTCTCTCACCGCTTTCCGCACGGTCGACATCCACCACGTCCGCTTGCATGCTCGGCGGCAGAGCAAGGTCCGCCCCAAGCGCCAAGCCGGTCGCAATACAGATCAAAAAGAAGCCTTCGACATCCCCGGCGTCCAGGAACGGCACGCCGGCGAACCAGATGCAGGCCCAGAGCATCGCGCCGCACCAGCATCTGTGCTTGCCCCAGCGTTTGCCGAGCCACAACCAAACCGGCAATCCGACAACCGCCGACAGGAAATACGTTAGAAGCAGAAACCCGGATTGCTCCGGCGCACCGAGTCCGAATTCGACAAACAGCAGAAACAGCGTCGCCGGCAGGCCGTTCGCCACCCCGTTTAGAAACCATGCGCCGAGCAGCCGGCGGAAGGGCCGGTTTGCGGCCATTGCGCGGCCCATCTGCCGAAACGGTACATGCTGCCGGGCGGGGGCTCCCTGATCGGGAACCGCCAGAACCGCGGCCAGAACAGTCGCAGGTAAGGCGATAAGCAGAACGATGGCCAGAACCCAAAGTCCCTCGCCTGAATTGTCCGGGAAGAGGGCGGGAATGACGGCGGCGACAAGCGTGCCGGCGATCACCGCGCCCTCCCGCCAGGCGGTTATGGTCGTGCGGCGGTGATAATCGTCGGAAAGCTCCGCGCCCCAGGCGTTGTACGGCAGCACCGCCATCGTCCAACCCAGATAAAGGAGAACGGCGACCGACAGAAGATAAGCGGGGCCGATGTCATCGGGCGGGACGAACAGCAGATAGGCCGGCAGGCCGGTCAGCACCGACCCGGCGGCGACCCAGGGCCGCCGTCTGCCGAAACGCCCGCGGGTGCGGTCGGAAAGCAGGCCGACCAAAGGGTCCGTCACCACGTCCCAAAGCCGCGCCGCCAGCAGGATGCCGCCCACCGCGGCGAGGCCCAATCCCATATCGACAGCGTAGAATTTCGGGATCTGCACATAGACGGGCAGTGTGACGGCGGCCAACGGCAAGGCCGGCGCGCCGTAACACATCAGCAGCCACCAGGGCAGACGTTCGCGAAGGGCGGTCATGGGACGGCGGGGGCGGTGGTGTCAGACCTTGTTTATCGCCACCCGGCAGACATCTATCGTGCCCGCCCGAAATCCGGCCTCGCAGTAGGAAAGATAGTATTCCCACATGCGTTTGAATCGAAGATCGAACCGACGCCGGGCGGTGTCCATGGCGGCGATTTCCGTCCAGGCGTCCTGAAAGCGCGCGTTCCATTCCGCCAGCGTTTTGGCGTAGCTCTGCCCAAAGGTATCGTATGCGCCGATCTTCAGGCCGGCGCGCTCGATCTGCGCCTTCAAGGCGGTCGGCGACGGCAGCATGCCGCCGGGGAAGATATAGCGCTGAATGAAGTCCGGGCGGCTTTTATAGTCGTCGAAATTCTCGTCCTTGATCGTGATGATCTGCATCGCCGCCTGGCCGGCATGGGTCAGGCGTTCGCGGACATTGTCGAAGAAGACGGGCCAGTATTCCTCGCCGACGGCCTCGAACATCTCGATGGAGGCGATACGGTCGTAAGAGCCGCGTTCCTGTCGATAGTCGCGTTTGACGACCTCTACCTTCTCGCCCAAACCCTCCCGCTGAATGCGGCGCGCCGCATAATTGTACTGTTCATCGGAAATCGTCAGGGCCGTGACCCGCGCGCCGCGCGATTTCGCGACATGTTCGGCGAAACCGCCCCAGCCGCAACCGATCTCCAGCACATGATGTCCTTCGGCCACGTCCAGGCGTTCGGCGAGGCGCTCGTACTTGTTGGTCTGCGCCATTGGCAGATCTTCATGATCGCCAAGGAACTCCGCCGAGCTGTATGTCATCGTCGGGTCCAGCCAACGCTCGTAGAAACTGTTTCCCAGATCATAGTGATAATGGATGTTTTTCTTGGAGCCGGTCTCTGAATTCCGGTTCAGCCAATGCAGCACCTTCATCGTGTTGCGGTACAGCGCCGACCCGCGAAGGGTGTTTTCCAGCATCGCGTAGTTGCAAGCGCAGATGGTCAGGAAGCCGGACAGGTCGTCGACGTCGTAGTCGCCGTCCATATAAGCTTCGGCGATGCCGATATTGCCGCCGAAGAACAGTTTCTTGGCGACCCGGTCGTTCTTAAGCCGCACGGTGACGATCCGCTCGCCCGGCGGGTCGGTCAATACCGCGCCCTTGCCGGTGATGCGCTCTGCGCCGTTCGGTAGAATCCAACGGATGCGTCCGGCCTCGAACCTGTCGGCCAGGCCGAGCATCAGTTTCGTCGCGGGGCCCACGCGCCCCACCGCCATATGACCAGTGTTACTGCCACCGTCGTGCATAACAGTACCGTCCGTCATCGGGTCCATAATCCTCTTCAATTTACCTCCTGTCGCCAAGAGGTTTTAGCGTCAGCGGGTGATTTCATGCTCCGGTGGGGCGGGTTTGGGATGATAGACCGCCCCTTTGAACCACAGTTTCAAGGCTTCCCAATGGATGCCCGCCGTTACCTTCCAGGTCATCAGGGGATGTTTCAGCAACGCCTTTACCAGGGTGGCGCGGGTCAAATCCGCGCGCTTGCCCGTGTGCCGCGCGATCATCCGGTCCTGTCCGCCGCTGTCCTGGTAGCGAATGGTCAGCGAAAACCGTTCGCCCGGCGGCTTCAGTGTGAAAGCGTATTGTCCGTCCACCGGCATGAAGGGGGAGACGTGAAAGATCTTCTCCACCGACTGGCGGATCGGGGCGTCCGTGTCCGGCGCGTCGGCTTTCAGCAGGTATCCGTGCCATTCGCCGAAGGTGTTGCAGACCTCGTACAAGACCGTGGAGAGCCTGCCGTCGGGATTGTAGCAGTAGTAGATGCTCAGGGGATTGAAGACATAGCCCCACAGGCGGGGAAAGCAGAAGAGGCGCACGGCGCCGATTGGGCCGGCGACGCCATGGGCGGCCAGAACCCGGTCCAGCCAGGGGCGGATCGGCGTGCCGTCCCGGGGGCCATGGTCCTTGTCATAGAACGAGACCGCACCCGGCCGGTTGTATTTCAGCAGGTGGGACCGCGCCGCCGTTTCTTCCAGCCGGTCGATATCCAACAGCAACGAGAAGACGGAATAGTCGAGCCTGTGGACGAACGGCTGCAAACGCTTGTGAACCACCGCACCGAAATAGATCGAGGGCGGCGGCGGGCCGCTTGTGGACGCTTCGGCCCGGTCCGGGGTCCGTATTCTGCCGGCAAGGAAGTCGCCGTCCATGATCCCGCCCTAGGCTGCTTTGCGGTCGGCGGCCCGGTCCGGACCCAGAACCGCCGCCATCGCATGGTGCGGCCGATGCCCCCACGGCGCCTCCGCGCCCAGCCGGCGCGCCACCGCGACAGCCGAGGCAAGCCCGTCTTCGTGGAAGCCATATCCGCAGTAGCTGCCGCAGTACCAGACCCCGCCCTGTCCCTGGATTGCGTGCAATTCGCCCTGGGACCGGACCGCGCCGCTGTCGAACATCGGGTGATCATAGGCGAACTGGCCGATAATCTTGTCGGCGGCGATGGTGTGGATCGGGTTGAGGGTGACGAACAGCGGGTGCTTCGGGTCGAGCAACTGAAGTTTGTTCATCCAGTAGGTTACGGCGACCCGGCGCGACTCTGCGCTGTTGCTGTCGGCCAGATAGTTCCAGCTTGACCAGGTCAGGCGGCGGCGCGGCATCTGCGATTTGTCGGTATGCAGGATCGCTTCGTTCAACTGATATTTGAACCGGCCGAGGATACCGCCCTCCAGGTCAGATTTGTCGGCGAGCAGCCGGAAAGCCTCGTCGCCGTGACAGGCCATGACCACATGATCGTAGGTTTCTTCGGTCCCCGTGTCGTCGGTCACAACCGGACCGGACGGGCCGCGGCTGACCGTGCGCGCCGGGCGGCCGAGCTGCACGTCCTCTTTCAACTGGGCCCGAAGATGCCGCACATATTCGCGGCTGCCCCCGTCCACCGTCCACCATTGCGGACGGTCCTTGATTTCCAGCAGGCCGTGATTGACGAAGAACCGGACGAAGGAATGCGCCGGAAAATCGCGCATGGTTTCCGTGGAGCAGGACCAGATCGCGGCGGCCATGGGCAGCAGGTGATCGCGCGCGAAAGCGTCGCCGTATCCGTTGGTGTCGAGATAGCTGCCCAATGTCACGTTCGCCGCGTTTGGATGATCCAGAAGTTCCGGGGCGTTCTTGTAGAACCGCAGCAGGTCGCGGATCATTTTATGAAACCGTGGGGAGAATAGGTTTTTCGGTTGCGCGAAAAGCGTCGCAAGGTTGCTGCCGCCATACTCGATCCGCCCCTCGTCCAGGGAAACGCCGAAGGACATGTCCGTCTTTTTCACCGGCACCTGCAGGTGATCGAACAGTCCGATCAGGTTGGGGTAAGTCCGTTCGTTATAGACGATGAAGCCGGTATCGACGGGGATCGATCCGCCGCCCGGTACCGGCGCGTCGACCGTGTTCGAATGGCCGCCCACATAACCGTTCCGTTCATAAATCGTAACCTCGTGGCGTTTGCCCAGCAGCCAGGCGGCGCCGAGGCCGGCGATGCCGGACCCAATAACAGCAATCTTCATAATCTACGCGGCCCCCTTACTGATTTCGGCGGGTTGTTTTTGTTTCACGGTTTCGTAGGCGTCCAAGGCCCGCTGCCGGGCGGCCGCATGATCCACAATCGGTGCGGGATAGGTCTCGTCCAGGGTGACGCCCGCCTGGCGCAGAACCAGCGGCGGCGCTTCCCACGGCTTGAACAGATACTTGTCGGGCAGGGCGGCCAGTTCCGGCACCCAGCGCCGGGTGTACGCGCCGGTGGGATCGAACTTCTCCCCCTGGGTGATCGGATTGAAGATCCGGAAGTAGGGGGCGGCGTCCGCACCGCAGCCGGCGGTCCATTGCCATCCGCCCACATTGTTCGCCAGGTCCGCATCGACCAGCGTATCCCGGAACCAGGCTTCTCCCTTGCGCCAGTCGATCAGTAGGTGTTTTACCAGGAAGGAGGCGGCCACCATGCGCACCCGGTTATGCATGATGCCGGTCCGCCAAAGCTCCCGCATGCCGGCATCGACGAACGGATACCCGGTCCGCCCCTGCGTCCAGGCCCGGAACGCGGCGTCGTCGACGGCCCAGGGAAACGTATCGAACTGGGGGCGGAAGTTGGCGTCGACGGTGTGCGGATTGTGGTAGAGCAGGTGCCTGTTGAAATCCCGCCATCCTACCTCGCGCAGGAACGACCGGCCGGCGGTGTCGCTGACCGTGCCGTCGGCCATCGCCATCTCGGTCGCGTGCCAGATCTGGCGGGGGCTGATTTCGCCGAAATGCAGATGCGGCGACAGGCGGGAGACAGCCGGCTGGGCCGGAAAGTCGCGCCCCTTCGCATAGCCGTTCGCCGGTCCGCCCAGAAAGCCTTCCAGCCGGGCGGCCGCGCCCGCTTCCCCCGGCGTCCAATGATCCGGGAACTCCGCCGCCCAATCCGGCGCGTGCGGTGTCAGCGCCCAATCGTCGAGACTGTCGCTCTCGATCTCCGTCGAGCCATTGGCCGCCGCCGGGGCCGGCAGGGGAGGTGGGGGAGCGCCCATGGCCTGAAGGGCGCGCCAGAAGGGCGTGAAGACGGAAAAGGGGCCGCCCGCCTTGGTCTTGACCTGCCAAGGCTCGCGCAGCATGTCGGCGGCATGGCTCTCCGCCGCGATACCGCGTTCCGTCAGGCGCGATTTGATCTTGGTGTCCCGGGCAATCGACCATGGCTCGTAAAGCCGGTTCCAATGCACTTCTTTTGCGCCAAGCTTGTCCGCCAGCGCCAGAAGAACGGAGTCCGCGCGTCCCTTTTTGAGGATCAGGCCGATGCCCCGCGCCTTCAGATCGGCATGAAGCGCGGCAAGACTGTGATGCAGCCACCATCGGCTTGCGCCGCCTGTCGCATTCTCTCCGGCATCATCGTCGTCCAGGACAAACAGGCAGACGACCGGAGCGCCGGAGGCGGCCGCCGCGAACAAGGCGGGGTTATCCGAGAGCCGCAAATCGCGCCGAAGCCAAGCAATACAGGGAGAAGCCATGGGACCCTTGGATACTATGGTCGATACTAGCGTCGGGATAGGACAGACGGTGCAGGATCCTATCCCGGACGAACGGAACACTGATTTGTCATACGGTTAGCCGGAAGCCTCGGATTACCGATCAACCATAATTACGGGAGGGATATTTTCGCGCGGGCGAAAAATTTCGAGAAGTTCAAAAAAAGCCGGATTTTTTGTGATCTACCGAAACCCAGTAAGCGTAGACCCCTATGTTCGATCATTGATCGGGTCACGGACGGTACCTTCCCCCCCAACACCTCCGTGCAAAACGAGCCGGGACCTTGGTCCCGGCTCGTTTATTTTCCGGCCCGTTTCTCAGCCTCCGGGCCCGCTTCGGTCGCCGAACGCGGAAACTTGTGAACACGGTCCCGCCCAATCAGCCAGACATGGTATCCCTTTGGGAAGAAGCGGCTTATCGCCTGATCGCGAACGTTCAGCCCGCCGGTGAAGGCGCCGAAGGACGGCAGGATCAGACGTTTACCGTCGCTGATGAAACAGCGCGCGGAAATGCGCCGCGCACGGGTTCTGATCCGGGCCTTGGGGTGGAAATGGCCGGAGACTTCCCCCGCGACCGGAGCCGGCGCGGCTTCATGCTGGAACCTCAACGCGCCGTCGGTAAGAGTGTCGAGCACCGAACCGCCGAGAGTTCTGGGCGGCGTGGGGTCGTGGTTGCCGGCGATCCAGACGAATTCCGTCCGTGCTGTCAGGGCCGCGATCCGGTCTGAATCCTCCTCCGCCATCCGGGATGCGGCATGCTCGTCGTGAAAACTGTCGCCGAGGCAAATCACCCGTGCCGGCTTCAGGTCGGCGACCAGTTTTTCCAGCAAGTGCAGGGTGGCGCTGGTGTCGTAGGGCGGCAGCAATTGGCCGCGCCGCGCAAAGGCGCTGCCCTTCTCGAAATGCAGGTCGGCCACCGCCAGGGTCTTTCGTTCCGGCCAGTAGAGCGCACCGCTGGGAAGCGGAATCAGACTGACGCCGTTCAAGACAATGTTCGGTGTTGGAGGGGGGCGCGGCGTACTCAACCTGCATTCCTCCGTGTTAGCTCAGCGGCAATTCGCCATGGATGTCGCCGCCCATGGCTTCCTCGACCAGAGCGTCGGCGGTTTCCGCCAGCAGGTCGTCGACGCCGCTGCCGTAGACCGATTCCTTTCCGATCTCCAAAAGGATGGGGACCGCAAGCGGCGATACCCGGTCGAGCCGCCGATGGCTGATCTTGCCCTGCGCCTTATGAAGCATGTCGGCCAGCCTGGCGACATCGGTCATTCCTGCGGCGGCGTCGCGCTGTGTTGCGCGCAGCAGAATATGGTCCGGCTGATGTTCGCGCAGGACGTTGTAGATCAGGTCGGCGGAGAATGTGACCTGGCGGCCGGTCTTTTCCTGACCGGGCATGCGCCGTTCGATCAGTCCAGCGATAATCGCGGCGTTGCGGAACGTGCGCCGCATCAGCGAGCTTTCGTCCATCCAGGCTTCCAGGTCGTCCCCCATCATATCTTCGTCGAACAGGCCCGCGATGTCCGTCACCGGCCGCAAGCTCCATACCGCGATGACATAATCGCTGGCGACGAAACCAAGCGGTCCGTAGCCCATCCGTTCCATCCGACGGGTCAGCAGCATGCCCAGCGTCTGATGGGCGTTCCGGCCCGCAAAACAATAGGCGACCAGATACTCCTTACCCCGGCGCGGGAAGCTTTCCACTAACAATCCGTCGGGGCTGGGCAGGACCGAACGCCATTGCTGCAGGCGCAGCCATTCCGCGACCTGTTCCGGAAAGGCGCGCCATTCAGCCGGGTCCGACAGCATTTCGCGAACCCTGTCGGACAGATATGTGGTGAAGGGCATGCGACCGCCCATATAGGCGGGAATCTTGGGTGCGTCGCCGGACGTCTCGACAACCATGGCCGTGGTCTCTTTGTACCCGTCGAACCGCAGCAAACGCCCCGCGAACATGAAGGTGTCGCCGGGCTCCAGCGCGTTGATGAAATACTCTTCCATTTCGCCCAGCACCGGCCCGCGGCGCAGTTTCAGCTTTACCATCGGTTCCTGGACAATGGTGCCGATATTCATCCGGTGCCGCCGGGCGACGCGCGGTCCGGCCACTTCGTATTCGCCGCTTCCCTTCCGGAACAACCGCTTGTAACGGTCATAGGCGCGCAGCGCGTAGCCGCCATCCTCCACGTATCGAAGGACATCGTCGAAATCCTGCCGGTCCAGGTCCGCATAAGCGCCGGCGGACACAATCTCCGCATAGAGGCCGTCGGCGGTAAACGGTGCCGAACAGGCCAGACCCAGTATGTGTTGCGCCAGCACGTCCAGTCCGCCGGGCGGCGGCGGGTCCCCGTCCAGCCGCATCCGGTCGACCCCTTCGATGGCCGCCATGCATTCCAGCACCTCGAACCGGTTACCGGGGGCGAGGATGGCGCGGCTTGGCGTATCCAGCCGGTGCCCGGCGCGGCCGATCCTTTGCAGCAGGCGGCTGACGCCTTTCGGTGCGCCCATCTGGATCACCAGATCGACCGCCGCCCAGTCGATGCCGAGATCCAGGGAAGAGGTCGCCACCACGCCCCGCAGCCGTCCGTCCGCCATCGCCGCTTCGACCTTGCGGCGCTGTTCGACGGCCAGGCTTCCGTGATGCAGGGCGATTGGCAGGTTGTCTTCGTTCAGCCGCCAGATCGCCTGGAACAGGGTTTCCGCCTGGCCGCGCGTATTGACGAAGACGATGGTGACGCCGGCGTTGCGGATTTCCCGATAGACGCGTTCGGCGGCGTGCAAGGCGTAATGCCCGGACCAGGGCAGTTCCAGCCCGTCAAGCACCGAGACTTGCGCCCGCGCGCCGCCGCCGCCCCGGATGATGGATATCCGCGCCGCGTCACCGCCGGGGGCCAGCCACGATTGCAACGCATCCTCGTGGGCCACGGTTGCCGACAGACCCACCCGCCGCGCCGCCGGCGCGATCTTCGACAGTCTCGCCATGCAGAGGGAAAGCTGGTCCCCCCTTTTTGTTCCGGCCAGTGCGTGAACCTCGTCGACGATCACGCATTTAAGCCCGGCGAAGAGGTCCCACGCTTCCTCGTAGGAGATCATCAGCGCGAGCGATTCCGGCGTTGTCAGCAGGATGTTGGGCGGGTCCAGTTTCTGCCGCACCCGTTTTCCCTGCGGCGTGTCGCCGGTGCGCGTCTCACAGCGGATCGACAGGCCCATCTCTGCAATCGGCTGTTCCAGGTTGCGGTGGATATCGACGGCGAGCGCCTTCAGGGGGGAGATATAGACGGTGTGGAGTCCCTGAACCGGGTGTTGCGCCAGATCGATCATGCTGGCCAGGAAGCCTGACAGAGTCTTGCCGCCGCCGGTGGGGGCGATCAGCAGCGTGTGCGCGCCGTTCCTGGCCGCCGCAACCATAGCCGTCTGGTGCGGATGCGGCTGCCAGCCGCGCCGCGCGAACCAACCGTCAAAGACCGCAGGGAACAGATCTTGTTGCGGATTCACGCTTGTTTCGGTTGCCGACATATGATCCCAAAGGATGACGCCGGATCGGCGTCTTCCACAGCCATCGAGAGGTTCCTAGCATGTCCGTCTCCTCGTATTTCTCAAGCGATTACGCGGAGGCCCGCGACAAATTTACCGCCGCTGCACAGGATGCGGGCGCGGATCTGGAGCGTTTCGACAATCCGGCGGCCGGGCCGGACGGTATCGCGCTATCGACTGACGTGGCCTGGCTTGGCCCCAGGGACGCGGAACGGGTGTTGGTTACGATGTCCGGAACGCATGGCGCGGAAGGTTTCTGCGGGTCCGGCGTCCAGGTCGGCTGGTTCCGCACCGGCCGGGCCAACCGTCTTGCCGCCGGTACGGCGCTGTTGCAGATCCATGGCATTAATCCGTTCGGATTCGCCTGGCTTCGCCGCACGACGGAAGAGAATATCGACCTGAACCGCAACTTCGTCGATTTCGACCGACCGTTGCCGGTGAACGACGGGTACGAAAAATACCGCGACCTGATTTGCCCGGCTGACTGGTCGGACGAGGTCGCCGCCCGGACGACGGCGGAGATCGACCGGTTGATCGAGGAACTGCCGCCGATGACCATGCAATCGGCGATTTCGTCGGGGCAATATTCCGATCCGAACGGCGTCTTCTTCGGTGGGAAAGGGCCCAGTTGGTCGCGCCGGACCCTTGAAACCGTTATGGACAAGTATCTGCGCGGTGCAAAAAGGGTCGCGATCATCGATTATCATACCGGCCTGGGCCCCCGGGGCTTTGGGGAGCGGATCGGCGACGGCACGCGCGGTGTTCCTGGTTGGGACCGCGCCCAGGAATGGTGGGGGGACGTAACATCCTCGGACGACGGGTCGTCGACGTCGGCCCGTCTGACGGGCACCAATTTGGAAGCCTTCGTCCGGGGACTGCCGCAGGCGGAAGTGACGTCCATTGCGCTGGAATTCGGAACGCAACCCTTGGACAAGGTTCTGCTCGCCCTGCGCGCCGACAATTGGCTTCATGCGCACGGCGATCTCTCCTCGGCGCAGGGGAAGGCGATCAAGGCCCAGGCGCGGGACGCCTTCTATCAGGACGCGGATGACTGGAAGCAGATGATCTGGTCCCGCGGCATCGACACGCAGGAAATCGCCCTGGCGCGGCTTGCCGACTAAAACGGGTATAAAGCCTGTCGACAGCACCGGCTTGCGCATATTATCAAACCGGTGTTTCAAAGTTCGGGAGTGCTTCTTTGTTTATGACTACCGACCGGAGCGTCGGATCGACAGCCGTAGACACATCGCCTGTGACTTCTTGCTGGAAGCAGGTTGGCGATAGGCGGGTGCTTTGGTTTCAGGCGATGTCGCCGGATATTGATGTGAATGTATGGACAGTCAGTCTTTCCAGACATCTGGCCGGCTGCGATTCGGAGGAAATCCGGCTTCTGTCCGATACCAGAAAGACGACGGCAATCGGCAATGCCGGCTTCTATACGGACATCGTGAAGGTGCTTACGGCGAACCGGATCAAGTTCGTGAAGTTCGCATTGGTCTCACCGGATTTCGGCCGGAAGATTCTGGTCCAGCTGTTCCAGTCCATCGCCAAGGAGAGTGGCGTCGACGTCGATGTCGAAGTGTTCGTCAGACTGGAGGACGCGGAGCGCTGGATTTTGCGATGACCGCGGAACCGGCGGGGCGGGATTGATGTTCAGCCAGTTCATTCTCCAGAAAGCTCGGTAGGAAGACCCAGCAATCCGACAGGGGAGATGGCGGTAAAGTCCAGCATTCTTCCAGAATTTCAGCCCAAAGCCGAAGGCACAGGGCCACACTGATATGAATGAGAACCGGGAGTGCCGGGGTCCAATCTCCGAAGGCGATGAGTGTTGCGTGCGAGCGGGCAATGCCGATCAGGCTGCCCGGCCACTCCGACCTTAACCAGAAAAGGAACCCAAGCGCGGCGAACAGCATGTGCACGGCTGCCCACCGGCGCAATGCATAAACGGACAAAGACCGGACCCCATAGCCGAATGAGAAATCCGATTTCGACAGTGCTACGAAAAACAAAACGCCGAACGGCAGAGCGTACAATGTCAGCAACAGGATCAGGGGGGCTGGCGCGTGTTCGTAATAATTCCCGGTAACGGCCAGTAACATAAATAAAGACACTATCGACAGGGCGCAGACGGTTCTGATGGAAACGACTGCCGCCACCCTGACAATTCTCAATCTACTCAGGACAGCGCGCCGGATCGGCCATGCGATTGCGATCGACAAGATGCTTGAAACGCCGCAGATCCAGATGCCGAACCACGTGCCGGATACCAGATCGCTTAAGAGGTCCGATCCTCGATGGCTCGATCCCAGATACAATGTGCGTCCATCGACCAAGAATCCGGGTGCCTCGAAAGGTTGATCGGTTATCTGCACCCCGGCGGGAAAGGAAGACAGCACGGCACCGGCGATCAATAGTGCCGAGAACAGAAAAGTCGCGGCGGCAGCGGCCCAAATTTTGGTCCGATTGTACATTTTGCCTGCAGAACCCTTTACTTAAGGTTTGGTTGCGCAACGTTTTCTCCGCGCCGGCCGTCTTCCGGCGCCGGCGTTAAGGCGGTACGCCGTCGCGCAGGGCCTCTATGGCTCGCGCATAGCGGGTGACGGACGCCTCCATGATTTCTGGATCGTAGGGCGCAGCATCCCCGATGCACCAGACCGGACCGGGCCACGCGGCGTCTTCTTCGAACCGGGCGATAACATGAACATGCAACTGCGGAACCATGTTGCCCAATGCGGCTACATTCATTTTAAGCGCGCCCACATCGCGCTCCAACGCGGCGGCGCAGCCGCAGCTTTCTTCCATCAACTGGAACCTGTCGGCGGGATCGAGTGCGTGGATTTCCCGCACATCCGGGCGTCTCGGTACCAGGATCAGCCAGGGAAACCGGGCATCGTTCATCAACCGGACGCGGCAAAGCGGTAAATCGAGGACTTGCTTTGTGTCCGCTTCCAGTTTCGGATGCAGGGTGAATTGCGCATCGGTCATGCCCGGTTTCCTTCTTGTTCGAAACCGAGCATAAGCCTCATCCCTGTAGCCCGCGAGTGTTTGTATGAAAGATCCCGAAATCCTCTTGCAGGAGATGTTCGAGGCCGCGGTCGCCGCGGCCGACCCCATGCTGTGCGTGCCGCCTTGCCTGCCGGACCCGCCGGCAGGCGGGCGCACCGTGGTGATCGGCGCCGGAAAGGCTTCCGCCGTGATGGGGCAGGCTTTGGAGCGGCACTTCGCCGAAAAGCACCCTGGTGTCCTTATCGAAGGCGTTATCGTGACACGCTATGGATACGCGGTCCCGTGCGAGCGAATCGAGATCCTGGAAGCGGCGCACCCCGTGCCGGATGAGGCCGGTCTCGCCGCGGCGGGGAGGATCCTTGAGACGGTGTCGGGCCTGACCGAGAACGATCTGGTGATTTGCCTGATTTCCGGCGGGGGCTCGGCGCTGCTAACCCTTCCCGCCGAGGGAATGACCCTGGCGGATAAGCAGGCGGTCAATCAGGCGCTGTTGGCGTCGGGCGCGACGATCAACGAAATGAACTGCATCCGCCGGCACCTGTCGCGTATCAAGGGCGGCCAGTTGGCCGCCGCCTGCGCGCCTGCGCGGGTGGTCAGCATTCTAATTTCTGACGTCCCCGGCGACGAGCCGCAGGCCATTGCATCGGGGCCCACCGTCCCGGATCTCACGACCTTCGAAGATGCGCGCCGTCTGGTGGAAATGTACGGTATGTCTCTGCCGGCGAGCGCCATTAGGGTGCTGGAGGCTGCGGAACGGGAAACCCCGAAGCCGGATAATCCTTTGTTCCGCAAGTGCGAGGTCAGGATGGCCGCGACGCCGCGGCGGTCTCTGCAGGTGGCGGCCGAGGTTGCTGTCGGGGCCGGTGTCACGCCCCTGATCCTGGGCGACAGCTTGGAAGGGGAGAGCCGGGAGGTTGGCACCGTCCTGGCCGGTATCGCCGCTTCCGTTCAGCGTCATGGAACGCCCGTCGCTGCGCCGGCAGTTCTGCTTTCCGGCGGCGAGACGACGGTCACCCTTAAAGGGGACGGGCGCGGCGGACCGAACGCGGAATGTGCGTTGGGTATGCTTGCGTCACTCGCGGGGCAGCCCGGTATTCACGCTATCTGCTGCGACACGGACGGGATCGACGGGGCGGTCGAAACCGCGGGCGCGATGATCGGGCCGGGAACATTCGAACGCGCCCGGGCCGCGGGTCTGGATCCGGCGCTGTATCTTCGCAACAACGATGCATACGGGTTTTTCGATGCGGCGGGCGGATTGGTGAAGACGGGGCCGACACGCACCAATGTGAACGATTTCCGGGCGGTGCTGATTACGGGGTGACGCGTGATCCGCGTTAAGCGGCCTGACCTACCGCAACACGGGTTGCCGGCAGTAAGACGGTCGCTGTCGTTCCGGCGCCCAAGGCGCTTTCGATCGTCAGGGTGCCATCGTGCAGTTCCACCAAGGACTTCGTCAGCGACAGACCGAGGCCCGTGCCCCGGTGACCCCTGGAATCCGCCGGTGCGACCTGCGTGAACGGTTCCAGAACCCGTTCTCGGTCCGCTTCCGCGATACCGATCCCGGTATCCTTGACCAGGAAGGAGACGCCGCCGTTTTCTTCATGCTTGACCCGGAAGGAGATGCTTCCGCCGGACGGCGTGAACTTAACGGCGTTGGTCAGAAGATTGAGAAGGATCTGGTTCAGGATCGTCTTGTCCGCCCAGACATGGGGCAGCCCGCGCGTCGAGCCTATTTCGATAGAGAGGTCCGCTTCCGCCGCGCGCGGCGTGATGATACGCTGACAGGTATGGATGACCTGTTGCAGGTCGACCTTCTCTTCCCGCAATTCCTGGCTGCCGTTTTCCACTTTCGACAGGTCGAGGATGTCGTTGATGATCTCAAGCAGATGCGCGGCGGAGAGGTGGATGCTCTCAGCATAATGCCTGTATCTGCTCGACCCGATCGGGCCCATCAATTCGTCCTTCATCAATTCCGAAAACCCGAGAACGGAGTTCAACGGCGTCCGCAATTCGTGACTCATGTTCGCCAGGAAATCGGATTTCGCCCGGTTGGCGTATTCGGCGGTTTCCTTCGCTTGGCGCAGTTCGGCCTCGGCGCGCCGTTCCCGGGTGACGTCGAACCCGATCCCGCGATAACCGGCGAACGCGCCCGCCGCATCGTAAAAGGCGCGGGCGCGGATCTGCATTTGCCGGACGCTTCCGTCTCTGCCCTGCTGCGTCCGTTCGAACTCGAATTCAGGGCTGCGCCGACGGACTTCTTCCAGGGCGGGCTGGCACTCCGCGGCGTTGAGCCCCATCCGTTGCCAATAGTCGCTGATTTGCAGGCCGTAGACTTCGCCACGGGTCAGAAAGCTGTGTTGTTCCCAACTGCGGGACAGGTAGGTCATCCGGTCCTGGGCGTCCGTTTCCCAAAACCAATCGGAGCCGACTTCTGCGAAATCGCGCAGCCGGGCCTCGTTCAGACGGACGTCCGCCTGCAAGGCGTCCATGCAATTCCGGCTGCGGCCCGTCGCTTGAATGCCGGCGACATGACCCCGGTCGTTGAAGAAGGCGTGACAGGTCCAGTCGATGCCGGACCCGGCAGCGGCGACGGGAACGTTGTCGGCAACGTCGATCACCGGATTCTGTAGGCTGAGATTCGCTATCGCCTCGGCCATGCAGGACGGCAGAACGCCGCTCATGGCGTAAAGCGGTTGCCCTACAAGTGCGTTCGGTATCACGCCCAGTAGTGTTGAGAGCGCGCTGTTGACGAACGTAATGGTAAGATCGGGTTTGCAGCGCCAGATGAAATCCGTACGAACGTCCCGCGCCGCGGACGGGACGCCGCGCGACGGATTGTTCGTATGGCCATCAGGGGTAACGGCCGTACAGATGGGACGCGATGTTAGCGATATCATTTTTCACAGGTTAGGTAGAAACACTTAACAAAACCATAACAAGGCAGGGGGAATTTTTAGACGGCTTCGAGTGCTCCCGGAGGATGGCAATTCGCCTAACCTAGCTTCCGGAACAGCCAGTTGCCGCCCAGGCCGGCGAGTATGGCGATCAGAATCGCGACCAGGCCATGAAGGGCCGGATAAGTGTTCGCAACGCGGAAAATATCCGCGCCCGCCCCGATCTTGCTGATGAACAGCGGCGTTGTCTGGGCGCTGACGATCTCCCCATTGCGGGCCAACAACGTCTCTATCACATACTGGCCGATTGGAACGTTCGCGGGAAAGAAGACACTGGTGCGGAACAGCCGCTGTCCCCGCATTTCTATCTCGCCGGGTTCGCTGCTGTAGAGTTCGCCGCGCTGTTTGTTCCGAATCAAAGCCGCGCGGTAGGTGTCGATCTTCTCTTCCCCGGCCTGTTCCGACGGCACCATGCGGATGAAGTCGGTGCCGATCTGGTGCCGCCGCAAGACCGGGTCCGGCAGGCCGGATGTCGCCCCTTCGGTCATTGCGACATGATAGAAACTGGGGGCTTCCTGAAAGCCGAGAGACTCCCTGTTCACCCAGACCCCGGCGACCCGTTCCTTTTTCCGAACGGTGATTCCGGAAGCCGGGCCGTGAACCACGACGATGACGTCCCCGTCGGCGTCGATGGAGCCGAACAGCAGAAGCTCAGTCCCCGTAAAGCCGGTGGTGATCGCGACCAGATGGTCGGACAGGTCGGCCACCAGCGGTTCGACGGCGGCCGCCGGACGATGACCCGCGAACGCCGCCAGCAGCAGGGTGAAGAAAGCCAACGGAAGATGGCGGGCGGGCATGATCTCAGTGTCCTCCCGCCGCGCCGTCTATGGAAATGGAATAGAGGTCGTCCGGTGTCAGCACCAGATCGAACAGCAGTTTCAGACAGACGGCCAGGACCATGGCGGCCAGCAGAATGCGCAGCTGCTCCCCCTTCAGGTTGGCGCCGACTTTCGTCCCGATCTGCGCGCCGATCACGCCGCCGGTCAGAAGCAGCAAGGCCAGGACGACATCCACGGTCTGGTTCAGATAGGACTGAAAGAAAGTGGCGTTGGCCGTGACGAAAGTGATCTGGAAGAGAGAGGTGCCGACCACCACACTGGTAGGCATGCCAAGCAGGTAAATCATCGCCGGGATCATGACGAACCCGCCGCCGACCCCCATGATCGCCGACAGCACGCCGACGAAAAACCCGATCATCAAGGGCAGAGTGGCGCTGATATACAGTTTCGACCGCCTGAACCGCATCTTGAACGGCAGTCCGTGCAGCCAATTGTGTTCGTGCAGCTTACGGCCGGTTGTCGCCGCGCCCTGCCGGCTTCTCATCAGGGCGCGCAGGCTTTCCACCATCATCAGGCTGCCGACGATGCCCAGGAAGACGACGTAGGACAATTTTACGACAAGGTCGATCTGCCCCAGGGTCCGCAACAGAGCGAACAGCCACACGCCGAAAGTGGACCCGATCAAACCGCCGACCAGAAGTACAAAGCCCATCTTGAAGTCGACATTGCCGCGCCGCCAATGCGCCATCATGCCGGAGACCGAGGAGGCGACGATCTGATTCGCTTCCGTGCCGACGGCGACCGCGGGCGGGACGCCAATGAATATCAGCAGCGGCGTCATCAGGAAGCCGCCGCCCACGCCGAAGATGCCGGACAGCATACCGACACCAACACCCATTCCCAGAATGAGGAAGATGTTCACCGACATCTCGGCGATCGGTAGATAGATGTGCATCTTATCGGCCAGGTAAAAGAAACAAGAGCGGTGACGGCACCCTCATGGCCCCTGTGGGCGCAGCGTCACAACGTCCCCCTAAAGCTTTTAAACTATTGAAGGTTCGGAGCGTGGATGTAAATCAGATTCGCATGTTTGACGCACTATTGTTCTATTTGTGCGGCGGGTTTAGTCAGAAACGGCAATTCGGGGGCACGAGCTTGCATGAATCGAATGGAGCGGACGGCAGTGGGAATGGAGACCGGAACGGCAGAACAACTCGACGCAACCGGGCTTCTGTGCCCGTTGCCGGTTCTGAAGGCGCGGAAAGCGCTGAAAAAAATGGATGCAGGCGGGCTGCTGGAAATTCTCGCCACCGACCCCGGCGCCGTCGCCGATTTCCAGTCGTTCTGCGAAGCGCAGGGCCACAGTCTGCTGGAGAGCACGCAGGACGGCGATGTGTACCGGTTTCTGATACAGCGCGGTTAGCGTCCCGCGCCGCTATAGATGGCCAGTCTTTCGCAAGGCCCGGTTGAATTCGATTCCCGTTAACCGCGGATTAATCTAACCTGGGGGCTAAATGAGAGGCTTTAGGTAAGGAGGCCGCGCCGTGACCCATTTTCTTATTTCCGATGTCAATCCGGACGGACACAAGCTTGAAGACATCCTGTCCACATTGCGGAAAGACGTACTCTACCGTTCGACCAAGATCATGGAAGATGGACGTCCCGAAGCGAAGCAGGTGCTGGAAAACAACGTGACGATCCTGGCTCTGCTGACCGAGGCAATCAATCTGGCTGAGGATTCCACCGCTGTGCTGAACAAGTCCTTTGGCCGGTCCACGCCCGAGAACGAACCCAGGATCGGCGATTAAACACCGGCTCTTCAGGATTTTTTGACCAGGTCGGTGATCGATACCGCCAGGTGATCTTCGACGACCACAACCTCGCCGCGGGCGATGGGTTGCCCGCTGACGCGGATATCGACCGTGTCGCCGACGCGCCGGTCCAGTTCGATCACCGCGCCACGGCCGATTTTCAGCAAATTGCTGACTTTCATCTCCGCGGTTCCAAGAACGGCGGTCAGGTCCACCACGATGTCCTGGATCGCGCCCGGGCGG
>JANQIT010000090.1 GCA_028282025.1 Hwanghaeella sp. | reverse complement strand
CGCAAGGCGCGCGACCTTGCGGCGATGGTCGGCGTGCCCGAACGTGTTGTCGCCGATGCCGGGCATGCGGCCGGAAAGCGCATGCGCGACTATGGCCGGTTCGACGATCCGGCGGCGTCGGCGGCCGCGCTGCTGATCGAGTGCGGGCAGCATTGGGAAGCGGAGGCCGCGCCATTGGCGAAGCTGTCGGCGGCGCGCTTCCTTGCCGGATTGGGCTTAGCCGGCCCGGACCTGCTGGCGGGCCTGGGAGAGCCGGAGGCCGTTCAGCAGTTCTTTCGCGTGACCGATGTGGTGACCATCGAAACGGATGAGTTCGAATTTGCGGAGCGGTTCACCGGCGGCGAAATTCTGCCGGACGCCGGAACCTTGCTGGGTACGGACGGAGACAAACGCATCGTTACACCCTATGGGGATTGCA
Organism: Hwanghaeella sp.; assembly: GCA_028282025.1. Lineage (GTDB taxonomy): Bacteria > Pseudomonadota > Alphaproteobacteria > UBA8366 > Aestuariispiraceae > Hwanghaeella. Next base: position 11,531 of record JANQIT010000090.1, on the reverse strand, counting down.
TGCTTGTCATGCCGACCAAGCGTTTGTGGAAAGGGCAGACTGCGGTTCGCCTGGCGCGGCGTGAGGACTGACTGCGGCGGGCTCTACCGGAAGCTGCCGCTGCGCGCGCCGTGTCCGCCGTCCACGTTGATGACGATGCCGCTCAGATAGCTGGCCCGGTCCGAGGCCGCGAAGGCGACCACGTCGGCCACTTCCGCGACACTGGCGGCCCGCGACAGGGGCAATCCGGCCAGATAGCTCTGCCAATTGTCCTCGCTGCCGGTTTCTTCGGCGGCCCGGTTCTTCAGAAGGCCGACCAGCCGGTCCGTCGCGACCGCGCCGGGGCTGACCGCCAAGACGCGCACGCCGTCCTCGATGCTGCGGCTGCCAAGCGCCTTGGTGAAGGCGTTGAGCGAGGCATTCCCGGCTGTCCCCGCGATATAGTCGAAATCGGTCTTATCGGCGGCGAGGCCCGTGATATTGACGATAACGCCGCCGCTCTTCGCCTTCATCGCGGTAAAGGTTGCCCGCGCCATGTTGATATAACCGAAGACCTTCAGGTCCCACGCCGTGCGCCAGGTCGCCTCATCGACGGTTTCCAGATTGCCTCCGGGAATGGCGCCTGCATTGTTCACCAGAATGTCCGGCACGCCCGCGGCGTCGAGCAGACGCGCCGGCGAACCGCTGGCCGAAAGATCGATTGAATGCGCCGCCGCTTCGTAGCCGTCGGCCTGCAGGTCCGCCGCCGCGGCGGTCAGCGTTTCCGGGTCGCGGGCGGCGATGTGGACCTGCGCCCCCTCACGGGCCAGGGCTTTCGCCACACCCAAGCCGATCCCTTTAGAACCGCCGGTGATCAGGGCCGTGCGGCCCGCCAATCCGAGATCCACGGTTATTCAGTGGCCTGCGCCGTGTCTGGCGCATCGACGATCTTGGTTTCAAAATTCGCGGGGGAGACGATTTCCAGCACTTCGAAATCTTCCGAACAGGCGATTTCCCGGTGCCGGATTTTGGGTTTCTGCAGAATTGTGTCGCCTTTCCGTATGGTGCGCTGACCCTGACCTTCATATTCGAAGGTCGCCCATCCGTTCAGCACATAGACCATCTGAAAGTCGCATTCGTGAATGTGCCACTCCTGGACTTCGTCGGCGGTCTTCTTGCCGTTATGGCGGATGACATGGGCCACGTAATCGCCCTTGGTCGCCTCGGCGACGCCCAGATCGCGGTATTCGAAGATTTCCCGCAGGCCCGGCGTCCATTCCGCTTCGCTTGCCTGACTGTGTCCGAAATTCCAATGCGTGCGGTCTTCCATGCTTCCCTCCCAAGCCGATGGTTTTCGCCAGTGCCGCATCTGGGCGGCGTTTCCGGTATTGAACACGGTAACGCGAAAAGCATCAACGGTAACCCGCTACAGTGCGCGGGGGCGGTCAGGAGAGGAGGTTCGAGCCGCAGGCCTTGAGGATCGACAGAATGGCTTCCGCCGTGCCGAACCCGGCCCAGCTAGTTTCCACGTAAAGCCCACCGGTCGTCGCGGCATAGGCCCGCATGATGGACGCGGCTTCCTGATCCGGGGTGTCATCCAGCCCGCTGGTGGGGACGATGATGGACGATATACGAATGTCCTTGCTCAGCGCTTGAGAGGCATAGTCCAGGGCGCGCCTGTCGTCCACGCCGGGCACGAATTCGTCGTCGAAGCCGCCGGGCTTGTTGTCGGTGATCAGGACGATAATCCGGCTGTGTCCGCGCCAGTCGCCGGTGAAGGAGCCCGATTGCGACCGGCCTTGCGGGCCAAGACCGTTGATCGCCGTGTTCAGGGCTTCGTCGGAGGCTTCCGGGCCGCCTTCGCCGCCCCGCGCGCGCAGGCCCCGGATGGTCTGCCGAACCGCGTCCGCTTTGGATTCCGGGTCGGGTACGGCGTTCAGGTCTTCCAGAACCCGGATGCTGTCGTCGAAGGCGATCAACCCCAAGCGGTATTCGCCGACGGAGACGGTCTCCAGCAGATCGACGATGGTTTGCGCCTCGCGCTTCATTTCGCCGATGGCTGTCGCCAGGCTGAAGGTCGTGTCGATCAGGATCACCAGATCGACGCTACCGCACAGTACCGGTTCGCTGTTTCTGTCCTGGGCAAGGGCGTTGCCGCCCGGCCAGGAGCCGGACAATGCGATCCACAGAAACGCTGCTAGAAGTGCGATGCGGAGCCGCATGAAGGCGTTGCGCCCGGCCGCGTCAGAACATTTCCGCCGGCAGCGCCATGACCGTCCGGTGCCCGGTGGTGATGGGCGCCAGCAGTCCGGCCGTCTGAGGCAGGATCTGTTCGGCGTAGAATTGCGCGACCGAGATCTTGGCGTCATAGAATTCACCCGCGCCGTTCGCGCCGGAGTTCCGTTTTTCGCTGGCCGTCTTGGCGATCCGGGCCATCATGGCCCCGCCCGCGGTGATGCCGAAAAGCCGCAGATAATGGGCGGAGCTTGCATGCGCCGCTTCCGGGTTTTCCGCGCCTTCGGTCAGCATCCATTCGGTGGCCTGTTCCAGGACGTCGACCGCCGCAGCCAGATTCTTGCGGATCGCCTTTCCTGCATCCGTCTCGACCGTGGCCAGCCCGTTCACTACGGAATGCAACTCGTCGATATATTCGTGTGCGGCTTCTCCGCCGTCCCGCAACAGCTTGCGTCCGATTAGATCGGCCGCCTGGATGCCGTTGGTGCCTTCGTAGATCGGCAGGATGCGGGCGTCACGCATATGCTGCGCCGCGCCGGTTTCCTCGATAAAGCCCATGCCGCCATGCACCTGCACGCCGAGCGAGGCCATCTCCACACCCATATCCGTACACCAACCCTTGATGACCGGGGTCAGAAGATTGACGCGCCGTTCGGCCCAGCTGCGCCAGGCTTCGTCGGTATGCCGGTCGCTGATATCCAGCGCGGTCATCGTGTCCAGGATCAGGGCGCGCATGGCTTCGGTATGGGCGCGCATGGTCAGCAGCATGCGCCGAACATCCGCATGGTCGATGATGGCCGATGCGCCGTTGGCCGCTTTCGGGGCTTTGCCCTGCTTGCGGTCCTTGGCATAGGCGCTGGCCTGTTGATAGGCGCGCTCGGCGATTGCCAGGCCTTGCAGGCCGACGGCCAGCCGCGCGTTGTTCATCATGGTGAACATGCATTCCAGGCCGCGGTTTTCCTGCCCCACCAGATAGCCGACCGCGCCTTCGTTATCGCCATAGGCCATCACGCAGGTCGGACTGGCGTTGATGCCGAGCTTGTGTTCCAGAGAGACGCAACGCAGATCGTTCCGGTCGCCCAGGGAACCGTCTTCGTTGACCAGGAATTTCGGCACCAGGAACAAGGAAATGCCCCGCGTTCCTTCAGGGGCGTCGGGCAGGCGGGCCAGGACGAGATGGACGATATTCTCCGTCATGTCGTGCTCGCCATAGGTGATGTAGATTTTCTGTCCGCGTATCCGGTATCGGTCGCCGTCCCGCTCTGCCTTGCTCTTGATCAGGCTTAGGTCGGAACCGGCCTGCGGTTCGGTCAGGTTCATCGTGCCCGACCATTCGCCGGAAATCATTTTCTCCAGATAGAGCTTCTTCTGCTCCTCTGTCCCGTGCGCGGTGACCGCATCGACCGCGCCCTGGTTCAACAGCGGGCACAGGGTCCAGGCCAGATTGGCCGAGTTGAACATTTCCTGAATAGCCGTCGCCAACGTCCAGGGAAGGCCCTGTCCGCCGTAGTCCGGCTCAAACGGAACAGAGTTCCAGCCCCCGTCGACGTAGTGCCGATAGGCTTCCTTCCAACCCTCGGCCGTTCGGACGACACCGTTTTCCAGTGTCGCGCCTTCAAGGTTGCCGGAATAATTGATCGGGGCCAACACGTCCCGCGCCAGCTTGTTGGCCTCTTCCAGCACCTGGTTCACAAGATCGGCGCTGGTATCCTCGCAGCCCGGCAATGTTTGAAGCTGGTTGAGAAGCCCGAGATCTTCAAACAGGAACTGCATGTCGCGCGTCGGTGCGGAATAGGGAATCATGAGGATCGCTCCGATATTGGGTTGTAAAATCCAGCGAAACCACGCCGGACATGGTATTTTGCTATGTGTCTAGCACCTTGCCGGGGTTCATCAACCCCTTTGGATCGAGGGTGGATTTCAACGCCCGCATCAGGTCGAGTTCCAGATCGGACTTGTAGCGTTTCAATTCGTCGCGTTTGAGCTGCCCGATCCCGTGTTCCGCGCTGATCGACCCGTTCAAATCATGGGTGATGCCGTGGACGATGTCGTGTATTTCCTCGGCCCTGGCCATGAAGTCAGCCGGTTCGGCACCGACCGGCTGGGTGATGTTATAGTGAATGTTGCCGTCCCCGACATGGCCGAACGGGTAGGGGCGGATGCCCCGCATATGGTTCGTCAGCGCTTCGTTCGAGCGTCGAATGAATTCAGGCACCTTGCTGACCGGGACGGAGACGTCGTGCTTGATCGACGCCCCTTCATAGGCCTGGGCTTCCACAATGGCTTCGCGCAGGAACCACAGGTCGGCGCGCTGCTGTTCCGATTGGGCGATTACGGCATCGACGACCACCCCGTCCTCGAACGCGCCTTCCAGCATCGATTCAAGGGCGTTCTGCATCGCATGTCCCGGTTCAAGACCGGAAAACTCCATCAGGACGGTCCAGTCATAGTCGGAGTCGAGGGCCGGTTTCGCCGTATCGATATGCTTGTAGGCGAAGTCCAGGGTGATGCCGGCCAGCAGTTCGAAACTGCTCAAGGCGTCGCCGCTCGCTTCCCGAGCCCGGGCAAGGAGTTCGATGCAGGCGTCCAGATCCCTGATAGCGCACAGAGCGGTGGCGCGTTCCTTTGGCAGGGGAAACAGTTTCAGGACAGCCGCGGTGATGACGCCCAGCGTGCCTTCGGACCCGATATACAATTGCTTCAGGTCGTAGCCGGTATTGTCCTTGCGTAACTGGCGCAGGCCGTTCCAGATCTCGCCCGTCGGCAGCACGACTTCCAATCCCAGGACCAGATCCCGTGTATTGCCATAGCGCAGCACGTTGATTCCGCCGGCGTTGGACGCGATGTTGCCGCCGATCATGCACGAGCCTTCCGCCCCAAGGCTCAATGGGAACAGCCTGTCTTGCGCCGCCGCCCGGTCCTGGACGTCCTTCAGGACACAGCCTGCTTCGACGGTCATGGTGTAGTTGGCCGGATCGATGCCGCGCACACGGTTCATGCGCGCCATGCTCAGCAGCACTTGCGCCCCGCTCTCGTCCGGGGTTGCGGACCCGACCCGGCTGGTGTTGCCGCCCTGGGGCACGACGGGAAGACCAGCCCGGTTGCAAAGCCGGACGACCGCGGCGGTCTCCTCCGTGCTGTCCGGGCGCGCGAGAAGGGCGCACGCACCATGATAATAGCCGCGGGTATCGACCAGCAGGGGCGCCAGCGTGTCCGGCTCCTGCGACCATCCTTTGGGGCCTAGAACCGCTTTGATTTCTTCAATGGCCTGCCGCTGGGCATCATTGCCAAGCAGGCCGCCGCTTCCGTCAGGCGCCATAACCGTCTCTTCCAAAGATTGCTGGATCGTCAATAGTAGCGCGCCGCTTCGGATTTGGCGAGGTGGCGCGGCCATCCGCCACGGCCGGCGTCCGCAGGTTAGCCGAGCGAGGCGCGTGCCGTGCAGACCTCCATCAGAACCGCGTCTATTTTGTCCTGCGCGCGATTGTCGTCCTGCATCCAGCCGATCAGCGGCAGGAAGACCGGCTTGCCCCACAGCTGGCTGACACATCCGTAAATCTCCTGTTCGAAACGGATGTTGTTCAGCGTGCCGGCCCAGCGCATGAAGGTCTCCAGGCGTTGCTGGAATGTATCGTCCGTGACGTCCGGGTCGGAGGCATCCCGCAATAACTGCCGGGCAAGCTGATGCGGCCGGCGGCTCAATTCCGCAACCAATAGGGGGCGGACGCGGCTCATCACCTCGCGCGACGTGGCCGCGCCGATACAGGTATCGTGCATTTGTTTGAAACTCAGACGCTCTTCCTCCGCGCCTGTCTGAAAGGCGCTTAGGATCGTCAGGTCGAAATGCATCAGGTCATGCGACGCGTTCAGCCGTTCGACCTGCCGCGAAACATAGTTTTCGCCTTCTTCCCCGTGGGCGACCGCATGTCCCAGTTCGGTGAGGCCCTTCGACACCAGCGTCCTGTCCAGCATGAACAACTGTGCGAGCAGCGCGTAGTCGACATTGCGGGGCAGGAAGTAGCCGTCTTCCTTCCCTTTCAACCGCGCTGCCTCCAGCGCGTCGTGCATCGCAACCCGCTCTTCCTCCGCATCCGGGGCCGCAGGGCTTTTCGGTTTCGCCCGGTTTTCCAGACCGCCTGGCGCGCCGTCCGATGGCGGTGGGCGTTCGAAGGCTTTCTGCGCCTGATCGAAGCTGGACAGAAGTGATTTCCTGATCTCGTCGTCGAAGCGCTGGATGCCGGCCTGACCGGCATCCGCAACCGCGTCCCGCACAGGCTTATAAAGCTGCAGTTCCGTGCGTTTCCGTCGCAGAAAGGCTCTAAACGCCGTCGCGGCTATGCTGCGGAACGCCCTTGCGAACCGGACGTTGAATGCGAAGAGCGGCGGTATCGCATCGTCGCGTGTCGGCGCACCGTGCCTGGGATGCTCCGGGTCTTCGCCGGCTAGAAACTGCAAGGTTCCCGACATCATGGCGGCGGCGCGGTCCAGGACGGCGTTTTCCTCGTCGATGAACGGATATCGCCCGGACTCCGCTGCCGGTGCGACGGTGGCCGGTCCGGCAGCGGGCTTGGCGCTGTCGTAGAGATGCGGCAGCACCTGTTCGGCGAGCGCCGTGGCCAGCAGCACCCGGCCCGGATGCTTGGACTTCCTCAATTCATGCAGATAGCTGAGCAGATTGGCGATCTCGCGACGGGCCCCCGGCAAATCGCTGGTCGCGCTGACGCTCACCTTCAAGGCGTCGATGATTTCATCGACCGAGTTTTCGATAGCGCCGGCGCTATCGCCCTGCCGGAGGCGCGCAAACCGCTTCAGGGCGTCATTGAAGGACACAGGTTCGATCCGATATTGCGGTGCCGTGGCGGCGTCCGGCGCCTGGGGTGAAGGCCGCCGGACAATCGGGGTGTCCGGCGCGCCGCCCTGCGCCCCGGCCGATTACGCTCTGCCGGGCACGGTACGCGGGCCTTGCGCGCCCGCGAACCGCAGGATCATGTATCCGATCGTTCCTGCTGCGATGGAGCCGGTCAGAACGCCCAGCCGGACGGTCGTCGCGAAGGACGGGTCCTCGAAGGCCAGTGTGCCGATAAACAGGCTCATCGTGAAACCGATCCCGCAGAGACAGGCCACCCCGAAAATCTGCATCCAGTCCGCCCCGTCGGGCTTCTTAGCGAGGCCCGAGATTACGGTCAGCCAGACGCCCAGGAAGATACCCACCATCTTGCCAACCAGCAGGCCGGCGATGATGCCCAGCGACACCGGCTCCGCGAAACTGTCCAACCCGATGCCGGCGAAGGAAACCCCGGCATTTGCGAAACCGAAGATCGGCAGGATGATGAAAGCGACCCACGGATGCAGGCTGTGCTCCATATGCAACAGCAGGGAATGCCCGTCTTCATCCTTGGTTTTCAGCGGAATGGTGAGCGCCAGCACCACACCCGCAAGCGTGGCGTGCACGCCGGATTTCAGTACGCAGACCCACATGAAGACGCCGACGATCACATAGGCCGCCAGCTTGTTCACGCCGAACCTGTTCAACCCGATCAGGGTCAACAGACCGACCCCGGCGAGCGACAGGGAGACGACGGAGAGGTTCTCTGTGTAGAAGAGTGCGATGATGATGATCGCGCCCAGATCGTCGATGATTGCGACCGCCGTCAGAAAAACCTTCAGGGACAACGGCGCACGCGAGCCCAACAGCGCCAGGATTCCAAGCGCAAAGGCGATATCCGTCGCGGCCGGGATGGCCCAGCCCCGGATCGCCACCGGATCGCCCCAGTTGATGAAAGCATAGATCGCCGCCGGCAGGGCCATGCCGCCCACAGCGGCGACAAAGGGCAGAAGCGCCTGGTCGCGGGATGAAAGCTCGCCCTGAAGGAATTCCCGTTTGATCTCCAACCCGACAAGCAGGAAGAAAACGGCCATCATGCCGTCGTTGATCCAAAGCAACAGCGGTTTGGCGATTTCAAGGGCTCCGAACTGCACGGCGACCGGCACGTTCAGGAACGCGTCATAAAGATGGCTGAAGCCCGAATTGGCTATGATCAGGGCCAGAACAGCCGCCGCCATCAGGATGATGCCGCCGGATGCCTCGTATTTCAGAAATTCCTTAATTCGGGACAAGGCCATCTTGGTGCTCTTCTGCAAGGGGTTCGGGATTTCCGCCGTTACCCGGAGTGTATCGGCGATTTGGGTTTAAACAAGATTAATGGGCATTTTCACGCGGCGCCGCCGCCCGCCGCAGCCTGTCGTTAATCGCCCGGCCCAGACCGGTTTCCGGAATCGGCGCCACTGCGATTGTCGCGGCGTCGGCGGTGTCCAGGGCGTGCAGATGCGCGAAAAGGTTCGCCGCCGCTTCGCGTAAGTCTCCCCGTTCGCTCAGATTAAGCGCGCCTGCGGGCGCGTCGGGGCCGAACGCCAGATAGACTTCGTCATCGCCCGGGAAGGCGGCGTTCAGGCGCACGGCGGCGTTCGGGGCGTAATGACTGCGCATCAAGCCGGGGCTCTTCAATGCTTCGCGCTCTTTTGCCGTTGCGGCGGTGGGCGTCACGGGCGTGCCCAGACAGGCGGACAGATCTTCCTCCGGCACGCCGCCCGGGCGAAGCAGAACGGTTTCCGCGCCGGTCAGATCCAGGATCGTCGATTCCACGCCGACCGGGCAGGGACCGCCGTCCAGGATCAGATCGACCGCATCGCCGAGAGAGTCCGCGACATGCCGTGCCGTGGTTGGAGAGATCGCCCCCGACCGGTTCGCGCTGGGCGCCGCGACCGGGCGCATACAGCGCGCCAACAGTGCTTGCGCCCGGGGATCGGCTGGGACCCTGACCGCGGCGGTGGGCAGTCCCGCGCTGACTAGCGGGGACAGGCCGCTGTCGGGTCTCATCGGCAGGACCATGGTCAGCGCACCGGGCCAGAATTCCGACGCCAGGCGATGCGCCCTGGGATCCGCCGCAACCCGCTCCCACGCTTTATGCAGTGTGGGAAAATGACAGATCAATGGATTGAAAGAAGGTCTTTTTTTTGCTTCGAAGATGCGGGCGACTGCGGTGCTGTCGGTGGCGTCCGCGCCCAGGCCATAGACCGTTTCGGTCGGGAAGGCGACCAGCCCTCCGGCGCGCAGAACAGCGGCGGCTTCGTCAAGCGCGTCGTCGTTTATCGGTAGGATTTTGACCATTGGCGGGGGTTATGCGCAGAGGCCGCCTCCGGGCGCAAGCGCCGCGGGTGCTTGTCCTCTTTGTTTCGCAGGTGCAAAAATACGCGAATCGCGGACAATTTGTGGTGTTCCGGTATCGTTAACCGCCGAGGAGGGGGAGATGGCACAGGTTTTTACCGTTGCGCAGCAAAAGGGTGGGGCCGGCAAATCTACTCTTGCGGCGCATCTGGCGGTTGCATGGCTGCGTTCGCGGAAATCGGTGGCGTTGGTGGATATCGATCCGCAGGGAAGCCTGACACGCTGGTTCGAAGCGCGCCGGGCGACTTTGGGCGAGGAAGCCGCGAAACTGAGTTTCGCCGACGTTACCGGGTGGCGCACCCAGCGCACAGTTGAGGATCTGGCCAAGACGCATGACGTCGTGGTGATCGACAGCCCACCTCATGCGGAGACCGAGTCGAAGATCGCCATCCGCGCGGCCGACCTTGTGGTGGTGCCGAGCCAACCCAGTCCACTCGATGTCTGGGCGACAATGCCGACTCTGGAATTGGCGGAGAAGGAAAAGACCCCGGTCACCATCGTGCTGAACCGGGTTCCGCCGCGGGCCGCTCTGACGGCGCGAATGGTCACCAAACTCGGCGATTACAAGGTCTCCGTGGCGAAATCGCCGGTGGGCAACCGGGTCGCCTTCGCGGATTCCATGGCGTCCGGCCTGACGGCGTTGGAAACCCGCCCCTCCAGCACGGCGGCCGGTGAAATCAGGGCGCTGGCCAAGGAACTCGCCGGAAAGGTTTAAGTCTCAATGCATACCCGTTTTTTCGACGAACTGTCCGTTGGCGACAAGTTCGAAACCCGTGCGATCACGATCAGTGAAGGCATGATCCTGGATTTTGCGCTGACCTACGATCCGCAACATATGCATACCGACAAGGTCCAGGCGGAAGCCGGGCCTTTCGGGGGCCTGATCGCCAGCGGGTTTCAGACCATGGCGCTGTCGTTCCGAATGTTCTACGACCTTGGCATCGTGACGGAAAGCAACATCATCGGTCCCGGCATGGACGCCTTGAGATGGACGGCTCCGGTGCATCCGGGCGATACGATCCACGCGGTGTGGGAGGTTTTGGAACTGACCCCCTCGCGCAGCAAGCCCGACCGTGGAACCGTGCGTTGGCGCAACACGACCTATAATCAGCACGGCGTCGAGGTTATGACCTATGAGCCGATCATGATCCTGCGCCGTTCTCCACAGGCGGCGGCCTAATCCATTAAAAATCCTCCGGTTTTTTGTTTTCGTGCTAGACTCGGCGGCATGCCGGGTGGGGATTTCTCATGCTCGTGGGGATGATGGGGCTGCAAATGACGGTGGTCTTCGCGATCATCATCGCCGCCCTGATACTGTACGCGACCGAAAAGATTCCGCTGGAGCTGACCTCCTTCGCAACGGTCTGCGTCCTGCTGGTGTTTTTTCACGTGGCCCCGGTGCCCGGGCCGGATGGCAAGAACCTCCTGTCGCCGGCTGTCGTCCTCAGCGGCTTCGCCAGTCCGGCGCTGCTGACGGTCCTTGCCCTTCTGGTGCTGGGGGAAGGGTTGTCCCGCACAGGCGTGCTGGACCGGGTGGCCGTGCTGGTCCACCGCGCGGCGCGGGGTAATCTGGCGCTATCGCTGGTGGTGGCGCTGGTCGTGGTCTGCGTTGTCAGTGCGCTGCTCAACAATATCCCCGTCGTCGTGATCTTCGTACCGATCATGCAGGCGTTGGCCGCGCAGTCGGGCCGGGCCGCCAGCCGCTACATGATGCCGCTCAGCTACGCGGCGATCCTCGGTGGCATGACAACGCTGATCGGATCCTCAACCAACCTGCTGGTCTCGAACGCGTTGGCCGATTTGGGAGAGCCGGAATTCGACTTCTTCTCCTTCACCGTACCGGGCCTCGTCGTGGCGGGGGCCGGGATGATCTATGTGCTGTTCATTGCGCCGCGGCTGCTGCCTGACAAGGCCGGATCGGACGATCCGTCCGGCATGGCCCGCAAGCAGTTCAGGGCGGATCTGACTTTGGAGGCCGACTCGCCCTTCGTCGGTATGGAACCGGTCAGCGGCTTCTTTCCCGCTTTCAAGGAGGTGACGCTGCTGGCGATCCGGCGCGGGGACGACGTGCTGCTGCCGCCCTTCGACGACCTTTCCCTGCAGGCCGGGGACA
>JANQIT010000047.1 GCA_028282025.1 Hwanghaeella sp. | reverse complement strand
TTTTCGTGCGGCTCTTCGGCGGCGGACGGGCGCATCTGCGTCTGACCGAGGCGGACGACCCGTTGGACGCCGGGCTCGAGATCATGGCGAGCCCGCCGGGCAAGAAACTGCAGATCATGTCGCTGCTGTCCGGCGGCGAGCAGGCGCTGACCGCGCTCTCGCTGCTGTTCGCCGTCTTCCTGACCAACCCGGCCCCGATCTGCGTGCTCGACGAGGTCGACGCGCCGCTCGACGACGCGAATGTCGACCGATTCTGTACCCTGCTGGACCAAATCGCCCATAGCGGCGACACCCGCTTCCTATGTGTGACACATCACCGCATGACCATGGCCCGGATGGACCGCCTGTACGGCGTGACCATGGGCGAACGCGGCGTCAGCCAGCTCGTGTCCGTCGATTTGCGGCGCGCCGAGGAACTGCGCGATTCGGCGTAATCGGAGCGATTCCTGCATTGGAAAGCGCCCACGAAACCGCGCTTTTCACGCCATTTCTGCGGTGCACCATTGCGCCTTGACAGCCCTTGCCCTGCTCTCTATCGTGCGCGCGATTTCGGGCGCGGGGGCAGTCTATCCATAAGGCGGTCCGCGGGTTCGGGGCGGTGAGGGCATGAAAGACAAGGAACCTTCGCCTTCCCTGGATGACCTGGATGCCAAGCTTCGCAAGGCACGGCACGATCGATCAGGCCCAGACAAGACCAAAGACCCTAAAACGGTCAGGTCGGGATTGGGGTTTGCGTTAAAGGTCGGTATCGAGCTTGTTGCGGCGCTGGTGGTCGGGGTCGGGATTGGGCTACTTCTCGACAGGTGGCTGGATACCGCGCCTTTGTTTTTGGTTGTGTTTTTCTTCATGGGAAGCGCGGCTGGGTTCTTGAACGTTTACCGCGCGGTCAGCGGCTACGGTTACGCTGTGGGTTATCGCCGGGACAATAACGACGCCCCACCGGGGGACGACCCGCGGAACGGGGACAAGGGGAGCTAGTAAGGGCAGAAGATGGCACAGGCAGGCGCCGGCGAGGCCCAAGGTCCCCTCGCACAATTCATGATTCAGAAGATCATCCCGCTGAATGTCGGCGGGGTCGATGTCTCGTTCACCAATTCGTCGCTTGCGATGGTCGCGGCGGTGGTCGTGGTTTCGTTTTTCTTGGTGTTCAGCATGCGCCGCGGCGCGCTGGTACCGGGCCGTTGGCAGATTTTGGCGGAAATGTCCTACGAATTCATCGCCAACATGATCCGCGACAACGTGGGACAAGAAGGACGGCGTTATTTCCCCTTCATCTTCACGCTGTTCATGTTCGTCCTGGCCGGCAACTTCATCGGCATGATCCCCTACAGTTTCACCTTCACCAGCCATATCGCCGTCACGTTCGGCTTGGCCTTCGTGGTGTTCATCGGGGTGACGCTGATCGGCTTAATCAAGCATGGCTTCAAGTTCTTCGGGTTCTTCCTGCCGCACGGCGTGCCGTGGTTCCTGGCTTGGTTGATTATCCCGATCGAAATCCTCTCATACCTGGCGCGCCCCGTGAGCCTGTCGCTCCGGTTGTTCGCGAACATGACGGCTGGCCACACGATGGTGAAGGTCTTTGCGGGCTTCATCTTCCTGCTCGGCATCGCCGGCGTCGCACCGCTGTTCATGGTGATCGCGCTGACAGGACTGAAACTGATCATCGCCTTCCTACAGGCGTATGTTTTCACCATTCTCACCTGCGTGTATCTCAACGACGCCCTGCATATGCATTGATGCGGGTCGGCGAAGATCACGAAGATCCCAACGTCATACGATTGATCAAAGAGTAGAAAGGACGAAGAAGATGGAAGTAGAGGCCGCAAAATTGATTGGTGCGGGTCTGGCGGTCATCGGACTCGGCGGTGTTGGTGCCGGTATCGGCAATATCTTTGCCTCGATGATTTCCTCCGGTGCGCGTAACCCGGGTGCAATTCCTCAGGTTCAGCTGTTCATGTGGATCGGCTTCGCGCTGGTCGAGGCCGTTGCGCTGTACGCCCTGCTGATTTCGTTCCTGATCCTGTTCGGTTAAGCCGGTACCGGGGTAACCGAAC
>JANQIT010000046.1 GCA_028282025.1 Hwanghaeella sp. | reverse complement strand
CCCAGAAACGGGAGGCCCCTAGATTGGTAGTCATCGGATTGACCCACGGGCACATGACGGCCCCAGACGCCAAGGAGTAAACACGATGTTGAATGAGATTACCTGCATGGGCCGACGGTTCGTCAATCGCATGACCGCGAACCGCACCTCCCACGCCTTGCATTCGCTGGACAACCGGATGCTGAAAGATATCGGCCTTCATCGATCGCACATCACGATGATCGCCAACGGCGTGGACCGCCCGTACCGCCGCGCCGCCTGAACCACACAGGAGAAACGACGCACACACTGATCTACCCGGGCCCCACAGCCCAAAGCTCATCGATCTCCCCGATCGACGGAAGCTTACCTCCCTAGCAACTCTAAAAGCGCCCCGACCCCAACGGGGCGCTTCTTTTTTTACCCGTCGCGGAAGAGGACCAGTCAGCCGCCGGCAACGTCGAAGAACCGGTCGATATCCGCTTCGTTGTTGTAGAAGTGAAGCGAGAGCCGCAGGTAGCCGTCCTTGTAGCTGGTCACGACCTTCTTTTCCTGCAGCCGTGCGACCAAAGCCTCATGGTCGACGCCCAGGTCGAGGCTGACGATCCCGGCCCGGTGCTTCCACGCGCGGGGCGTGCGGACCGTGATCCCGCGCGCATCCGCCTGTTCCATCACATAGTCGGTAAGATGACGGACCCGGGCTTCGATATTCTCCAGCCCGATGGATTCGACGAATTCGGCGGACCGGCGCTGCACCCAGACGCCCAGGAAATTCGGATTGCCGTATTCGAAACGATGACCGTCCGCCGCCAGGACCGGATCGTCCTGGAACCGGTCGTTCGACGTGAAACTGAACTTGGCCGCGTAAGGTGGGGAAATCTCTTTGATCAACGCCTTTCGCATATACATGAAACCGGCCCCGGCGAGGCCGAATTGCGCCTTGTGCCCGCCGGCGATCACCACATCCGCGCCGAGCGACGCGATCGGGTCGGCCAGGATACCGACCGCCTGGATCCCGTCGACAACCAGCAACGCGCCACGCCCGTGGCAGAATTCGGCGAGTGCGGGCAGATCCTGGCGGAAGCCGTTGCCGTAGGAAACCCAGGCCGCCGCCACGACGCGGGTGTTCTCATCCACATGCGGTTCGTAGGCCGAGACCGGCACGGTTCCGTCCGCCGCCGGCGGCACCATGCGGACCTCCACACCGCGGCGTTCCAGATAGCGCCACGGAAAGGTGTTGTTCTCATGCTCGAACTCGCTGATCACCACATTGTCGCTGGGCGCGAACCCGATCCCGTTGGCGACGATGTTCACCCCTTCCGACGTGTTCTTGATGAGCGACAGGCAATCCGCCGGCGCGCCGAAGACCCGGGCGACGGTCTCGCGGGTCTCCTCGATCGGCGCCATCGAGAAGGCGGTCTCGCCTGCATTCTCGAAGATATCGCCGAGCCATTCCTGCATCGCGGTTTCGACGCGCCGCGGCAGCAAGGCCTTGTTGGCCAGCGCCAGATAGGCATGTGTCTCGGTCGTGGGAAACTCCCGGCGCAGCGCCGCCCAATCCGGTTCGTTGATCCTTTGAGTCTCCGTCGCCACGTCTTTCGCCGCCTGCGTCACGATTGTCCCCTATCGCTTGATCGACCGATACGGCCAACCTCCGCTAATCGCACACAAATTACAAGGCCCGACCGCTCCCGGCCCCTCCGCGCACGACGCTGCGCCAAGCCAAACAGCGCTTGCTAAATCCGTCGGTATTCCCTAGGTATCCGGGACTCGGGGAGTAGCTCAGTCTGGTAGAGTGCGTGCTTTGGGAGCACGATGTCGCTGGTTCGAATCCAGTCTCCCCGACCAGATTCGCCACATGAAATACCGATGGAAATCACGGCGCGCAGCGGGACGCGCGTCCCGCCGCACGCCGCGACTCAGTCCTGCCCTACTTCTTTTTCTTTGCGTTCTTGAGTTCGGCCACGAGGGGCTGCCACTCCTTGATGAGGCCGCGGTAGTAGGTATCGGCCTTCGGCCCGGACAAGTACTTGGTCGGCAATCCGGCCTTCTTCAGCAATCGCCCATACGCCTTATGCGCCGTCATCTTCGCGCAGGCCGCATCGAACTTCTGCATCAGGGCATCCGGCGTCGCCTTCGGCGCCATGACGAGCATCGGCGTAAAGACCTGGGTGTACGCCACGCCCTCTTCCTTCATGGTCGGCACGGTCTTGTTGTTCGGGTCCCGTTCCGGGAAGAGCAGTCCCAGGGCACGGACCTGTCCTTGGAATCCGTTGATCAAATGAATCCCGATCACGCTGAAATCGACCTGTTTCCCGATCAACAGTCCCCGCGCCGGCGCGCCACCCTTGGCGGGCACGTCTTGCGCC
>JANQIT010000002.1 GCA_028282025.1 Hwanghaeella sp. | reverse complement strand
ACCGGCCTCACCCTCACCCCGCCGCTGCACTTCAACGGACAGATCCAACTCACCGTCACCGCAACGGCCACCGAAACCCAGAACGGCGACACCGCACAGACAACCCAGAACGCAACAATCGTCATAAATCCAGTCAACGATGCGCCGACAGCGTTCGACGACTCGGCAACGGTGTTCGAAGACGGGGCTGCAGTGGTTGTCGACGTTTTGGCCAACGACATCGATCCGGATGGAGATGCCTTCTCCTTCGTCTCGGCCGAAATTGTCGGGGGTTCGCCCGGTACCCTGACCGTCGTCGACGGTCCGATGCTGCGCTTCGATCCCGGTGGAAACTTCCAGGCATTGGCCGTCGGCGCCACTGAAACCGTGTCCATCGCCTATACGGTGGAGGACGCCGGTGGGAACCGAACAACCGGCCAGCTAACCGTCACCGTGCAAGGGACGAACGATGGGCCGGTCGCCGTTGCTGACTCGTTCGTCACCAACGAAGATAACGCCATTACGTTTACCGCCGTCGATCTCCTGGGCAACGACACCGATGTGGACGGCGACCCCCTCACGCTGGGAGCTTTCGGCTCATCGTCGAACGGCACGTTGACCGACCGCGGCGACGGGACCTACACTTTCACGCCGGACAGCAATTTCTCGGGAGTCGCGACGTTCGACTATACCGCGGTCGATGCGAACGGCGCGAGCGACACGCAGACCGCCACCGTAACCGTGAGCAGCCTTGTCGATGAAGCGCAACTGACGGTCAGCGACGCACAAGGCGTAGAGGATACGGAAGTCCCACTCGACATCGTTGCGGTGACGCCGGACCTTGACGATCGGATTTCCGAAATTCGCATTACCGGCGTCCCCGCCGGGGCATCCTTAAACGCGGGACAGGATCTCGGCTCCGGCAATTGGCTCCTCTCTGCCGTAGATTTGAGTGGACTTACGCTTCGCCCGCCGCAAAACAGCGACGCCGATATCGCGCTCCGCGTTTCGGTCACAACCACGGACGGCGCGGACGGCGCGAACAGCACGACCGTTTCCAAAGACATCGCAATATCCATGGCCGCGGTCGCCGACCTGCCGAACGTCTCCGTCAGCAATAGCTCAGGCGTTGAGGACAGTGCGATAGCCCTTAACATCGGCGCGGCGTTGTCTGACGCGGATTCCTCCGAAACGCTCTCCTTGCGCATCCTCGGCGTGCCGGATGGAGCCGCCCTGAGCAGCGGCGTCAGGCAAGCCGACGGCGCTTGGGCGCTCAGCAAGACTCAGCTTGCCGGACTGACGATCACACCACCGGCAAACTATGCGGGCGACATTTCCTTAACAGTGGTGGCCAGGGCCGTGGAAGGCGGCAACGCCGATAGCGCGGTGACCGTAACGCCCCTTACCGTTACGGTCACCCCTGTAAACGACGCCCCCGTGTTCCAGTCCGAACTGCTCAGAACCGTCCGCGGCGCGCCGGTGACCGTCACCGTCGCCCAGCTTCTGGCGAATGACAGCGACGTCGATGGGGACACTTTGAGCATCTCCTTTGTGGGCGACGCCAGAAACGGCGCTGTCACCGACAACGGCGACGGCACCATTACCTTTACGCCAACACCCGGTTTCTTCGGTATGGCGTCATTCGACTATGAAATAACCGACGGCAACGGGGGGTCGGACCGCGGGACGGTCGATGTCGAGTCTTCGCCGAACGATCCGCCTGTCGCCACGGACGATCAATCCGCGACTGAGGAAAACGCAGTCCTTGAAATCGCAGCCGCCCACCTGCTGCAAAACGACAGCGACGCCGATGGCGACACGCTTTCCATCGAAGCCATCGGGAATGCGGTGAACGGCTCCGTCCTGTTGGTTGACGGCCCCAGCGGACCGGTCGTGCGGTTCACGCCGGAAGCCGGGTTCGCCGGCGAGGCGCGGTTTGAATACACGGTATCCGACGGTCGCGGCGATACGGATACCGGCGTTGTTACTGTTTCAGTTTCCCCCGTCGATGATGTTCTTTTCGCCGACGATAGCGGGCAGTCCTTGTTTGGGGGCGCCGGATCGGACCGCCTGTATGGCGGCGGCGGAGCGGATATGCTGGAAGGCGGCGTAGGATCCGATTCACTTTCGGGCGGTCTTGGGGACGATGTTTACCGATTTTCTCTTGGCGACGGTTCCGACACGGTTTCGGACTTTTACCAGACGGACGTTTGGGAGACCTACACGGTTAACGGCGGGTATTGGGTTTCCCAGGGCGAAGGCGGCCTTGTCTGGGTGCCGACCACATCGACGGCGCAGCGCCTTGTAACCACCCGGTACGATGCCGGGCGGGATGCGATTGCGTTCGGCGCGGGGATCGCAGCCGGCGAC
>JANQIT010000001.1 GCA_028282025.1 Hwanghaeella sp. | reverse complement strand
ACCGGCCTCACCCTCACCCCGCCGCTGCACTTCAACGGACAGATCCAACTCACCGTCACCGCAACGGCCACCGAAACCCAGAACGGCGACACCGCACAGGCAACCCAGAACGCAACAATCGTCATAAATCCAGTCAACGATGCGCCGGTCCTCGGCGAAATTTCGTCCTTCCAGACGGTGTTGGGGGCGACCCTGACCATTGCGGCGAGCGAGATCTTGGCGGCGGCCTCCGACCCGGACAGCGACGCCGTGACGATCCAGTCCGTCGGCAATGCGCGGAACGGGTCCGCCAGCCTTGGAAGTAACGGCGTCATCAGCTTTACGCCAACCCCCGGTTTCTTTGGCGAAGCGTCGTTCGACGTGACGGTCACCGACGGCAACGGCCTGCAGGCGACCCGGTCCCTCACCGTGATATCCATCGACAACCAGGCGCCGGTCAGCGTTGGGGATACCGCGGATACGGCGGAGAGTACGGCGTTGAGCATCGCCGCACAGGATCTGTTGGCGAACGACACCGATGCGGAAGGCGATGCATTGTCGATCGCCTCGGTCGGAAACGGCGTCAACGGCGCGGTGGCGATAGACGGCGCCGGGATCATCACCTTTACCCCGGATGAGGGTTTTGCGGGCGACGCCTCGTTCGATTACACCGTCACCGATACGTTCGGAAATCTGTCGACGGCGCGTGTCGCCATAACCGTCAATCCCGTCGATAACATTCTCCAAGGCACGGCGCAGAACGACACGCTGTTCGGCGGCGCCGGCGGCGACACGCTGTATGGCGATGCGGGCGCGGACATATTGATCGGCGGGTTGGACGGCGACGTCCTACAGGGCGGGGCCGGCGACGATATCTATCGCTTCAACCTTGGCGACGGCGCCGACACCCTCCACGACTTCCACGACGTCAGCGTCACGGAAACCTACACCGTCAACAGCGGCTATTGGATATCGAGAGGCGAAGGCGGCCTGGTCTGGGTGCCGACACAAACGACGCAATCCCGAACGGTTACGACGAGCGAAGACGGCGGAACCGACACGCTTGAATTCACGGACGGCATCAGCTCGGGCGACGTACTGCTGCGGCGCATCGGCTCTGACTTGGAGGTCAGTTTTACCAACGGTTCGGATTCGGACCGGGTGCTGGTCAAAAACTGGCAAGACCCGTTGGACCGTATCGAGTTTCTCGGTTTTGGCGACGGCCGGGTCGCCGACATTTCCGGCATAGATTTCAACGCCTTGTCGTCGAACACCCCAATCGGATTGAACGATATCTCCGGCGTGACCCATTCCGGTCCGAATGCAGGCGGCGAAGGTGCACCGGCGCTCTCCGGTCCTATGACGCCGGTCGCGCAGCAGGTCCATACGCTGATCGGCGGTATGGTCTGGGCGTCTTCCGGCGGCGGTTCGGAACAGTCGGTTCCGCCCGATACGAATACCGACACCGCGACACGGATCGCCACGCCCCTGTTCGACCTGGATACCGGCTAAGCGGACAACGTCCTGCTCCCGTCCCCCTTTCTTCGGATGCAAAACGCATTGGAAAGGCGGAGGAGCCCATGGGCGTTACCTATGAGCGTTGCCTATGGGCGTCGCCCAGCCGGCGGTCGGAATACGAACCGTTCCACCTCCGTCGGGGCTCGTATGCCCAGATCCTGCCGGATTTCTTCCATGATCCGGCATTTCTTGCATCGCCCGCACTCATGCACGGACCCGTCGGGGCGGTGCTGGGGCAGGCTGCAGGTCCAGCACAATTCGGAAAGCTCTTTTCCCAGATACCGGCATTCTTCCAGCTTGGTAACGATGGGCAATTCGAAGTACCGCGGCGTTTTGTTGGGAAAGGTGGCCGCCTTCATGATCTTGAAAAAGTGCTCGTATCGTTCCTCGAAGCGGGGATAGGTCAACTCTTCCGCCCTCTCCTCCCAGCACACGCCGGTGGTCCAACGGTCCACGGGAACGGCGCGGGACGACAGGAACGACGACGCGATCAATCCGCCTTCGAAAGCGGATGTATAGATATCGGGCGTGAATGTCGCCATGCTGCGCCGGTCCACCGTGCTTTCCGTATAGTGAAAGTCCCGGTATTCGCGCCGGCAATAATCGACGATCCGCTTCATGTGCGCCGCTTCTATCTCGTGCCGGCGTTCCGCGTTCACCATGTGGACATGATGGACAATCAGCTCGTCCGAAGAATCGCGCAGCAGCCTGACCATCGTATAGACGCTGTCGATCCCCCCGCTGACCAGCGCCAACGTGGTTTGCTTCCGTTTCAGGGCGATCTTCCCGCCATCGGGCCGGTCGTACAGCTCCGTCGTGCCGGACTGCCTTTCGTCAACCTCCTCCCGCCAGGGGCTCCGGTAGTCCTGCGGCCGCGCCGGAATCTCACCGGTCATGCCGGATCTCCTCCATCAGCACGCATGTCTTACATTCGCCGCATTCGGTAAACCGGCCGTCGGGTTGCGCAATCGGCGTGCGGCAGGTCCAGCACAGGTCTGTCAGGTCCCGTCCCATGCGTTCGATCTGCGTCTTCTTCCGCAACAGGGGCAGTTGAAAGAACCGGGGCGGGTCCAGCGGGAAGCTGGACGCTTCGATCAGGCTGAGGATGTGCCCGAAGCGCTCGGCCCGGAATGGATCGTCCTGCCTTTCCTCGCGCTCCTCAAGACAAAATCCCATCGTCCAACGGTCGATTGGAAAGCCCCGTGTCGTCGAAAAGGATCGGTTGAGGAACCCCGCCTCGAACGCGACGGAGAACACATCCAGACCGAAGGAGTCGAAGCGCCGCCGGTCCAGCCCCGACTGCACATAGTGAAACGGCCGGTGCCGGTCTTTCAGATACCGAATAATGGCGTCGCAGGCCGCGGCCTCCGCGTTGTGCCGCCCTTCCCGGTTTTTCAGGTGAATATGGTGCGCGACGATTTCGTCTTCGGAATCGGCCAGCAGCGACATCAGCGTATAGGTACTATCGATCCCGCCGCTGAACAGGACAAGCGACACCTGCTTGCGCCGTGAGACGACGACCTGCCCATCCGGTGTCCGGGCCGACTGCATCATGTTTCCCTTAACGGTCGTCGGCCACTCGTCGTAGCGGCCGTCTCCGTGCCGGGGTTGATCCTCGCTCGTATCCGTCATCATCCGCGCCGGGTCTGTTACCGTCGGTCGCATAGCGGTCCGGGGCGTCGCTGTCCATAGATATTATGGCTGTCCGCCGCTCCGATTCCGGCTCTCTGCGCCCGCCGTATTGCCA
>JANQIT010000354.1 GCA_028282025.1 Hwanghaeella sp. | reverse complement strand
ATGAAACGGCGACCGGCGTCAAAAGCGATATCGGCGCGGTGCGCCGGGCGATGGACGACGCGGGGCACCCGGCCATGCTTTACGTCGACTGCGTCAGTTCGCTGGCCTCGATGGATTTCCAGATGGACGCCTGGGGTGTTGATCTTGCCGTGTCCGGTTCTCAGAAGGGCTTCATGCTGGCCACCGGCATGGCCATCGTCGGCGTCAGCCCGAAGGCGCTCGCCGCGATGGAGACCGCGCACTGTCCCCGCTGCTTCTTCGATTTCCGCGACATGCTCGCCGCCAATGCAGTGGGCGGTTATCCCTACACGCCGCCGGTGCAACTGATCTATGGGCTGCGCGAAAGCCTGGACATGCTGCTTGGCGAAGGACTCGATAACGTATTCGCCCGCCATGCCCGCATCGCCGAAGGCGTGCGCCGCGCGGCGGCCGCCTGGGGCCTCAAGCTTTGCGCAAAAAGCCCGGAACTTTACTCCGACACGGTGAGCGCTATTTACGTGCCCAGCGGATTCGACAGCAACGCCCTGACCAACCATGTCTACGACACCTACAAAGTATCGTTCGGCGTTGGATTGGGGCAGATGGCCGGCAGGGCCTTCCGGATCGGCCATCTCGGCTCTTTGACCGACGTGATGGCGCTCTCCGGTCTGGCCGCCATCGAAATGGCGATGAAGGATCTGAACTACCCGATTGAACTCGGCGTCGGTGTCGCCGCTGCGCAGGACTTCTACCGGACGCCGACTCCATTGCCGCAAGCACAAGCCGCGTGAGGAAACGATGAACGCTCATAACAACAATCCGGAAATGTATATCCCCACCTATGACGACGTCCTGGCGGCGCATGAACGGATCAAGCCCTATATCCACCGAACACCCGTTCTAACCTCCAACTTCATGAACGAGCTGACCGGGGCCGACCTGTACTTCAAGTGCGAGAATTTTCAGAAGGCGGGCGCCTTCAAGGTTCGCGGCGCATCGAACGCGGTGTTCGGCCTGACCGAGGAACAGGCGGAAAAAGGCGTGGCCTCCCATTCTTCGGGCAATCACGCCCTGTCGCTGAGCTACGCCGCCGGGCGGCGCGGTATCAGCGCTACGGTGGTGATGCCCAAGACGGCGCCGGACGCCAAGAAAGCCGCGGTCCGCGGTTATGGCGGCACGGTCCTGGAATGCGAACCGTCGACCGCGGCCCGGGAAGCCATGCTGGAAGAAGTGGTGGCCAACACCGGTGCGGACTTCGTGCATCCTTACAACGACCACCGGGTAATCGCCGGACAAGGCACCTGTTCCAAGGAACTGCACGAGGATGTCGGGCCGTTGGACGCCGTGGTCGCCCCCATCGGCGGCGGCGGCATGATCTCCGGCACCTGCCTGACCATGTCCGCCATTTCGCCGGATACCAAGATCTACGCGGCGGAGCCGGAACAGGCGGATGACGTCTATCGTTCTTTCCACGCCGGCCATATTATCGAGGACGATGCGCCGCAAACCGTCGCCGACGGATTGAAGGTCAGCATGCGCCCGCGCACCTGGCACTTCGTTTCGAACTATGTGACGGACGTTCTGTTGGCGTCCGAACAGGAAATCATCGACGCCATGTATCTGACATGGCAGCGCATGAAGATCGTTATCGAACCCAGCTGCGCCGTGCCGCTGGCGACGATTATCAAAAACAAGGAAGTCTTCGCGGGAAAACGCGTCGGGGTCGTGCTGACCGGCGGCAATGTCGACCTGAAGAAACTCCCCTGGATGAACGCCTAGGATTTTTGGAGAGAAGTCATGAACGCAATCAAAGACATCAAGAAATTCAGCGCCCCCGACCCCGCCGACTACGAAGTCGGCTACGACATTCCAGCCGCGGTCGGCATGGATGAGGCGGATATCCAAACGCCATGCCTTGTCGTTGATCTGGACGCTTTCGAACGCAACATTGCTAAAATGCGGGATTTCTGCGCGGAAATGGGCGTGCGGCACCGCGTCCACGGCAAGATGCACAAATCGGCCGACGTCGCCCACTATCAGATGACGGCGGGGGACGCCGTCGGCGTCTGCTGCCAGAAGGTCTCCGAAGCCGAATCCTTCGCCCGTCACGGCATCAAGGATGTCCTGGTCTCCAACCAGGTGCGCGACCCGCAGAAGATCGACCGCCTGGCCCGAATTCCGAAACTCGGTGCGCGCACGCTGTGCTGCGTCGACGATATCGAAAACGTCGCCGACCTCTCCGCCGCCGCACAGAAACACGGTACGGAGATCGAATGCCTGGTAGAGATCGACTGCGGCGCCGGCCGTTGCGGTGTGACCGCCACGGCGGACGTCGTCGCCATCGCCAAAGCCATCGACGCTGCGCCGGGACTGAAGTTCGGCGGCATCCAGGCCTATCAGGGCGCCATGCAGCATCTGGACCTGTATGAAGACCGCAAGGCGAAGATCGACATCGCCGTCGCCATGGTGACGGAAGCCGTCGAGGGCCTGAAGGCTGAGGAGCTGGAATGCGACATCGTCGGCGGCGGCGGCACCGGCAGCTATTATTTCGAGGGGAATTCCGGCGTCTATAACGAACTGCAATGCGGCTCCTACGCCTTTATGGATGCCGACTACGGACGCATCCTGGACAAGGACGGCAACCGGATCGACCGGGGCGAGTGGGAAAACGCCCTTTTCATCCTGACCTCGGTGATGAGCCATGCGAAGGCCGACAAGGCGATTTGCGACGCCGGCCTGAAGGCCCAATCGGTCGACAGCGGCCTGCCGGTTATTTTCGGCCGGGACGATGTGGAATATGTCAAATGCTCGGACGAACACGGCGTCATCATGGACCCGAACGGCGCGTTGACGGTGAACGACAAACTGAAGCTGGTCCCGGGCCACTGCGACCCCACCTGCAATGTGCATGACTGGTATGTCGGCGTGCGCAACGGCAAGGTGGAAAAGATCTGGCCGATCACCGCCCGCGGCCTGGCGTACTAACTCTTAACCATCGCGCTGCTACCGGCCTGCTTTGCCGCGCCGCCACGCCATCCGGCGAACGGCGGTGCGGAAGGCGGGCCGAGATCGGCAAAGACAAAGGCAAAGGCCCGAGTTCAGGAGGAAACAACGACAATGCAGACAGCGGAAACCCTTCCGGCCAACGATCAGACAAACCTTCAAGACGGCGACATCGTGATCGTACCCGAAGCGGTCTGTCAGGATGTCATCGGCCGGGACGACGCCTTCAAGGCCGTGGAGGCCGTGTTCGCCGCAATGGCGAAAAGGGACGCCTGGAACTTCCCGGTCGTGCGCGAAGCGCTGGGCCATGAGGGCGCTCTCTACGGTTTCAAATCCGGCTTCGACAAGGCGGGCATGGCGCTGGGCCTCAAGTCCGGCGGCTATTGGCCGAACAACGCGGCCCGCGGCTTGACCAATCATCAATCTACGGTCTTTCTGTTCGACCCCGACACCGGACGGGTCAAAGCCCTGGTGGGCGGCAACTATCTGACCGCGGTGCGCACGGCGGCGGCCAGTTCCGTTTCCATCGCCCATCTTGCGCGGCAGGATGCAAAGGTCATCGGCATGGTCGGCGCGGGCCATCAATCGACGTTCCAGCTTCGCGCCGCCCTGGAACAGCGCAAGTTTGAGAAGATCGTCGGCTGGAACCTGCATGCGCCGGCCCTGGCGAAGCTGGCCGAGATCGCCAAGGAAGCCGGTCTCCCTTTCGAGGCCGTGGAGCGCGACCGGCTGGGTGCGGAGGCCGATGTCATCATCACCATTACATCGGCGCATGAAGCGCTTCTGCTGAAGGACTGGATCAAGCCCGGCGCGCACATCGCCTGCATGGGCACCGACACCAAGGGCAAGCAGGAAATCGACCCGGCCCTTTTCCCCGCCGCCGCGGTCTTCACCGATGAAATCGCCCAGGCCGTCACCATCGGCGAGGCGCAGCATGCAATCGCAGGCGGCCTTCTCCAGGAAGACGACATCACCGCAATCGGCGATGTCATCAACGGCGACCAACCGGGCCGCACATCGGAAGATCAGATCACGATCTTCGACGGCACCGGCGTCGGCCTGCAAGATTTGGCGGTCGCCTCGGCCGCCGCGGACCTGGCGGTGAAGGCCGGCCGGGTGCAGGTGACGCGCCTCATCTAAGCCCCAGGCGTTGAAAGCGGAGTAAGATAAAGGCGTCCCAACCAGCAGCTACAGGGACGCCTTTCCCGTCTTAGGACGCCGCGCGCAGCGCCTTCAGCAAGGCGGCGCGATTCCCGACGAAGCGCTTCACCACGGAGAACCCGGCGCGCTTCCTGGCCAGGACGAAATCCACCACCACCGTCTTTCCATCCGTTCCGATGAATTCGGCGGAGATCAGGTAGGCGGAACCTTCTCCATAGACCTCCGGCCGGATCCGTTTCGGACGCAACAACATCCAGGCCGAGGTGACCGGGTCCTTGATGTGATAATGTCCATCGGTCAGGCGAAGCGCCAGATGTCGTTTCAAAGCATCCCGCAAGGCCATCCTGGTATCGTGTTCAAGGGCCCTTGCGCCACCGCTCCCGGCTACCAGCACCGCACACCATACGGCGACTGACAGGGCGAAAGATCGACGGTTCTGCATGGCTTGGCCTCTCCTGTCTTCCAATTCACGTTCAAGTAATCGTGAAGACGGGAGCAGCAAGAATCGGGCACCGCCGGCGCTCGGAAATATCTTTTTATTTCAATAAGATATAGAACCCGCACTGGGAGAAAGGGGAGCCGTGCGCTGTTGACCTATCTCAATATGAGAAAAGCCTTGCAAAATGATATTGTCAGATGCCGCGGGCTAACCGACTTTCGTGCCTATTCAGGGAGGAGCTAAACGCCAAAATGGCGCGATCTCTGCGCCTGCCCGAGGAACCCCATGCCATTCACCCAATACAGAGCCACGATCGATGCTCCGGCCGCCCTGGTTTGGGCGATGATGAAGGAGAAAATCCGCAGGCCCGACAAATACATCCCCGGCGTGGTCAGTGTAGAGTTCCCACAGGAATTCGGCCCCCATACCGTCGAACGCATCATGGTTTTGGATGACGGGAAGGCGCGCAAGACGGTGCATGAGATCATCACCGCCGACGACACCACGAAAACGGTGATCTTCAAGCTTAAGGACGACCCGGTTTACACGGGCTTTGTCATCAACATGGTGTTCGACGGGGAAGCCGCTACGGACCTGGACTGCACCATGAACTGGGTTCCAAAGGACAAATCCCTGCTGATGCGCGAGCCGAATTGGGCGACGATGCTTAAGAACGCCGTGCTGCAGACGAAAAAAATGGCCGAGGGCAAACTTCCCCCCGCAACGCCGCCGCCTCGGCGACGAGCGAGTCTGTAGCGGCCCGAAGCGTCTCGGCGTTTCCAGGAAAGAATAGCCGCCCCTAACGCAGCAGCCACGCATTCTCCGTCGCGTCGACCTGCCCTTTCAGACGCCCCTCGACCGGCTTCCGGTCAATCCGCGATACGGTGTAGGAGCCGGCGTAGTGCGCCTTCACTTCCACGTCGGGAACGGAGAAGGGCGGCCCCGGCATTTCCTTCTGATCGTAATCGAAGCAGATCAGGAACTGCGGCGCGGTCCCGGTAATCTCCATCAGGTGCGAAACATAGCGCGCGCGCATGTCGGGCGGCAGGGCGACAAGGGCGGCGCGGTCGTAGACGACATCGACCGGGCCCAGTGCGGCGCGGGTGAGGCGGAAGATATCGCCGACATAGACATCGATGCCCGGCCCCCGATACCAGAGGCCGTCCCCGGTTTCGGTCACCTCCGGCGTCAGATCCATCTCGGCAAACAGTTGGTCGATGGCGGTGGCGCTCAGTTCCGCCCCCACCACCCGGCGGCCCTGCGCCATCAGCCAGGCAAAATCCCGCGTCTTGCCACAGAGCGGCAGGAACACCCGCGCCCCCGGCTTGGGGAAATGCGCCGCGAAATGTTTCGTCAGAAGGGCGTTCCCCGCCCCTTCGTGAAAGGCGATCTGGTTGGTGTCCCAACGTTCGTGCCAGAAATCCGCTTCCATGATGCATGCCCTCCGTTCGTGACTTAGATAGTCGCCGAGCCACGGGCCGCAAGGCCAAGCCGCCCGGGATGATGCGGAAGTGAACAGCGTTACCCGCAGAGTCCCGCCGCAGGGACCGTTTGCCGCGTGCCAGCCGTTCCGCCATGGGTTACCTTTCGGGCCGGGTATTTTACCAAGACAAGGCAATGGATGGAGTTGGAACCATGCGGCGCATCGAACATGTCGGCCTGGCGGGCGGGGGGTTGATCGGGTTAAGCTGGGCCAGCCTGTTCCTGGCGCGCGGCCTGACGGTGACGATTGCCGATCCGCGCCCCGGCCTGGCCGGGGAGGCGTCAGCCTTTCTGGAACAGGCCTGGCCAATGCTGAAGGAACTGGGCCTGACACAGGCGGACGCCCCAGGCGTACCGCGCTGCACCGACGATCCGGCGGCGCTCTCCGGGTGCGATTTCGTTCAGGAAAACGGGCCGGACCGGATCGACGTAAAGCGCGGCCTGATCGCGCAGATCGAAGCGGCGGTCGCGCCGGACGTGGTGATCGCGTCCAGCACCTCTTCGCTCTTGCCCTCGGCCCTGCAGAAAGACGCGGTTCATCCAGAGCGCATCCTGGTCGCCCATCCGATGAACCCGCCGCACTTGGTTCCCATGGTCGAACTGGCGTCCGGCCCGGCGACCGGAGAGGCGGCGATGCAGACCGCGGAAGATTTTTACCGACGCCTGGAACGGGTGACGATCCGCCTGAAGCAGGAAGCGGTCGGCCACCTCGCCAACCGGCTCACCTCGGCGCTCTACCGCGAGGCGGTGAACATCGTCGCCGAAGGGATCGCATCGGTTGAAGACGTGGACAAGGCGATCACCCATGGCCCCGGCCTGCGCTGGGCGCTGAATGGCCCGCACCTCACCTATCATCTGGGCGGCGGGGCGGGCGGTTACCGCCACTATCTGGATCATCTGGGCCCGACCCAGGAAGAACGCTGGAAGCGCCTCGGCAATCCCCGGCTGACCGAGGCCGTAAAAGACGCCCTCGTCGCGGGCGTGGAAGAAGAGTTGAAGGGGCAGGACCGCCAAACGCTTGTCCAACGGCGCGACGCAGCCCTGGTGGAAGTCCTGAAGATCAAAGGCCGGTTCGGGTTTTAAAGCGGTTTGCCTTCATTCCGAATCAACCGAGACCGTTTTCACGGCTGAGCAGACAAGGCCAAGCCCGCACGCCGCAGGATGTCGGGCGGGGCGCCTCCGAAAACCCGCTAGTGCGCTCCGCGGCGTCGGATGCAGGGCCTGTTCGCGTCCGGTCCGTCCAGTCGCTTGCTGGCGCGGCTGCTTTGTTCGATATCGTCTGCGATCCGCAACAGTTCCAGGACGGGGCACGTGTCCTCGCAACCGGGAAAGGGCGGGTGATCCGGGCCGGTCACGGCGCGCCCGCATCGCGAACATTCGTTCCGGGCGGCTTCCCGAATGGTCGCTGCATGGCCCGTAAAGTCGGGACGGTCGTATATCATGATCGACTCGCTTTCTGCCCCATCGTCAGATTACCATCTCTTATCGAATTAGTATACGATTATATACCAGTTTCTATCGCCAACCCATCCGATACGGGAGATCCGATATCGCCAGCGGTCCTCGATAATTCGAAGCCCGGCACGCCGATGACGGAAATGGTTCCGAAATCGAGTATGCCCGATTAACGGTTAAATTATCCTTTAGGAATGCGTGCTTTTCCGCCCACGATGGCGGATTGGCCGATCCGCCTTGCCGTTACCGCCGCGCATCCCGCTCCCGAACGCCGATACCTGTGCGGCGGGCGGGCGCGGACACATGAAGCGATCGTGATTGGCGGGTGAGCGCGATCTGACGATATGCAATTTCATGCGGCGTGCGGGTGGGCGGTCATCTCCGTCCGCGCGCGACGATCAAACATAGGCATGCGAAAGGCCCCACCATGGCTAAGGCTGTAAGCGTTCCCTCCCGGTATTTTCTTCTGGCGTCGCTGCTGGCGCTGTCCTTGATCTGGACCGCAGCGCCCCGCGCCGAGGACGCGGCCGGCCTGCCGGACTATGTAATCGCGGAATTCGGCAAACCGCCCGCCGTGCCGGACGGTCCGCTTTCGGACGCGCTGACCGCCGCCATCGACACGGCCTTTGTCGCCAGCATGCGGGAGAACAATTGGGGCCGGGACCAGACGCTCGCCCTGACCGAGATTGTCGAGGCAAAGGACCCGAGGATCGCCTGGATCATTGCCGACCTGATGCGGTTCGCGTCCGGCGGGGAGCTTCAGGCGGTGCTGGCCCATGCGGCCTATGAATTGCTGGGCCTGGAACGGCAGAGCTTCAATCATTGGGGCATCGTCACCAACCACCTGATCGCCTGGGATATTCCCGCGCCGCCCGACTATCTGCGGGTCAAGAGCGCCATCTTTACCAATATTGTGGAGGGGTGGGACCGGATCTTCGTCGAAGGCGATATCGACTGGCGGCACGTCTCCTGGGGCGGGGTGCTGATCGACGACCGCGCCTATGACACGACGGACGAGCTGTGCAACTGTATTCCCGCCGCCGACAATCCCAAGGTGACCAGCGCCGAGGAAGCGACATGGCTGGACGATGACGACATTGTCTTTGGCATCACCATCAACGGCGAGTCCCGCGCCTATCCCCGCCGCATCATGGAAGTGCGGGAGATGGTGAACGACACGCTGGGCGGCCGCGACCTGGGCATCCCCTATTGCACGCTGTGCGGCGCGGCGCAGGCTTATTACACAGACGATGTGCCGGACGGGGTGGAACGCCCGATCCTGCGCACCTCCGGCCTGCTGATCCGGTCGAACAAGGTAATGTACGACCTGACCACCTATTCGGTCTTCGACACGTTCCTCGGACACGCGGTGACGGGTCCCCTGGCGGAAAAGGGCGTGCAGTTGAAACAGGCCGCCGTGGTGACCACCGACTGGGGAACCTGGAAGAAGGCGCACCCGGAAACCACGGTCCTGATCGAGTCCCTGGCGCTGGGCCGCGACTTCGACTTCCGCAACAACCGCGACGCCAACGGCCCAATTTTCCCCATCGGCGATGTCGATCCGCGCCTGCCGGTGCATGAGGACATCATCGGCATCGTCACCGCCTCCGGCCAGCCCATCGCCTTCCAACGCAGCACGGCCATGGCGGCCCTGCAGCGCGGCGAAGAGATCGCGGTGGAGAATGTGCGCCTGGAACTGGACGCCGGCGGCATCAAGGCGGTGGACAAGGACGGCGCGGACCTGGGCAGCCATCAGGCCTTCTGGTTCGCCTGGTCGCAGTTCCACCCGACGACGGCGCTTTGGGGGGAGTGAACCGGCTACGAAAGCGCTTGTAACCGGAATCTACCAATTCGGAATTTGACCCGTGCACATGCCGTATCCCAACCTTCTACATTTGCAGACTGTCACAGCAACAATGGTCTTCCTATTTATGGTCTTATCCTGTGCATCCTTGTGGCATCCGCGGTGGATCTGACAGCCTCAATGAGCGCCAAGGCAAACCATACATCGTACTGCAGCGTTGTCCTTTCATAGGAATAACGCCACTTTTCGAATCCGTCGCTGATTGCCTTTATCTGACAAAGAAATCCGTAGTAGTCGCTCCTAACTCCGCTGAACTTCTTTAGATAAAAGATAGGCCCCCTCGTCGCGAAGGGGTTTTGTGAAATTGAATCATGGGTAAATATCTCGCGTTTGACTACTTTGGGCAGCTTCCGATAGAGCTTGAGTATGTTGTGACCACGCGGAATTTTACCCTCAAGCGCGCCATGAAGGTCTTTAAAATAGAGCTCAACTGAGAACGCGAGGCATACAACGCCTGGACTCATCGTGGGCAATGAACTGAAAGCTCTCTTACCTTTGAGCGGCTTGCCCGCCAAGGTTTCCACATTGGCAAACGCCTCATCATTACTTTCTTCAAGTATCCGATAGGCGTGAAAGAAATCATCCGCCTGCATCCTTACTCTTGAGGACATCCAAGGTTTCTTCCGTTGCTTACTGCAACGCCTTTAAACTGAGAACTTCGTTTTCGCTGTCAGCGGCTCTCTTTCAACTGCAAAGAAACAGTATAGACCTATACCCTGCGCCCCATACCCACATTTGTGCAAATAAGAAAAAGCACTCTAGATATTTACGCCCTCACAGAGTCTGAGCATCGCGTCATGTATCAAACCTGAGCGGATATCAAGAAACTCATCATAGTCCCCCTCAATCAACGCATCGAAAGGCACCATATGGCTCTCCAGTCGAGAACGAACTTCTGCTTCTCCAAGTTTCGCATCGCTCGCGCGTGCCTCGATGTAGTCCCTTGGCCTTTGCGCTGCAATTTTTCGGTTGGTACGCCACGTAACAAGGGCACAATTGAGTGCGCGACTGACACGCGGGTCGTCACGACCCAAACCAAGTGAAGCGACGGGAAAAAGATGATGAAACTCCCGTTTGGCGATATTCTCTGGCGTAGCTGGAGAGCCGTCAGCAAAATCATATCCGCCACCGCGCAACGAAGTCGCAATAATGGCTCGCGCAAGCCTGTCCTTTCGTGAAGGCCAAGCCGCGCTCTTCAAGGACTCCTTCTCAGGAAGACCATACAATCCACTATCAAACAGATCTGGATCTTCACTTCCCTCTCCTTTGATAAGTTTGTTTAACCGCACGTAATCCGCAAACCCTCGTGTAGCGGCTGTTTTGAGATAACGGTCAGTGTATGACGCACGCCAAAGAGCTTTCCGAATGATCGTTCGCGCCTTGCCTTCGATATCATGTCCATGTTCAGGAACGCTCGCCCAAAGCGCTGAAACAAGGTAAAGCGCCACCTCCGTCGGTAGTACTTTTTCACTCAGAATTGACTCCTCCCGAAGGAATGAGAGCCCCTTCTCGATACCGCGCACAACTTCTGTCCAAACCTCCGCGAGCCCTTTGCCGAAACCTTGAGATAAGTAGGTTCGCTTCAAGGGAGGCAAACCTAGGCGTAGCGCACCCACCGCCAATGCAAGATCTTCAATTTTTGTGAAATGTACCGTCGCGGGAACTCGTTCCCGGAGAGCCTCTATTCGATCATGCAGAGAATCGCCGACAGCCCCCTCAACTTGTGCAACAACTATGTCGAAATCCTTCAACGGAGTTGCCGATGTATTCATATTAATAAACACATCAAGAGCCGTCTCTTGAGAAGTACCAACGGGGAGAGAGAGAAAAGGAATACCGTAGGCGGCTACCCGCCCGCGTAATCTATTAACTCGACGCTCTTGCTTGGCATCGGCGCCAGCTCTCTCAAGCCAATCATCACAACTCTCCTCTCCTGCGTTTCCCGGTAGGAGAATTGACACTGGAATTAGATCTCGTTCCAAGACTTGCTTCGGATCATCACACCAAACTGGATACCTCTGATCGTTCCGCACCCAACGCTTAATAATCTCGACATCAGGAACGTCTTCGGAACTCTCCGCCGCCGGTTCCGCCACCTCACCATCATCGCCGGCCTGGCCGAAAAGCCGAACGAAAGCTTGCAAATCCTCATAGTCGTCGTTGAGACTGCGCCAAAGCGCCGTCATACGTTGTTGCCCATCCAAAAGGTGTAGACTAGGTTTTCCAGAGATGGGTGGCGCGCCGGCGACAGCACGCGATATGAACGGCTCTTTATCCCCGATCTCAAGTGTCAGAAGAGCCCCTATTGGCAGCGACGGCTTACGTAATACGTTCTCCAGAACACCTTCAATTTGCGTGGCGCTCCAAGCTTCGTGCCGCTGAAAGCGGGGGAGAGCAATCTGCCCGAGTTGAATGGAATTGAACCACTGTTCAATTGTCTGGGTGCGCGCTTCCATACTCGTATCCCAACGCTGTTTGCCAACCGCACAAACAATATTCTATTTTTGCTGGTTTTTAAAGCCGACCCGCGACGCAAACAGCCTGCTGGACAACTTACAAGCTGGTAAGAAACAAAGTGACGTCATGATGGTGGTGCAGCCATCAAACATGCTGGTTTCCAAGGAAATATTCGAGATACAAACGCTAAAGAGAAAACGGCAGGATTGAAGCTTATAGATCGGCATGAAGCTGATACCTGCGGTCGCCGTGTTGACCCAAGTGGGTGAGATCCGCGGAACGATACATCCAATGCGGCAGTCACGGAAATCTACATATATGCGAACTCATTGACTTCAGTTTCGAGGAGTAAGCAAGATCTGGGATTTGCCATCGGCAAATTTTCATAGCCTACAAAACATATAACAGTTGTTGCGTACTTTTTGCTTATCCAAATCGATAAAGGCGGGCCGGAAGGAAAGAGGGTAGATGCAAGTCTCAAGGGACCGGCTATTCACATCGCATTTGACTCAAAAAATGAGCCGGAACCGTAGATACCGCGCAACGACGCTCCGCTGCCCGCGCCTAAATCACGCCCCCAAACGCCTTCCTATAAAGCTCCTCGCACACCAGTACGGTCAGTTCGACCGGGTTGCCGCCCGCCGTCGGGTCGACGACGGCCATTTCGGCCATGCGGGTGACTTGGGTGTCGTCGATGCCGATTTCTTTTGTGGTGTGGGGGATACCCAGGTTAGCGCGCAGGGTCAGGACATAATCCATAAACCCGGGAAATCCGCCGTCGATGTTGAGCCAGGCGGCCAGCCGGTCAATCTTATCTTCGATGGCGGGGCGGTTGAAGTTGAGGACATAGGGCATGAAGACGGCGTTCGTCAGGCCGTGGTGGGTGTGGTAGAGGACGCCGGCGGGGTGGCTGAGGGCGTGGATGCCGCCCAGGCCCTTCTGGAACGCCGTCGCGCCCATGGCGGCGGCGGACATCATGTGGCCGCGCGCTTCCACATCCGCGCCATCCGCATAGGCCCGGGGCAGATATTCCTTCACCAGGCGCATGCCTTCCACCGCGATCCCTTCGGACATCGGGTGATAGCTGGGCGCGCAATAGGCTTCCAGACAGTGGGCGAAGGCGTCCATGCCGGTGCCCGCCGTGACATGCGGCGGCAGGCCGACGGTCAGCGCCGGGTCGCAGATCACCACCGAGGGCAGGACCTTGGGATGAAAGATGACTTTCTTTACTTGCTCGGCGGAATTGGTGATGACGCCGGCGCGCCCCACTTCCGACCCCGTCCCCGCCGTGGTCGGCACCGCCACGATGGGCAGGATGGCGTCCGCGTCCGCGCGGCTCCACCAGTCGCCGATATCCTCAAAATCCCAGACCGGGCGGGTCTGGCCCGCCTGAAAGGCGATCAGCTTGCCCACGTCCAGCGCGGATCCGCCGCCGAAGGCCACCACCCCGTCATGACCGCCCGCCTTCAGGGCTGCGATGCCCTCTTCCAGATTTTTGTCTGTTGGGTTGGCATCCACCCCGGAGAACAGCGCCCGGCCCAAGCCCGTGCCGTCCAGCACATCCAGCGCCTGCGCGGTAATCGGCAGGTCCGCCAGCCCCCGGTCTGTCACCAGCAGGGGGCTTTTCATGCCGCTCGCGGTGCAGGCCTCCGCCAATTCCGAAATCCGCCCTGCGCCGAACCGAATGGCGGTTGGGAAAGACCAGTTGGTGCTGATACTCATGCTGCTACATCCCTCTCAAAAAATGCGGGTCACTCTTTTCATGATCCGGGCCTCGGCCTTCAGCCTTGCCCGGCGCCGATTATCAGGGGTTCGCCAAGCCACTGACCGAGCGGCATCGTCCCCACATCCGCGTCCCAAACACTGGTCTGGTTGCCGCAGCGTGGATCGTTCACACTTCCGAATCGGGCTTGCAGGGAGTTCTCTTCGTCCAGCCGCCCGTCGATAACGATCGGATCGTCCTCGGGCCAATCTCCCGTGAGCGTGTACCGGCCGTCCCGGTCAACATCGCCGATGAAGGACACGGCAGGAAACACATCCGACGTCATTCGTCCCTGCGCGATCCCATCCAGGACAACCATGCGCAGCGAGGCGCTATGGCGAACGCCGCAGTCGGTCTCCATGACACCAGCCGTTCCAGGCTTTACGGCCCATCCCCTTTCTCCAAGACCGAACATGGTCAGCGCCGCTGTCTCACTTGTCAGGGATTTTACTCTGGGTGCGATTTTTTGCGCATGTTTCTCTAGAAATCCCACGTAGCGTTGCGCAAGCCTTGTGAACATGCCGTCCGGGTACTTCTCTACATGCGCCCTGTACAACACAAGCCGGTCTTGAGCCACCGTCGTACGCCATTCTTCAAACTCGCCAAAGGCGGGGCTCTCGACATACGCTTCGATTGCGCGACCTTGCGCCAGATAATCGCCCTTTGCATTCTGAATCAGTGACCTGAGGGTCGCCGGTTCGCCTACGGCCACATAGCCTTTGTCACTTTGCATACACAAGGACAGAGCCTCTTGCTCCAAAAGCCAATCCGGCTCGTCGTAGGCAGAGTAATAGCTGGTCGGCGAACCTGCGGCACCAACAGCAATTCCGGTTAAGAACGCACCCAAAAAACCACCTCCGACAGAAGGCGTGTAGCCTGAGTTTTGGTTCAAATAGTGTATCCCGGGGTTTGCTTTGATCTCTTTTGGCTGATCGTCACAAGCCACCCTGTCCTGGCGATAGATCTCAGCATCAAACCCTGACTTTACGAACATGATACGTTCTCGGGGTTGGTTCGCATAGGTTGGGCTAACACCCTGATGCCAAGAAGCAGTTTGGCATGCCCCCAAAACAAGGGTCACAAGTACCGCCAGAACCCATTGGCACAGAGTTTTGGTTTGCACGCACATTGGGATACCTCAAAACTAAAGTACATCCAGAAGACACAACTACCTATAATGGCAATTCGCTGGCAAGGCTGCGGGACCTCGAGAACTGGTGCTTGGCCTAGAACGATAACTCTGCTCTCTTCAGCGTTACGTCGGTCGAATCTCGGTTCAGCCTTGGAAGGTCACC
Source organism: Hwanghaeella sp. (assembly GCA_028282025.1). GTDB lineage: Bacteria > Pseudomonadota > Alphaproteobacteria > UBA8366 > Aestuariispiraceae > Hwanghaeella. Next base: position 3,410 of record JANQIT010000354.1, on the reverse strand, counting down.
TTACGCCCGCTCGAACCCGCGGTTCACTTCCCAATCGGTGACGTGATAGTCGTGCGCCTCCTGCTCCCAGGCGGCGGCGCGGACATAATGGTCGATCACCTCGTCCCCCATCGCGGCGCGCAGCATGGCGGAATTGTCCAGCGCCTCGGTCGCCGCCCGCAGGGTGCCGGGCACGTGCCGGGCCTTGTCGGCCATATAGGCGTCGCCGGTGAATTCGGGCTCCAGCTCCAGCTTCTGCTCGATCCCCGCCTGCCCCGCCGCCAGCAGGGCCGCATAGGCCAGATAGGGGTTCAGGTCCGACCCGCCGACGCGGCATTCCACGCGCACGGCCTTGGTGCCGTCGCCCACCACGCGGTAGCCCGCCGTGCGGTTGTCCAGCGACCAGATCGCCTTGGTCGGCGCGAAAGTGCCCGCCTTGAAGCGCTTGTAACTGTTGATATAGGGGGCCAGGAACCAGGTGATCTCGTCCGCATGAGTCAACAGGCCCGCCAGATAGTGGCGCATGGTATCCGACATGCCGTAAGTACCGTCCGGGTCGCGGAAGGCGGGGTCTCCCGCCTCGGTCCAAAGCGACTGGTGGATATGACAGGATGATCCGGCGGCCTGGGTTGACCATTTCGCCAGGAAGGTCAGCGCCCGCCCCTTGGCCCAGGCGATTTCCTTGCACGCATTCTTGATGATCGAGTGGTTGTCGGCCATGTCCAGCGCGTCGGAATAGCGGACGTTGACTTCCTCCTGCCCGGCGTCGGCCTCTCCCTTGGTGTTCTCCACCGGAATGCCCGCCCCCTGCAGCCCCCTTCGGATGGCCCGCATCACGCTCTCTTCCTTGGTGGTCTGGAAGATGTGGTAATCCTCGTTATAGGCGCTGATCGGCGAGAGTGTGCGGTACCCGCCCTCGACCGCTTCCTCGAAACTCTCCTTGAACAGGAAGAATTCCAGTTCGGAGGCCATGAAGGGTTTCAGCCCCTTTTCCGCCAGCCGCGCCACCTGCTTTTTCAGGACGGCGCGCGGCGAATGCGGCACGTCCTTGTGGGTGTGGTGGTCCAGCACGTCGCACAGGACCAGCGCCGTCCCCTCCAGCCAGGGCGCAAGGCGCAGGGTCGAAAGATCCGGCTTCATGGTATAGTCGCCATAACCCGTCGCCCAACTGGTGGATTTGTACCCGTCGACCGTATCCATCTCCATGTCGGTCGCCTGCAGATAGTTGCAGCTATGGGTTTCCTCATAGGCGCTGTCGACGAAGAATTCCGCCTGAATGCGCTTCCCCATCAGCCGCCCCTGCATATCGACCTGACAGGCCAGAACGGTATCGATTTCGCCGGCGGTGACGGCGGCGCGCAAGGCGTCCATGGTCAGGTTTCCGGGCATGGTCTGCTCCCCAACAAAGTACGGTTCGAAACGCAGAGTGCGGCCCCAGGGGCGGGACCGCAACAGCGAAATTTCCAGATTCCGGTATGGGCGTTCAGCCGGGCGGAAGGCCGGTCAGGCGTAAGCCTCGCCGTAATAGAGCGTGACCACATGCTTAGCTTCGGCGAAGAACAGCCAGCGTTCGAGCGCGATCCCTATGCCGCTGGAAAGAACGGCCAGCATCGTGCTTGCAATCGCCGCCTGCCCGCCCAGCGCAATCGCCAGACCCGACAGCAGGATCGGCAGAATGAAGGCCAGCCCATAGGTATAAGTGCGCAGCTTGTCCGCGTGCTTGCGGGCGATCTTATAGCCCATTTCCTGCATCAGATAGTTGGCCTCGCTATGCGGCCCTTCCAGCAGGCTGATGGTTTCCGCCGCGCCCAGCCCGGTCGCGGTGCCCGCCGTGCTTTTCGATCTGCCTTCCGTCACCGTCCGCCAGTGCTGGCGCTTCACGATCAGGCCGAAGACCAGCAGGACCACGGCGACGCCCGCCGCATGGCGGCCCGCCTCATAGCCCCACAGATGGGCGACGGCGCTCATCAGCACCGCACCCGTCATCAGCGCATAGACGATATAGCCGCCGACGGCCCAGGGGTTGTGCCAGGCGTGGATGGTTTTCAGCGAGCCGTAGATCATCGCCGTGCAATAGACGGTGATCAGGCACAGGACCGCCGCGGCGATCCCGATGCCGGCCGCTGCGCCCTGGTTCGTCCCCATGACGGTCCAGGCGACGGCGAAGCCGCCCGCCGGAATATAGGTCAGGACGGCGGCGAGCCCTTCCCGCGACAGCCAGGAAGACCGCCACTGGCTCATCGCGCGCCAGGCGCGCTCCGGGTGACCCAAATGGAAGGTCGAGGATAACAGGCCGACGGTAATCAACCCCAAGGCCGTTCCGAAAGCGGCCAGACCGAAAGAAGCTTCCGCCGGAACCAGTCCGGCCACGCTGAACAGGACCAGCCAGATCAGCAGGCCATAGCCCGCCCCGGAGGCCGTGGTGAAAAAGATAACGGATTTCGCCGGATGCATGCCGCGTCCCCCCTACAGCCGGACCGTGAAAGACAGGCGCTTCATCGGCTCAACACCTTATCGACCAGACGGGCCAGCAGACCCGCGCCTTCGCCCTCGCCGCCGCCGTCGAATTCCAGCATGCGCGGCGCACCGACCGCTTCCGCCTCGACCTTCTTCGGGCGCGGCGGCAGGTAGCGGTTCACCGGCTTGCATCCCTGCTCCGGCATCAGCGCATAGCCGTCGCGGGCGGCGACCAGTTTGGAAACTTCGCTTTCCGGATCGCCGAGATCCCCGAACGACCGGGCACCCGCCGGGCAGGTGGATACACAGGCCGGCACGCGGCTTTCGGGCGGCAAGGTCTCGTTATAAATCTTGTCGACGCACAGCGTGCATTTCTTCATCACGCCTTCGGTCTCGTCATATTCCCGCGCGCCATAGGGGCAGGCCCAGGAGCACAGTTTGCAGCCGATGCAGGTATCCGCATTGACCAGGACGATGCCGTCCTCTTCCCGCTTATAGCTGGCCCCGGTGGGGCATACGGTGACGCAGGGCGCGTCCTCGCAATGCAGGCAGGACTTGGGGAAATGAACCGCGCGGCTTTCGCCGGTCTCTTCGTTTTCGACCTCGAACGTATGGATGCGGTTGAACCAGACGCCGGTCGGCTTGTCGCCATAGGGGTTCAGGTCCGTCAGCGGCGCCATATGGCCCGATGTGTTCCATTCCTTGCAGTTGACCGCGCAGGCGTGACAGCCGACGCAGATGTCCAGGTCGATGACCAGGCCCAGCTTCGTTTTCGTCGGTTTCTCCGGGAGGCTGGTCATTCTAGACGTCCTCCTTCGTCTGGTTGCCGTGGCCGGACGGCACCCCGGGCACCGTCTCGGCGACTTCCGTTCGGTTGCCGATGAACTCCAGATGGTCGCCGCCGGTCTTGCCGCTGGGCGGGGACTTGAACTCCGTGCCATAGCGCAACGTCGCATCGCCTTCGCGGGGCGCTT
>JANQIT010000349.1 GCA_028282025.1 Hwanghaeella sp. | reverse complement strand
CAGTTCGATATCGAACCCAGCCTTCTTGATCAGGCGGTTCCACCGCGTCAGGCCGATCCGGCAATCGTCGATATAGGCATGGCGAACGATGTCGTTCATGGCGTTGCGGGTCGGGATCTGGTCGATCCGAATGCCGCCCTCTCCGTCCGGCACCTGCAGATCGTAAAGCGTTTCCTTGCAGATGTGATCCTCGTACTTCGTTTCGTCGGCGCGGCCCTTCAGGCCGTTTGCGAAGTAAGAGGCCGCGTTGGAAGAGCTTTCCGATCCGAACAGGTCCAGGCAACTGGAGAACCAGAAATTGATGTAACGCTGCAGCAGCGGCAGATCGATGACGCCCGCCTTGTGCAGGGCTTCCGGATCCTCCGTCTTCAACTCCTTCATCACTTCCAGCGCGCGCTTCACGATGCGGCCGATCCCGGTCTCACCGACGAACATGTGGTGGGCTTCCTCGGTCAGCATGAACTGACAGGTCCGCGCCAGCGGATCGAAGGAGCTTTCCGCCAGGCTCTTAAGCTGGAACTTACCGTCCCGGTCCGTGAAATAGGTGAACATGAAGAAGCTGAGCCAATCGTCGATGGGCTCGTTGAAAGTGCCCAGGATGCGCGGATTGTCCGGGTCGCCAGAATGGCGGTGCAACAGTTCTTCCGCCTCTTCGCGCCCGTCGCGGCCGAAATAGGCGTGCAGCAGATAGACCATGGCCCAAAGGTGGCGGCCTTCCTCGACATTCACCTGGAACAGATTGCGCAGATCATAAAGCGACGGACAGGTCAGGCCCAGCAGGCGTTGCTGTTCGACAGAGGCAGGCTCGGTATCGCCCTGGGTGACGATCAGGTTCCGCAACGGTGCACGGAATTCACCGGGCACTTCCTGCCAGACGTCCTGACCGAAATGATCGCCGAAGCCGACCTTCCGGTCCTGGTCCCGGTCGGCCAGAAAGATACCCCAGCGGTAGTCCGGCATCTTCACATGCCCGAAGCTGGCCCAACCCTTGGCGTCCACGCTGACGGCGGTGCGCAGATAGACGTCGGACTCCATGAAACCTTCCGGGCCCAGATCCTTCCACCAGTCGATGAAATGCGGCTGCCAATGTTCCAGGGCGCGCTGAAGCCGGCGGTCGTGGGCAAGATCGACGTTGTTCGGGATCTTTTCCTGATAATTGATGCTCATTTACACTTCACTCCCTTAAGCTTCCGGTTCAGACGCGGCGGCGGTCGAAGTCGGCCTTCGTCCCCGTGCCAAACAGTTTCAACGCCCCCGTTTCGCCGACGGCGTTGGGGCGGATAAAGATCCAGTTCTGCCAGGCGGACAAACGCCCGAAGACTTTCGTCAGCATGGTCTCGCGCCCGCCGAACCGCAGGTTCGCCTCCATGCCGGTCAGTGCGTCGGGCGACAGGCTGGCGCGTTCTTCCACGGCAAGCCGTAATTCATCGTCCCAGTCGAGATCGTCGGGAATGAACGTCACCAATCCCTGTTCGTCGGCGGCCTGGGCGTCGAGCGCCTCGCCGGTCATGCCGCGAAGGCCGTCAATGGTCTCCGCCCTGTCCTGAAAGCGGGTTTCCAGGCGCGTCAGGCCGTTCGCCTCGCGATAGGGACCGAAATTCATGGATGACAGGGTAATGCGCGGCGACGTCTCCGGGTCGTCCACAAGATCCAGCATATAGCTGCGGTCGGCGGCGAGCGCGAATTCCAGCAGAGTGCCGGCGAAACAGGACCCCTCGTCGATCACCGCGAAGAGCGAGCGCGAGGAAACGTCCAGCCGCGACAGGGTCCGCCGCAGCATCCCGGTGGTTTCCCGAACCAACCAGTTGTCCGCGTTCTGCTCCAAGGCCGCGTCCGCTTCCAGAACGCGGGCGGCCTCGCCGCGTGTCTTCAACAGCCAGACGCCGATTTCCTCGTTATTCGTCCGCAGCATCAGAATGGCGTCATCCAGTTCCCGCGCCATGGCGAGCGGCCACCAGCCGGCGCCGGCGGCCAGGATTTCGTCCGGCGTGTTCGCAACGGCTTCCTTGGGCGCGGACACCGTGATCGTCGCCACGCGGCGGCTTGCATCCAGAACGACATCGACGTGGGGATAGTGATACCCCGCGTCGTCGATGGTGCGGTCAACCGGCGGCAGGGCAACGCCTTGGGCGTCGTCCGGGCGCACACTGTCCGCACGCAGGGACTCAATGCGCTCGGCGATCTTGTCCTGCCAGTTCCGGCTGGTCGCCAGATGGTCGACAAGGCCCCAATCCTGCGCCTTCTTACCCCGCACGCCCTCTTCGGACGTACAGAAGACATCCGCAAGATCCCGCCGAACCTTGCGCTTGTCCGTCACGCGGGTCAGCCCGCCGGTCCCCGGCAACACGCCCAGCAGGGGCACCTCCGGCAGACTGACCGCGCTGGAACGGTCATCGACCAACAGGATTTCGTCGCACGCCAACGCCACTTCATAGCCGCCGCCCGCCGTCGTGCCGTTACAGGCCGCAAGGAATTTCAATCCCGAATTCTCGCTGGAATCTTCCAACCCATTGCGGGTCTCGTTGGTGAATTTACAGAAATTGACCTTCCAACCATGACTGGAGGTGCCCAGCATGTAGATATTCGCGCCGGCGCAGAACATGCGGTCCAACCCGCTGGTGATCACAACCACCTTGACCGTCGGATGTTCGAACCGGATGCGCTGCACCGCATCGTGCAGCTCCATATCGACCCCAAGGTCGTAGGAATTCAGCTTCAGCAGATAGCCGGGGCGCAGCCCCCCCTCCTCGTCAACCGTCAGCGTCAAGGTCGCGACGTCGCCCTCAACCGACAAATCCCAATGCCGGTAGGTCGACGGATCGCGGTCGTAGGTAACGATATTCTCATAGGTTTTTTCCGACTGAACGCTCGGTTCTTGCAGCACGTTTGTCTCCACCCTTTTGTCTTTCCCGGCGCAATGCGAGCAACGCCGCGACGCAAAACGTCCTTAGTGATATGAAAAATAATGCATGCGCACGATACCCCAAACGCCCGCACGATATGCATTATAGTTCATACATCGAAATCTTCAAGCGCCCGGAAAGGAAGGCTGGCCATATTCCGGCCCAGCGGACAGACTGCCGTTAGCAGTTAAAACTCTCGCCGCGCGGCAGGCTATTCATGCTCGAATTGTTCTATTTCCCGGGTTCCGCCGGGCTGACGGCCCATATCCTGCTGGAGGAAGTCGGCGCACCCTACGAAACCCACCGCGTGGACCGCGACCAGGGCGACTTGGACCGGGACTGGTTCCGCGACCTGAATCCGTTCGGGCGTATCCCCGTCCTTTTGGACGACGGCCGTGCGATCTTTGAGACGGGGCCGGTCCTGACCCATATCGCAGAGAAATTCCCGGACGCGGGGTTCATTCCACCCACAGCGACACCGGCGCGCGATCTCTACAATCAATGGCTTTCCCTGCTCAGCACCGACGTTCAACAGACCTTCATGCTGCGCACCTACCCGCACCGCTGGGTGGACGATAAGGAAAGCCAGGCTGAAGTGGTGGTGTCGGCGGATGCGAAACTGACGAACCAGTTCGACATCATCGACGGCCTTCTGGGCGACGGCCCTTACATTCTGGGATCTGAGTTCTGCGCCGCCGACCTGCTGCTCTTCCTGTTGACCGGCTACGGGCGGCGTCTGTCGCCGAAAGCCTGGGATCGGCCCGCAATTGGCCGGCACTACCGCCTGATCCGCGACCGCGCGCCGGTCCGAAAGGTGATGCAGGAACACGAGCTGGACTGGAAATAGGCTTTGCCCGCGATGACTGAATCGCCGACACCGGAGTTCATGTATATCGCTTCCTCCCCGATCCGGCGTCCGGTCGAGACAGTGCTGCACGAAACTTTCGGTTTCTCGTCGCTCCGGCCCGGTCAGGAGCGCGCCATTCAGGCAGTCCTGTCGGGGGAAAACGTTCTGGCCGTGATGCCGACCGGTGCCGGCAAATCCCTGTGTTTTCAACTCCCCGCGCTGGTGCTGGGCGGTTTGACCGTCGTGGTCTCCCCGCTGGTCGCCCTGATGCGCAATCAGGTGGACGCGCTGAAGCTGAACGGGGTGGCTGCGGACACCATCAATTCGGACCGACCCCGGCATGAGAATGTAGAGGTTTGGCGCGCGGTTCAGCGGGGCGACGTCCGCCTGCTCTACATGTCGCCCGAACGGCTGATGACCGACCGGATGCTGGCGGCGCTGGACCGCCTGCCGATTTCCTTGTTCGCAATCGACGAGGCGCATTGCATATCGCAATGGGGCCCGGCCTTCCGCCCGGAATACGATATGCTGTGCGATCTGAAGCAGCGTTTCTCCGGCGTTCCGGTGGTGGCGCTGACCGCGACCGCCGATCCGTCGACCAGTCAGGACATCTGCGAGAAACTGTTTGCCGGGGACGTCACCCAGGTAATGACGGGCTTCGACAGGCCGAACCTGTCAATGGCGGTGACGCCGAAGGCAGCCTGGAAGAAACAGGTGCTCGACTTCATCGACGCCCGCCGCGGACAAACAGGCATCGTCTATTGCCTGTCGCGCCGTAAGACGGAAGAGGTCGCCGCCTTCCTGCGCGAGGAAGGGCATCCCGCGCTTGCCTTTCACGCCGGCATGGAAGCGTCGGAAAAAGCGGCGCTTCAAAACCGTTTCATGACGGAGGACGGCGTGGTGATGGCCGCGACCGTCGCCTTTGGCATGGGGATCGACAAGCCGGATATCCGCTATGTCCTGCATACGGACCTACCCGCCAGTTTCGAAGCCTATTATCAGGAAATCGGCCGCGCCGGCCGCGACGGAGAGCCGGCGGAAGCCCTGATGCTCTATGGGCTGGAGGATATCCGCCTGCGCCGCACCTTCATCGAACAGGAGGACTGCGCGCCGGAGCGCAAGCGCCGCGAACATAAACGCATGGACTCCCTGCTCGCCTTCTGCGAAGCGCCCGAATGCCGCCGCCGCGTTTTGCTGCGCTACTTCGGAGAGGACAGTGAACCGTGCGGCAACTGCGACCTGTGCCGCAACCCTGTAGAGACGCGCGACGGCAGCCGAGAGGCCGGTCTGGTGACGGAAGCGGTTCGGGCGACCGGCAACCGGTTCGGCGCCGCGCACATCATCGGCATACTGCGCGGTCAGGAAAACGACAAAATCGCCCAGTTCGGCCACAACACCCTGCCCTGTTTCGGACAGGGGGCGGATCACTCCGCCAAAGCCTGGCAGAGCCTGATCCGTCAGATGGTTGCATTCCATATTTTGGAAATCGATGTGGCCGGCTATGGCGGCCTTCGGATCGCGCAGCCGGAAAGCGGCGGACCGGCGGAGCTGACAGAATTCCGGTATCGGCCGGACAGTCTGCCGACGGCAACCAGGCCCTCGAAGCAAAGCCGCAAGGCCGGGGCCGAAACCCTCGCCGGCATCCTGGACGAAGATGGGCGGGAGCTTCTCGCCCGCCTGAAACGGCTGCGGCTGGAAATCGCGCAGGAACGCAAGGCGCCCGCCTATGTGGTCTTTTCCGATAAAAGCCTGATCGACATGGCGCATTCCCGCCCGCAATCCCTGGCGGAATTTTCCCGCGTCTTCGGGGTCGGCAAGGCGAAACTCGACGAATTCGGAGAGACCTTCCTGGAAGAGATCCGGCGTCCCGCCTAGCGGGTCGCAGCTGTCACGCCCCGCCCTTACCGCATCGGGCTGACTTAGAGTCCGATTGGGGAGAAGTCGGTTTCCGGAAAGTGCCGCCGCAAGGCCTTAAGCCGCTCTGTCTGTTCGGGCGTAAAGGTATCCCCGCCCCGCCCCGCCTTGCCAACATTCATCCTTGTATCGCCGCTTTCCACGGCCGCGCGCCAAGCGGCTTCCGGCGTCTGGGCCGGTTCATCCACACCGCAGAAGTCCAGAATGCCGGCGATGACGCCGGGCGGGTCCTCAACCAGTTCCTCGTAACGGACGAAATGCTTGGGAATGTCCGCCCTTTGCCACTCTGAGACAAAGGCCAGGTTCCAGGGCGCGGCGAGGTCGATCACCGCGTCCAATTGCGCTTCGGGCGGCGCGTCGAGAAGCGCCGGATGCGCATTGAAGGTGGAATTCCAAATGGATTCGCGCTTGATATGATCGCGCATCGAGACGGCGACGTCGAAAATGTCCCGGGTCAGCACCACGCAGCGAATGCCGTATTTACGCAGCAATTCGACATTCACCTTGCTCGCCCGCGTGTGCGACACGGCGATCGAGCGGAAGCTGAGGCTGTCGATCAGTTGGGATTCGAGAATGTTCTGCTCTTGCAGATGGTGATCGCACAGACGGTGGGGAAAATACCCGCTGGCGCGCGTCAGGGCGTTCATCAGCACCGTGGAGCCGGACTTTGGCATCGCCGCCACGAAGACCGTGTTCCGCTGCTTCAGTAGCTTGGGCCACAGGGTGCGGGACCAACGGAAAACGTTCCGGTTTACGATCCGCAGGCTTCTGTTGTGCCGTTGCCAGGCGGGATTGATGCGCCCGCCAGCCCCCTTCGCCGCCATTGCCTGCTCCTGGTCCCTCGCCAAGTCCGATATGTCGGTTGATAGACCATCGGACTGGCGCGGGAAACACCGTCGTGCAGGGTCGCGGTCAGCCGGCCGGGCTCCGCATCCCCACTGTCAGCCAGGTATCGCGGTCACGCAGCAGGAACAGCACCAGGGATGCGGCCGCGACCGGAATGGAGGCGGCGAACAGTTGGTTCGGTCCGTTATAGGGGTCCAGGATCTGCTGATACGAAACAAGCAGCGAGATGACATTCATAATCAATACAAGGCCGTAGCTCACCGTCTTGAACGCGCCGGACACAAAGGCAAGCAGCACCAGCAACTGCACCGCGCCGATGGCGTATATCGGGGCGGCTCCCAGATCCAGGCCGTAGAAACTCAAGAAGATGCCTTGATAGGCTTCGGGTTCGATCAGTTTTTTCAGGGTCCAGACCAGCATGAAGACAAACATGCCGATCCGAAGCACGGGCAACGCCCGCTCAGGCGACGCAGTCATTTGCGGAGGCTTTCTTGCAGAGTGAGATTTGTGGAAGGAGAACAGGTTGGCGGAAATATGGCCTCTCTCTCCGCCCACGGAATAGCCGCTCAAGGAACCGTGAACGCCGCCGTTACCGTATACCGCGGCCGCATCCGGTTCACCGCAGATCGTTGTGCAGTTTCCGCGCCGCGCGCCAGTCCGCTGCACGGTGAAAAGCGACAATCCCGAAACCGGCGACCACCATCATATAGGGGGCCGCGTAATAGCGGGTGTCGAACCACGGAATGAACAGAAAATGAAAACTGACCATCGCCAGGGATACCAGCGCCAGATCCCCCGCGGCCCGCGTCTCCCGCGCCGCGCGCGCCGAAAAGGAGAGCGCATAGGCCGCGAGCGCCAGACCGATCAGGACGGGGTACTTCGCGCTCTTCCCGGCGACCACCCCGATCTGACGCACAAGTATGTCGAGATATTGGGAGATACTCAGGGTCACCTCCGCCTCGATCAGATAGAGCTGTTGCGCGATGAAACTATGGTAGAAGACATTCACGAAACCGGGCGTTTCCATAACGCTGGTGATCGCGCCGCAGATCGCCAATGCGGCCAGCCCCCAGGGCACGGCTTCCCGTAAGCGAAGCCTGCGTTCCCGCCCGGCCAGGAAAACGGAGAAACCCAGGAAAGCGCCGAAATAGAGGATGGCGTCCATCCTGACCAGAACGGCCGCCAGAAAGAAGGCGCAGGCCGCGCGCAACCGCCCCTCGGCGAAACAGATCAGCGCAGCACCCACGGTCAGCGCGGTCAGGCCGTCGGGGTATTCATAGCGCGCCGTCTGAACCAGTCCGGCGAAGGCCGCTATGACCGCAAGCGGCACCGCGAAAGGCCCCGGCATCCGCGTGGCGAGCCAAAGGCCCGCGACGGCGAAGAAGGCCGCGGCGGGAATGGCGGCCAGCAGCCGCGCCGCAAGATACGGGTCCATGCCCAGCGCCGACAGGCCCACCATGGATAGTCGAGCCACAGCGTGCCGTCGTCCG
>JANQIT010000337.1 GCA_028282025.1 Hwanghaeella sp. | reverse complement strand
CAACAAGCTGCATACCTAAACAGATTCCAAGGAACGGGGCTTTCCTATCGATAACGGCCTCGTTCAAAGCACTGTCGATACCGCTTGCTGACAGGCGGCGCATAGCCTCACTAAAAGCGCCGACTCCAGGAAGGATCAAGGCATCGGCCCGGCGTATATCTTCAGGGGAAGCGGTGATTTGCGCAGTAGATCCGGTTCGTTCCACAGCATTGTACACACTGTGAAGGTTCCCCATTCCATAGTCGACTATTGAGATACGCACAGATATTTAACCAAACCGCCTAGCTTAAGCAGGCGGCTTCTTATGCTCCCAAGTACCATTGTTAGAGCGCTGCCATATGTCATCGTTTCGAACTCGGTCAACGACTTCGTCAAAGTCTTGCCGGCTAATTCCAAGATAATCGCAGAAATCGTGAATAAGGTCGTCAGAGATCTTGCCGTCATAAAGTCTAACTTGTTCCAGGGCTTCATCTCGAGACATTTTGCCGTACCGGACGGCGACGCTTACCTGTTGCACCACCTTTCCGAACCCCAGTTTGATGTATTTAAGGTATTGGTTTACGTGAAGAAAATCCTCATCTACGGATTCATAGGGGTTTATGTTGCCGGTACGGAGTGGATCCGCATCTTGTCCAATGCGCGGAACAAGCCCGTTCTTTTGGGCAAGTTCCGTGTTCGTTAGGTCATGGAAATCGCGAAAGAAATATCCAAGATAAATTGCTCGAAATCCGATCGCTTCGAGCTCCTCTTCGGTTGGAAAATCATACAGAATAAGCTTCTCTCGCGAAATGCCTTCTTGCTCCCAGCCGCTAAGCGAAGATGTTGATAGCGTATCATAGGCGCGAAGTCCGTTTGCCTGCCAATCGTCTGAGCCTGCTTTTGCGCCAAATGCCAACGCGGGGTTCTCGCCTAGAAAAACGAGCGGTATTTGCATCGACACTGCAGTATTCAAAATACTGCAAAATAGGGCGATCTCGGTCGATCGTGTCCATTGACCATACTTCAGGAAAGCAATCCTCATCATCCTTTTCCAAGTTTCCGGCGATGGGGAAACAAAGTGTAGGTCAAACCCCTTTTGGACTAGATTGGAGAGATTTTGGGCGCCTCGCTCGGTCGATTGCTCTGGAGGATAGGAACACGAGACCAAGAGCGGTCTCAGGCCGAGTTCGTCGCGGACTAGTAGTGCTTGCCGTAGACTATCTTTACCCCCGCTGACGCCGATTAGACAGTCGTACGGACCATTCGATTTTGACTTACAATCCAAGACAGCATTATCGAGGATGGTGCGCCGCGCTTCCCAATCGACGGTTGTAAGGCTCTCGACATAGTTACAGGGCTTGCAAACCCCATTACTGTCAAGGACTTGACCGGGACGAAAAACAGGCTCTAGGCACCGACTGCAATAGTAGTGGTCGTTTAGCCTATCACGTTTCAAGCCAATAGAGGTCATTTTGTTAGAAGCCTTGACCCTAATTCCTGAAGGCATAATCCGAAGGAAAACGTAAGATAAGAGCACAATGTGATTGGTGCACCGTTGGCTATATCCATTGGCGAACCGCGAGGCGTCAAAAGTGTACTGTTATGCGTCATACTGTGGCATTCGATGAGGTGCTATCGGTGTGAACGCAGGACAATGTGACATTTTCCGTCGTCCCAATCACATACTCTTTGGACAGGAACAATCGTGTCAGCCAAAACTTCCCTATCCATCGATTGTGAAGCGCCTTGGAAAAAGTAAAAGATCCCCACAGCTACCGGTCCATACTGATGGGAAAGACCCAGATATAGCGGTCTTGCGATTTGGTCTGGTTAGACAACAATCACCTTCCTTTGGCCGTCGCTCGAGACATAGGCGAGTTGTGCTTTTTCGGAGGTCCTCTGCCAGTATTCCTCCTCAACGTGCCGGTTCTCTTCGACGATTGCCGGGTTCTCCTTCAAGAAGGCGACAACCTCCGCAAGGCTGGGAAGCCCCTCTTCTTTCTCGATGCCGACGACGATCTTGCGGAAGACGGACAGGTCGTCGGGATAGTCGAGGGTGAGGCGCGCCGTCTCGTGCCTGTGCGCCGGGTCGATGCTGGCAATCTCCATGTGATTGCAGATGCCTGTCTTCGTGAAAAAATAGATGAAGCCGGTATCATTCACGTCGCTTTGATATGACGACAGAACCTTCTTCATGGCTTGAGCGGAAAAACTCTTCGTGGCGCAGCCAAGCGGCACGCCGCTGACCGTAACGATATCGAGCGACCGGTCACCAAGCAGCTTTTCCATCGTGGCGTCCATGTACTCGGTCGCAGAAAGCGGGTCGTCTCCATCTGCCTGTATCACATGGTCGAAGCCGAAGGCGTCGATCGCGTCGCCAAACCGTTTGATAATGTCGTCTGTGGCGCCGCGGTATGTCGAACAACCAAAGGTCTCCACGGCTTGGACGAGCGGGTCGTCGGAGGCTTCTTCCGTCGTGCAGACGACGATGTCGCGGGGACTTTGAATGAACTTACTCGCCTTAATCCGGTCGAGAAGATGGAAGATCACCGGCTGCCCGCACAGGTCCATAAGCGCTTTTCCAGGGAGCCGCTCCGACGTCAGCCGCACGGGGACAAGGGCACCGATCCGTTGTTTCATCCCGCTGCTCCTGCAACAATAGCCGTCTCCTTGGCCTCGTCATGGGCCCCGCGCTGCTGATGGACCGCATTTCGATACCAGCCATCGCGGCTCATCAGTGCCTCGTGTGTGCCCTGGTCGGTGATCCGGCCTTCCTGCACAACCAGGATGCGGTCCGCTATCGAGACACTCGCGAAGCCATGGCCTATCAACAGGACAATTGTGTCCCGACGGTCGCGGATCTCCTGCAGCGCCTTTGAGATATAGAACTCGCTTTCCGCATCCACATTGCTTGTCGGTTCATCGAGGATAAGGATCGGGGTCTTCCTCAGAATCGCCCGGGCCAGTTCGATCCGCTGTTTCTGGCCACCCGAAAGGCCGACCCCCTGTGTTCCCAACTGTGAATCGTAGCCGTCCGCCATTTTGACAATGAACTCGTGCGCGTGTGCCATGCGGGCCGCTTGTTCGATCTCCTCCCGGGATGCGGAGGCTCGGCCATACGCTATCTGATCGGCGATTGATCCTTCCAACAGCATCGGCGTCTGGCTGACATAGGCGATTGAGTCGCGGAGTGAGCGGAGACGGTATTCGATCAGGGAAACGCCATCTAACTCGACGGTTCCGGATATCGCCGTCCTGAGCCGCGGGATGAGGTCGACGATGGTTGACTTGCCGGCGCCGGAAGGGCCGACCAGCGCAACGAAACCGCCGGCCTCGATCTCGAAACTGACACCGCGCACAACCTCATTCCGCCCGCCGTCGTAACTGAAGCGCACGTCCTTGAACGCCAGTGTGTGCAGCGGTCGCCGGACATCCTGCCCGCCCGGGTCCTTTTCACTTGCGTCGTCCAAGCGGATGAACGTGCCCTCGATTGCTTCCATCGACGCGTGCGCCTTCAACAGCGATTGCCAGCCTCGCAGGGCCTGTTTGGCCATTGGCACCAATCGGGCGAGCGCGACAAGGATAAAGCCGATGACCGCCAGGTCCAGATTGAGAACGGTGCTTCCGAAAATCAGCAGCGGGACGCCGACGATGATCACGATAGGCTCGAGGCCCGATTCGGTCACAGCCAGCAGACGGATGCTGGATACCACGGACGCGTACTGGTTCTGCGTCAGGCTTCTGGCCGCCTCGACTTCCGTCTGATCGGCTCGCGACAGGCGAATGAGTCTCGCGCTTCGAACCCGTTCCACGAAATGCTCGGAAACGGCGTTGTTCATCTTGACCATCCAACGCGCCACGTCCGCCGTCCGCCGGAAGACGCCGCGGATCAGAAACCCAATGAGCAGGATCATGACCGCAAGTCCGGCCGTTACCGTCGGCGTGGTGATCAGCAGCATAATCAGAAACGACAACGAAAGCGATGCTGCGATCAGAAGATCGATGGGCAGGGAGACAAGCGGTACAACGCGCGTCACTTCCAAACCGATCACGTTCGCGAACTTTCCCATACCCTCGCGTTCCTGAACCGACAACTCGCTTCGCAGGAACGCTTGGATAAGGTTCATGCGAATGTCCCGGCCCAATCCGTGGCCGACCTTGGCTTGATACACCAACCGAATGTAGGTCAGTCCCTGACGCACCAGCATCGAAGCCACGCAGACAACCGTGATGGCGGTGATCCCTATAGGGAAGCCGACGCTCTGCGACAGGTCCGTCATAAGCGCCCAGAATCTTGAACTCTCGGTAAGCAAGGCAAGGTCGCCACCCGCGATCAGGTAGTTCCCAATCGGGAGGAGAAGGCCAAGGCCAAGCGTTTCGAATGCAACGCCGCCCAGGCCGAGCGCCACAAGCACGGCGACCTGTTTGTTCCGCACACCGTGCGCGAAGGCGAACCGGTATATTCGTCTTAACATGCGCTTAAAGGTCCGCCAGCCTGTTGGTGCTTTTTAAGATGGCGCTAGGCAAAGTACTCAATCGTCCGGCGGAGGGCTTCGACCTTGGGTTCGGCCTCTTCCAGCGATCCGTAGTTATTCACGAACTGCATCAGCTTCGGTTGCAGGGTTTCGGCGACCGGACAGGTGCCGGCGACAGGAAAATCCAAATCAGCGTAAAGGGGCGGACAGCGCGTTTTCCATGCGCCGGATGTCATGATCGTTTCATGATACAGCAACGCCCAGGCTGCATAGATTCCGTCCCCTCCGAACTCAACGACCTTCTGCCGGTAGTCCTGCCAGGACACGTCGTCGCGCTCATAGCGGAAGACGACGGTCCAGTAGGTATTATTATACCCTTCAGGAACGTATTGCGGGACGAGATACGGCGCTTCTTTCGCCGCATCCAGGTACAGTTGCGAGATCTGCGCCCGGATGTCCAGGAACCACTCCATCCGCTCCGTCTGCGCCAATCCAAGCGCGGCGGCGACTTCGGGCATGCGGTAGTTGTGACCGTAGGCGTCATGGCGCTTGTAGGTCGGATCCTGAAAGATGTCCTTGTTCGAGCGGATGCGGCCGTCTGTCGCCTTCAGGGCCGCATATCCCAGGCTTCCAAATTTCCTCATCCGGTTGGCGGTCGCCTCGTCGTTGGTGACGACAATGCCGCCGTCGCCGGTTGTGATGTGCTTGGAATTCTCGGTCGAATAGGATGTGACATCCGCGATCTCCGCGATCCGACGCCCTTTGTAGAGTGTGCCGAAGGCCTCCGCCGCGTCGTTGATCACCGGGATGCCATGTTGCTGGCCCAGCGCCATCAGCGGATCCAGGTCGCAACTCAACCCGTACAGTGAGATCGGCATGATAGCCTTGGTCCGCGGCGTGATTTTGCGGGCGACATCCTCCGGGTCGATGTTGAACGTGTCCGGATCGACGTCCGCGAAGACCGGCACCGCGTTCTGGGCCAGAATGACATCCAGGTTCGAGATTACGGTCAGCGGGGCCGTAATGACCTCGTCGCCGTAACCGACGCCGACCGCATCCAGCGCGGCATGCAGCGTGGACGTGCCGGAATTGAACGTAACAGCGTACTTGGCGCCGACCTTTTCGGCAAAGGCCGTTTCGAAACGGTTGTTCATGCTTCCCGATGTACCGGATCCAAAGCCCGAGTCCAATACCTCTCGCAGGTAATTGAGCTCCAGTTCGCCGAATCTCCAGGTGTTTTTCATACTCGGTACTCGTTCAGTTGGCGTCGTGCTGGTAAGACGGTTTCGCTATCCGCGCCGCAGCTTTATCGCTTTGGCGATCCGGATCCGCAGGTATTGGGTGAAAGGCAGATGCGTCTCGTTTCCGCGAAAGGGGTCGAGATGCTCGTGGTCGATGATGGCGGATTGGTCGTCAAAGGCGTGACGGACATGAAACGGGATGACACGGTTGTTTGCCGTCAGTTGCAAACGACCCGTAAAGCTATCTTCCTCGTCTGCAAGGATTTGCTTCAGTTCAATCATTTTGGAACTGAAGGGCATGATCCTCTGACGCGGAATTGTGCGGCCATCGCTGAATTCGACCTTGGCCAGAATTGGGCGGGTGTACGGATTTACCAGAAACAGGGACTCGCCGGAGTTCTGCGCGCGGTCAATGACGACCGCCGGATACCCTTCGATATAGGTGCCGATGTTCGAGATTGTGTCGATAATCGGCGGAGAACCGAACTTGTAGGCGCCGTCCGTTCTGAAGCTCTGGCGGCCGGGCGCGGTGTATAGCGCGTAGATTCCGGGTGGGTTCTTATCTTTGAAGTGGGTGTCTTCGTTTTCGGCTTCAATCGTGAATTCAAGGAATGCCGACGAACCTTGGTTTTGGTCCGCGCCCTCTTGTGTGTCCTTGAACAGGATCGAAATGTCCGCGTTCTCGGCGTCGTCGCCATATGTCACGACACCCGATTGCTGTTGCACGTTCTCGCCGTCCCGATAGGCGATGCCCGACCATTTCACACCGCCTGCTCCGCCATGAAGTCGGCGGCGAATCAGATCGGCGGGCACGTGTATGCGTGCATCGTAGCCGTTGGGCCACGAAAAAATCTGGGGAATGAGATAGTTGAATGTGGTCTTCAAAACTCAGGATTCCGAAATGTGATCGACGGAGAAGCTCGTCATCCCCGGATTGGATATCACGATGAAGTTCTTGTTCAGGCCGCTTGCGTTCAGGCGGAGGGGGAAAATGGAATCAGCATCGCTTCCAGGTGGCGGCGTAACCTCGAACAAGTGTGTGCCGTGTGTGGGGATGGTCACGGCGTCGTCTATGAAAGTGTCCGATCCGCAGCTTTCGGGCCGCCCGACCGCGACATCGATCGGCCGTCTTTCGCAATTCCGAACCGCAATCAGGGTATGTTCCTCGCCGCTGCGCGCGAATGCCGAATACCATTGCGTTCCGCGACCATTGGCTGCTTGCGTGTGCACGCCGCCGGTGCCGCCGGATCCCACAAGCACGAACTGCGGCCGGGTCGTCCCGCGAACCGTCGGGCGGGCCCAGCTTCGGTACAATTCAAAGCTTCCGATTGCAGGGCGGTTTCCGTCACCGGGCGGCAGCGCCGCCGAAGCATCGAAGTTCAGCAATTCGCCGGAACCAACCTTCTTTTTTTCATCGGCGATCTTCTTTCCCGATGCGTCCCGTACAACGACACGAACCGTTACCGGGTCCATTTTTTCCTCGGCCCCGAACAAGGGCGGGTCGTTAGAGACAAGGACCCGTGTGGAAACATCCGGGCTGGAGAGAACGATTCCCAACTGCGCCGTCATGAAATTCACCTTCGGCGCCACCCGGTCGATTGCGCGAAGAATGCGGCGGTGAAGGGGGATCCGTTCCGCTTCGCGGAAATTCACCTTTGCGGCGTCACCGTTACCGCTGACGCTGCGCCCCTGGTAGGTTTGCGTGAACAGCAGTTCCAGATCCAACCGGCAGGCGGTGCATTTCATGCCCAGGCCGGTGCGCGTCAGAAGGCGTTCGAAATCCGGCTCGTCCAGCTCACGGACCGCTTCGACAAAGTCGGCCCGCGTTGCTTCCACGCAGGTGCAAATGATCTGGTTGTCATCCAATACAGGCTTCATCGCGGTGATGTTCTGTTCTTCATGTCTGGTTTGTGGAATTCATGTGCGGAAGGGACGAAACTCATCCGGAAAGCAACCCAGATGGATATGGTCGATATACGCGTCGCCCAGGCGGTCCTGTTGCCGGAACAATCCTTCCCGTTTGAAACCCAGTTTCTCGAATACCCGGATCATGCCCGGGTTCGTCGCCATCGACCCGGCCGTTAATCGGCGAAGACCCAGTTCCGTGAAAAGATAGTACGACAGGATCGAGATGGCCTCGGTCGCGAGACCTTGCCCCCAGGACGGCTTGTCGCCGATCATGATGCCGACGTCGGCGGTGCCGCTGTAAAAATCTATCGGGCCTGCTTTCACGGTGCCGATGTAGCGGTCACGATCCGACACGGTCAAAGCAAAGAACGGCGTAGAGGGATCTGCGATTTTGCCAAGACCATAGGTGCGGATTTCTTCATCCGTGACGTCGCCCAGCCAATAGCGGGGAAGATTCAAGCCGGCGACAACGTCTCTGTCGCGAAGCCAGGCGATATAGGACGGATCCTCAAGGTGTCGCTTCGCGAAAGGGATCAGACGGACACGGTCGCCTGCCAGAACGGGCGTCTCGAATTCCTGTCGTCGCGCCGTGTCGGTCAATAGACGGTCAATCCGCCGTCGACGGGCAAAACCACCCCGGTAATGTAGGCCGACGCCGGTGCGACCAGGAACAGCGCAGGTCCGGCGATATCCGCTTCGGAGGCCATGCGCCCCAGAGAGGTTCTGGCCGCGTAAGCCGAAACGAATGCGTCGGGCTGGTTGGCGTAAACACCGCCTGGTGCGAGCGCGTTGACGCGGATCTGGTGCTTTCCGTATCGGCCGGCAAGATAGCGGGTATGCGCGCCGAGGCCGCCCTTAATGGCCGCATAGGCGCCGGGTGTTTCCATATCGACGCCGTCGTACAGGCTGAAGTCGGGGGCGACCAGCCCATAGACCGACGATACATTGAGAATTGCGCCGCCGCCGCCCACGCCGGCCATGGCGTCCGCCACCGCCGCCGCTATGACGCACGAGGCGGTCAGTTGCATCGACACGTTCGCCTGCCACTCGGCGGGCGTATCCCCCACCGCTTTCCGACCCCAATTCTCGGTCCGGGGATAGGCCGCATTCACCCAAATATCGATCGGCCCGTGTTCTGCAAACAAGTCCTGCACGGCATCGGCCGCGGTCAAGGGGTCCGACATATCCCGTTCCACCTGCTGGAAGGGATGGGCCGTTTCGGGGGCGCGCACATCGACGCCAACGACCGCAGCGCCCGCTCCGGCGCAGGCTTCGGCGATGCTGGATCCGATCTTGCCGGCCGCGCCCGTAACGACGGCGCGCTTGCCCTCCAGATTGAACGAAGACGCGGTTTGCATGGATTTTAGGAGCGGAGAGAGTTTGGAAGCTGGTTTGTAAAAGCTACCGCACACGCGCAGAATCGATTCCGGCCGTGCAAAATCTTCTTACGCGCTCGCGGCGTCCTGTGTCAACCGTCTGCGATACGCCTCAAGCGGCAAGGCTCGCGCGGTTTCAGCACCCTTCTTTCAAATAAGCCTGCGCCAGATTCTGGTGATAGTGCTTCCAGTTCATCTCGATGAAGCCCTTTTCCGCCTCTTTGACATCCCGGACCGGCTTAGCCGGGACGCCGGCCCACATTTCTCCGGACTTAACCCGTTTGCCCGGTGAGATCACCGCGCCGGCGGCCACAACCGCACCGCTTTCGACATACGCGCCGTCCAGAATCTTGGAGCCGATCCCGATCATGCAATCGTCTTCCAGCACGCATCCGTGCAGCATGACGCCATGGCCGACCGTCACCCGCTTGCCGATGATCGTCGGGTGCTTGCCTTCGAAGACATGCACGACCGAGCCGTCCTGAATATTGCTGTCTTCCCCAACCTCGATGTAATGGTCGTCGCCGCGCAGGACGCAGGAGAACCACACGCTGGAACGGTCACCCAACCGAACGTCGCCGATCACCGCCGCTGTCGGCGCGATAAAGACGTCGTTTCCGATTTTCGGTGTGACGCCTTTGAATGGTATGATGACGGGTTTGGTGTCGGACATGGCGGGCTCCTGTCATTTTGGGCCCGCACCATGCTGTAAAGTCGGCCGCTGGGCAACCTGGGCAATCGGGTGGCGCGAGAGTGCAGGGCGGGCGAACCGGGCGTTGCGGCGCGGCGGGCGGTTGCCGTTTGAGTTTCAAGACGACTCGCCGCCGGTTTCAATCCCTGTAACGTCATCCGGGCTGGCTGCGGCGCCGCCGTTTGGATGAGGTCTCTGGGAGCAGCGCTTGTCCTACGGGAATTTTGGGGCGATTTTTGTGGGGAAATCCATGAACCCGAGCGATCGCGATTGACGATACTCCATCCGATTTCCATGACAGTGCGACTCGATGCTGGCCAAACCGAAGGTGTCCGGACGGACGTAAATCTACTCTTGGCGGTATCCCCGGCGGACGGGTCCGGTCGCCGGGGCGGCTCGGTCATTTGGTGCGATTTCAGGTCGCAACCTCATCGATGGACTGGTACGAGGATTGCAAAAACCGTATCTGCAAAAAGCAGGATTTCTGCGGCGGCTGAACAGAAACGGGCCCCAAGGGGGCGTCGGCCCTGTTCCGGGTACGCAAGAACAACCATGATGGGAATAGGTTTGTCTATCGCCGTAAAAAGAGGGTACGGACATGGGGCGCAATGTGGAGCTATCCGGTCATTCCCGTCGGAGGTCGCGGCCTGGGTTGTCGGCTCGGGCGGCGTGAAGAGATCCGGTGCATCGGCTGAAGATTTTTGGGTTGAAGAAAGTTCGATAAAGTCCATGGATCCGACCTTAGAGGCCGCTCAGGTATGTGGGATGGAAACCGTCCCAGTCGTTTCTTGCGACAAGTCCGGTACGCAGTTTGCACGTATTCCGTCTTTTGCCCTGGCGGTTGGGTTTGACGATCTGGACGCTGGATTGCCGTTACACCTTGGGGCCGGATCGGCTCCGGTCGATGGTCAGGACGGGAAGCGGGCCGCATCTTTTCTTCAAGAAGCTTTGGCAGGGCGTCGCTAAATGATCCGCTATCCTTACTCGCGCCCTTATGTGACAGAGGGAGATCTGCGTTGCATCACGGACGCGGCCAATGGGCAGTTCCTGACGCAAGGTCCGCGGGTCATCGAGTTTGAAAAGGCCCTTTCGGAAGCCTTCGGCGCGGAACATGCAATCGTGTGCAATTCAGGCACTGCGGCTCTCCATATGATCTATCACGGCTTGGGTCTTGGGCCCGGCAAGGGGTTGATTACATCGCCGCTGACTTTTCTCGCCGCGGCCTTGTCGCCCATTTCCCAATCGATGGCGATATTCGACGGCAGGTCGTCCCAAACCTTCGGCGAT
>JANQIT010000330.1 GCA_028282025.1 Hwanghaeella sp. | reverse complement strand
CCCATGGCCGCTATGCGGACAGGCTGAGGGGCGGACAGGTCCTGGAACTGTTTGCCGGCACGGGCGCGCTGGGTCTGGAAGCGCTGAGCCGCGGCGCGTCCTTCTGCACTTTCGTCGAACGGGACAGGGCGGCGCTGAACCTGCTTCGGGCCAACATCGCAAAGTGCCGGGCGGAACGGGAAACGCGCGTCGTCGCAGGCGACGGTTTCGCCCCTGCGCCGGCCGCCCCCGCCGATCTGGTCCTGCTGGACCCGCCCTATGAGGACGGCGCGGTCGAACACGCCCTGGCCGGGCTTTTGAAGAGCAGGTCGCTGAATGAAGAGACGCTGATCGTCACCCAGAGCGATCCCAAGACCGCTGTGGACGTCCCGGAGGCGCTTTCCATCCTGGACGACCGGAAGTACGGCGCGGCGCGCTTTCTGTTCCTGGAACGGGCGCATGACTGACAAGCCGCCCGTCTTCGATGCGGCCTTCGCCGACCAGTTCGACACCTTGCTGCGCTGGCGGCGCGATGTGCGCCATTTCAAGACCGACCCGCTGCCTGGCGGGTGTCTGGAACGGCTGGTCGCGGCGGCGAACCTCGCCCCCTCCGTCGGGTTGAGCCAGCCCTGGCGGTTCGTCCGGGTATCCGACCCCAAGCGCCGTGAGGCCATGATCGAGAATTTCGAGCGCAGCAACGCCGACGCGCTCAGCACCTATGACGAGGACCGGGCCGCGCTCTACGCCCGTTTGAAACTGGCCGGCCTGAAGGAAGCGCCGGAGCATCTCGCCGTCTTCGCCGACCCCGATCCCGGCCAGGGAGCGGGTCTTGGCCGCACCACCATGCCGGAAACGGTCGGTTATTCGGTGGCCATCGCGGTACACACGCTCTGGCTGGCCGCCAGGGTCGAAGGAATCGGCGTCGGCTGGGTCTCCATCCTGGACGCCGACGCTGTCGGCCCGGCGCTGGAGGTCGATCCCGGCTGGCGTCTTGTCGCCTATCTCTGCATCGGATTCCCGCGCCAGGACGCCGACACGCCGGAACTGGAACGGGTGGGCTGGGAAGCGCGAAGAGCGGCCGACATCGTCGAACGCTGAGACCAAGGAAGGTGGAAAGCCCCGCTCGCGGTGTTAGGATAGGGCGGCAATCGGCTCGACGCGTGTGGAGCTCTGGGCATGAAACCTACGGTAATTCGTTGTGTGGCGTTCATGATACTGCTTTGCGCGGCGATCACCGCGCACAGCCCCGCAGACGCCGCGCCGGCAAAAATGGCGCTGGTGATTGGCAACGGCGCCTATCGCGTCGGCGCGCTCGCCAACCCGCGAAACGACGCACGCCTGATGGCGGAGACCCTTCAGTCACTGGGCTTTTCGGTAACACTCGCAGTAGACTTGAACTACTTCGACTTCGGACGGACGGTGGCCGACTTCGGACGTGCGCTTAAAGCGGCCGGAGAGGATACGGTCGGCGTCTTCTTCTACGCAGGACACGCTATTCAGGCCGATGGCGAGAATTATCTGATCCCCGTCGATGCCGAGCTGCGCGATGCGTTGGACCTGTCGATCAAGACAGTGCCGATGTCGCTTGTCATGAAGGGTCTGGAAAGCGCGGCGAACAGGCTGAACCTGATCTTTCTGGATGCGTGCCGGAACAATCCGTTCAAGGCCCTGACACGTTCTACCGGCGGCGGGTTGGCGAGAATGGACGCGCCGTTCGGCACGCTGGTTTCTTACTCCACCGCTCCGGGCGCCGTCGCCCTGGACGGCAGGGGCCGGAACAGCCCCTACAGCGCCGCGCTGGCCCGTGCGCTGCGCAGACCCGGACTAACCGTGGAACAAGCCCTTAAGCGGGTCCGGTTGAACGTCGTCGAGAAAACAAACAACCGGCAGGTGCCATGGGAGTCCTCGTCGCTCGTCGGCGATTTCTACTTTGCCGGCGAACAGGCGGCGGCTTCCGCCCCGCAGACAGCGGCACTCTCCATAGAACCTGCCGCCACGTCTGCCCAGCACGGCCCCAATCGTCTGCCAGGACATGAATATGCCGGGGCTCTCGACTTCGCAGCGGTGACTTTCACATCCGTCTATGAACAGGATGACCACACGCACTATCAAGGGCGTCTTGGCGGCTTGCGCTTGGACGGTGCGCCGCTCCGTATTCCCTACTTCTCCATATTCGCCGACTTCGCGCGTGAGCCGAAGAAGCCCGCGAACCTGCGCATGCTGCGGCTGGTCATCCAACAGCGCTTCTTGCTGGATGAACAAAGCAGACAACAGGACTACGCCGCCTGTAAGCCGCTGGGTTTCCGGCTAAGCTCGAGTGGGAAGAAGACCGTTCGGCTGATGCTGTACAAGGACGACGGCAAGCTTGTCGTAGACACGAACTATTGTGTGCTGGATTTGATGTCCGCGCGCGATCAGCGCTTCTGGTCCGGCGTCATGAAGCAATTCGGCGTCATGCTGAGCCGAACCGACCAAGAAACCCCAGTCGCGCAGGAATTGATCTCCCTTTACGACCAAGCGGTCCAGTGATGCGAACCTTCCGGCCGATGCCGGGATGCGGTTCCGCACGGCGTCTCTCTACCCGCGCTTCAATCCCATGATCATGACCAGGACCGGCAGCAGGATGACCGCGCCGATCCAGAAGGCCGACGTCTCCGAGAAATTCGCGAAGGCCAGACCGGCGAGCGCCGGGCCCGCAATCCGCGCCAGGCTGGCGGCGGAATGCGCCGCGCCCATCACGCCGCCTTTCCAGTCGGCCGGCGCGCGCCGGCTCATCAGGCTTTGCATCGCCGGGTTATGCAGCCCCATGGCGATCGCCAGCAGGGCCAGCGGCACGGCCAGCCAGGAGACGTCGGTCACCAGGATCATCGCCAGAACCGAGGCCAGCAGCATGGCGACCCCGATCAGGGCAACCTGAACCTCGCCCATACGCTTGGTCATGCGCCCGACCAGACCGCCCTGGACCAGCGCATTGACGATGCCGGAAAAGGCCAGGAAATAGCCGACCTCGCGCGCCCCGATATCCAGGACGGCCGCCCCCCACAGGGCGAACACGCCTTCCACGCCGGTAAAGACCAGCGCGACCAGGAAGTAAGGGATCATCAGCCGCCGCAAGCCCTTGTCGCCCAGCACCCGCGTCGTCCCCATGCCGACCTCGGAGCCGACGCCGACACGCCGCACGGGTTCCCTGACCAGCATCAGGGTGATCAGCAGCCCAACCGTGACGCATCCGGCGGAGATATAGGCCGGACCGACAAAGTCGGGATCGCTGCCGCCGACCGCATATCCGCCGACCGCCGGACCGATGGTAAAGCCGATACCGAAAGCGGCCCCCAAAAGGCCCATGCCCTTGGCGCGGTCCTCATCCCGCGTCACGTCCGCCACGAAAGCCTGGCTGGTCGCCAGCCAGCCCGCGGTAAAACCGGCGAAGGCGCGGCTGGCGTAGATCGCCAGGATGCTGTCTGCATTGGCCAGCCACAGATAGCTGATCACGGTCGCCAACACGGAAATCAACATGACCGGCTTGCGGCCCATCCGGTCCGACAGCCGCCCCCAGACCGGCGCACTAAGAAAGGCGCAGGCGGAAAACACGGAGAAGATCGCCGCCGCCTCGAAATCGCCGCCGCCCACGGACTTCACCGCAAAAGGCAGCAGCGGGATCACGACGCCAAGACCGATGATGTTCACACAGGTCGCGGCGACCAGCGGATACAGGGCCTTGAAATCCGACGATTGCATTTCAGATGCGGGGGAATCGTAAGCAGACATGATACGCCGGAGTAGCGGGCCGGGAACCGAAAGTCAAAAGCCGTATCGACACAGGGGAATGCCCGAACGGGCGCGGCCCTGCGGACCGTCAGCGCCGGCCGAAAAGGCGCTCGATATCGGCAAGCTTCAACTCCACGTATGTCGGGCGACCATGGTTGCATTGGCCGGAATGCGGGGTCGCTTCCATCTGCCGCAACAGGGCGTTCATCTCGTCCGCGGTCAGCCGGCGGCCCGACCGAACCGACCCGTGGCACGCCATGGTGCCGCACACTTCCTCCAGCTTTTCCTTCAGTGTGAAGGCGTCGCCCAGATCGGCCAATTCGTCCGCCAGATCGCGGACCAACCCCTGCACGTCGATTTCTCCCAGCAGGGCGGGCGTCTCGCGGACCGCGACGGCGCCGGGACCGAAGGCTTCCAGAACCAGGCCGAGTTCGGCAAGCTCGGCTGCGCGCGCGGTCAGACGCGCCGCATCCTCGTCCCCCAGTTCGACAATCTCGGGAATCAGCAGGCCCTGTCTGGCGACTCCCGACGCCGATAGGGCCTGTTTCATCCGTTCATAGACCAGGCGCTCATGCGCCGCATGCTGATCGACAATCACGATCCCGTCCGACGTCTGCGCGACCACATAGGTTTCGTGAAGCTGGGCCCTGGCGGCCCCAAGCGGATTGCCGGTCAACGGCGGCGCCTGTTCTTCCGGCCGGTCCGCGCGGGCCGCGGGTGCAAAGTCGGGGGCGGCGACCCCGGCGACGGGCGCCTGAAAGGCATAGCCTGCTTCGGCAAGTCCCCGCCCCGGCGCCCTGCCGGAATAGGCCGAAGCCGGCGGATAACTGACCCCACCGCCATGCGGCCTGCCCGCGAAGCTGTATTGCGCCGCCGACGGTTCGGTACGCGCCGCGCCCAGGGCGGCCATCGACACCGTCGTTGAGGCGCGGTGGCCGGCCTCCGCCAGCGCGTGCTTCAGCGCGCCGACCACCAGCCCACGGATCGAGCCCGGGTCGCGGAATCGGACCTCCGCCTTGGCCGGATGAACGTTTACATCGACCGACTTCGGCGGCAGGTCCAGGAACAGGGCCAGAAGGGGGTGACGGTCGCGGGCCAGAAAATCCGCATAGGCCGCCCGAACCGCCCCGATCAGCTGTTTGTCCTTCACCGGGCGGCCGTTCACGAACAGAAACTGCATCGCGGCGGTGCCCCGGTTCAGGGTCGGCAAGCCGGCGAAACCCGAAAGCTGCGCGCCGTCCCGCTCCGCCGAGACCGGCAGGGCGTTTTCCATGAAGTCGCGGCCCATGATCGCCCCAAGCCGCGCCAGACGCGCATCCAGCAGATCGCCCTGCTCCCCACGCAGACGCAGGCGTTCCCGGTTGCCGTCATGCAGGGAAAAGGAAACCGAGGGATGCGCCATGGCCAGCCGGTTGAGTACATCGATAACCGCGCTGGTTTCCGCCCGCTCGCTGCGCAGGAATTTCAGGCGCGCCGGCGTGGCGTAGAACAGGTCGCGCACCTCGATCCGGGTGCCCGTCCCGCCGGACGCGGGCGCGGGTTTGCCGACCGTGCCGCCTTCGATAGACAGCGACCATGCGCTGTCCTGTCCCGCGGGCCGGCTTGTCAGGGTCATACGGCTTACCGAAGCGATGGACGGCAGCGCCTCCCCCCGGAAGCCCAGGGTGGCGATGTTGAACAGATCCTCTTCCGGCAGCTTCGATGTCGCATGCCGTTCGATGGCGATTTCCAATTCGTCCGGCGTCATGCCGCAGCCGTCATCGGTAATGGAAATCAGACTGCGTCCGCCTTCACGAATGGCGACATCCACGCGCGCCGCGCCGGCGTCCAGGCTGTTTTCCACCAGTTCCTTCACCGCGGAGGCGGGCCGCTCCACCACCTCCCCCGCCGCGATGCGGTTGACGACGGTTTCCGGCAGTCGGCGAATGGCCATAAGGCGTTCCTGGCGACCTCGGCGGTCTATTGCAGATCGAAGAGGTACTGTCTTGTCAGATTCTTGCCATGCTCAACAGCGGGCTGATCGAACGGATCGACCGACAGCAGATGCGCCGAGAGGATGGTTTCCAGCATGAAATGCATCATCATCGCCCCCATGGAGGTCTCGTCGATCGCCTCCAGATGGATCAGGCGCACGGGCTTACCATGTTGCGCCAGCGATTCAGCGGTGCCCCGGCGCGATGCATCCATCAGTTCCGCAAGCGTGCGGCCGGACAGATAATCCATGCCGGTCAGCGCGGCAAGTTCCGCATCGACAGGCTCCACCCCGCCTGGCGAGGATTCGTCATCATCTTCCAGCGGCCCGGACAGGACCGTGAACATCTTATCCTTCGGACCGTCCAACCAAAGCTGCAATTGGCTGTGCTGATCCACCGGGCCGGTGCCGTAGATCGGCGTCGTGCCTTCTCCCTGCTTGCCCAGGCTTTCCGCCCAAAGCTGACGGTACCAACGGCTCAAGGATCCAAGCCTGTCGCTATAGGCCAGCATGACATGCGCCATGATCGCATGGTGCTTGTTCAGGCCGACGGAAATCGCCGCGCCCAACGCCGGAGGCGAGGCGAGAGGGTCGTCCGCCCTCAATGTTTTTTCCAGGACCTGTCCTGCGCCGGCGCGAACCCCTTCCGCATCCAGGCCGGCAATCATCGCCGGCAGCATGCCGACGACCGACAGCACGGAGTAGCGTCCGCCAACCTTCGGGTCGTGATCCAGCACCGGGAAGCCAAACTGGTCCGCAAGCCGGCGTAGCGGATTGTCGCCCGGTTCGGTGATAATGGTGACGTGATCCTTCACCCGTTCGTCGCCCAGAGTGCTGCGCAGCATCGGCAGAACACTGAGAAACTGCATCAGGGTTTCCGCCGTGCCGCCGGACTTGGAAATCACGATCCAGCCGGTTTTGCGCCGGTCGAGATGCCGCATGACCCGATTGAACCCGAAAGGATCCACATTGGTGACGATATGCAGCCGCGGCGACAGGCCGCGCTTGTCCGGGTCGGTCATGGTGTAAAGCGCCCGTCCGCCGAGGCTTGACCCGCCGGTTCCCAGAACCACCACATCCTCGAAGAAATTCCGGTATCGTTCCGCGACCGCCGCCATGTCCGGCAGATCGTCGGTGCGCGCGGGCAAACGCAGCAAGGGAAGCGCGTTGCGGTCCAGCTTATCCTGGAGATCCGCGATTCCCGCTTTCAGCCCTTTCGCATAGCCGTCGATCTGATCTTCCGTCAGCCCCTGTTCGCCGATCCGGTCGGCCATGCAATTTTCGACATTCTGGATATACGGCATACAAACCCCGACCGCGCCCGGCGTGACTATTGACCGAGGGCATACTTGCGCAGCCTCCATAGAGGTGCAAGTAGGGGAATCGTCCCAACTGCGGAGATCAGCCGCCGATGTCAGGCGCATCCCGGGTCGGGGTCACGCCTTCCGGCCGTCCGACGACAACGACGGTAAGCGCTTCCGGGTCGTAAAGCGCCTTCGCCACCCGGTTCGCCTCTTCCAGAGTCACGGCCTCGATAAAGCCGTTGCGCCGGTCGATATAGTCGATGCCCAATCCGTAATACTGAATGCCGGTCAGCGCGCCGGCGATCTGCGACATCGTCGTGAAGCGCAGGGGGTAGGAACCTGTCAGATACGTCTTGGCGTTCTGAAGCTCCTCTTCGGTGATGCCGGTTTCCCGGATTTTCGCCCATTCGGCCTTGATCAGGGCGATGGAGTCGGCAACCGCGTCGTTCCGGGTGGAAACGCCGGCGACAATCAGCGCCGCGCGCTGCCGGTCGATCATGTAAGCGTAGGTCGAGTAGGCAAGGCCGCGTTTCTCGCGGACTTCCGTTGTCAGCCGCGATCCGAATCCGCCGCCGCCCAGCACAAAATTGACGACGAAGGCGGCGTAGTAATCCTCATCCAGCCGGTCGATCCCCGGCTGCGCCAACATCACGACGCTCTGCGGCAGGTTCTGATCCAGCACCACGACGCTGGCTTCCGACGCCGCCGTCGCCGGGGCAAGATCCGGGATGCTTCCGGTGGCCGGAAGGTCGCCGAACGCCTTATCCAAAAGCGGCGCGAGTTCTTCCGCCGTGATATTGCCGACCACGCCGACGATCAGCCGCTCCCGGGTCAGCATCCGGGATGCAAAGGCGCGCAAGTCGTCGGTGGTGACAGCCTTGATCCCCCCTATGGTCCCGCCACCCGGCCGGCCATAAGGGTCGTCGCCGAACACCAGTTTGGCCAAGGCGTTTCCGGCTCTGGCGTTCGGAGAGGTCTTGTTCCGCTCCAGGCCGATCAGGATCTGACCGCGAATGCGCTCCACCGCGTCAGCATCGAAGCGCGGCTCCGTCAGCGCCAGACGAAGGAGTTCCACCGCCTCGTCACGATACCGGTTCAGGGTCCGGAAGCTGCCGGAAAACGCGTCTCGCCCGGCGGAGAAACCCAGGGTGATCGACTTGTCGTCCAGAAGGCGGCGGAAAGCGGCGCTATCCAGATCCCCGGCCCCTTCATCCAGGGTCGAGGCCGCCAGTTCGGCAAGGCCGATCTTATCTTCCGGATCCAACGACGCGCCGCCGCGAAACAGGAAATCCACGGAGATCAGGTCCGCCGTGTCGTCTTCGACCAACCAGGCTTTAACGCCCTTGGGGCTGACCACTTCCTTGATGTCAACCGCCTGCGCGCCGGGCGCAGCGGCAAGGAAAACCAGGGCGGCGAAGCCCCAAAGCACGGAAGTCATGGGCCGGATATTCATCAGGATTTTCCTTCCGGGTTATCGGCATCGGCGGCAGGCAGCAGGCGTGTGGTCATCGCGCCCCGGTCAGTCAGAACGTGGCGCAGGGCGGCGTTGATCCGGTCGCGCGTTACGGCGGCGATGCGTTCCGGCCAGGCTTCGATATCCTCGGCTGTCAAGCCGATCACCGCGGCGCCTCCCAACGTGCGGGCGATGCCTTGGAAGGAGTCCTTGGCGATTTCGGCCGCATCGGTCAGGCGGATAATGGCGCGGTCGACCTCGTCCTGGGTGACCCCGTTTTCCCGAAGATTGGCGATTTCCACCTCCATCGCCGCGACCGCATCCTCCAGGGAGCCGCCATTCGCCGGCGAGACATAGAAGCCGATACTGCTCGGCCCCCGGCTGCTCGGGCTGTACCAGGCGCCGGCGGACGCGGCCACCTTGTCTTCGACCACCAGCTTCGCATAAAGCCGGCTGGTCGATCCGCCGCTGATGATCTCGGTCAGGACCTGCAGGGGATAGGCGTGCTCCGTCGCGCCATAAAGGTAGCTGGGGGCGATGTAGCGTTTCGACCAGGACGGCTGCCGGACGTCCGGATCGGACAGGCTGACCGAGCGGTCGGCCGTATGCGGCGGCTCCACCCACGCGACCGGCGGCGCGATGTTCCGGCTTGGGATCGCGCCGTAGTATTTCTCCGCCAGCGGCAGAACCTCTTCCATGGAGACATCGCCGACAACGACCAGGATCGCATTGTCCGGCCCGTACCAGCGGTCGTAGAAGGCTTGCAGGTCTTCCCGCGTGATATCCCTGATCTCGTGTTCCCAGCCAATGATCGGGCGGCCATAGGGGTGGTTCATGAAGAAGGCGGCGGAAGCCTGTTCGCGCAGCCGGGCGCCGGGCGAATTGTCGGTCCGGCTGCGCCGCTCTTCCAGCACCACGTCGCGTTCGGTTTCGATTTCGGCGGGGTCGAGGACGAGATTCCGCATCCGGTCTGCTTCAAGCCGCATCACTAGTTCCAGGCGATCCGCCGCGATGGATTGGAAATATCCCGTGTAGTCATAGGAGGTGAAGGCGTTGTCCTGTCCGCCGTTTCGTTTGACGATCTGCGAAAACTCACCCGCCGGCACGGTCTCGGTGCCCTTGAACATCAGGTGTTCCAGGAAATGCGCGATGCCTGAAAGGCCCTGCGGTTCGTCGATGGAGCCGACCTTGTACCAGACCATGTGGGAGACGACCGGCGCGCGTCGTTTCGACACGACAATCACTTCCATCCCGTTGGAAAGCACCGCCGTTTCGGGATTGAAGACCGAGGCGGCCGCCGCCCCCTGCCCCGCCAGGAGAATCAGCGCGGCGAAAACCCCGCGCATGAAAATGCTTTTCATGCTTGCCTCGTCAGCCTTCCGAATTTCATCTCGAACAGGATATAGGCGGCCAGACCGTCAGTTTAAGTCGCTGCGGCACACAAGACCGTTAGGAAGTTGCGGCGTAACGCCACCCGTTGAAATCGTTGAAGCGGATCAGAACGGCCATTTGAACAGCGGCTCTTCCTCCTGCGTGAAGATCGTCGGGGTTTCCCCTTCGGTCGGCGGTTTGCCCAGGCTCGCATTCTCCTGCAAGCGCTGAAGCTCTCCTTCCGCGTCCACCACCGCGCCGGCCTCCGGATCTTTCTGCCAAAACAGCAGGTCATCGACGAACCCTTCCGATTCGCGCGCCAGCGAAGCGCTTTCGTCATCGACGATCTGGCGGATCGACGGGTCGGCATTCAGTGCATTGGCCTGGCTCAGCAGGGCCACTTCCGCCGGATTGCCGCCCTGCGCCACCCGCTCGCGCGCCAGACGCTGACGCTGTCTGGGCGTCAGATCGTTCCCAAGCAGCGCGTTCCGCGCATTGGTCCGGGGCGTCACCCGGTTCAATTCCTCCGCCCCCGGGTTCGGGGCGCGCAGACCGAAATCCGGCGGCAGGGTAAGCGGCGCGCGTTTCACAACGGCGAATTCGTCGGGACCGCCGCGCTGATAGCCGAACACTTCCCCCAGATCGGACGTGCAGGCCGCAAGGCCGAAGGCGATCAATCCCAACCCGATACAGCGCCGCGCAACAGTGCCGATAGTCATGTTCCGTTCCTTCAGATCCCTACCGCAAGGCTTCGTCGCCTAAGCCTTATCTTCCGGCTTATTAACAAATCCGTCCAACATGATCAAAACAACGCCGATCACGATGGCCGAGTCCGCCACGTTGAAGGCCGGCCAATGGAAGCCCGCAACGTGGAAATCCAGAAAGTCCGCCACGGCGCCGAAGCGCACCCTGTCGATGACATTTCCGACCGCACCGCCGATCACCAGGCCCAACGACACCGCCAGCAAGCGGTGCGCGGCCCGATACATCCAAATGGTCAGTCCGGCGGAGATCGCAAGCGCCACACCGGAAAGCAGCCACGGTCCCAACGCCGAGTCATTGGACAACAGGCCGAAGCTGACCCCGCGGTTCCACACCATCACCAGATTGAAAAAGCCGGTGACCTCAATCGCCCGCGGCGGGTCCATCACCCAATCCAGGATGATCCACTTGCTCGCTTGGTCGAACGCCAAGATCGCCGCGGCGACAGCCAAACCAAGCTTGAACATGGCGTCGGTCCGCCCGCTATTCAGCGGCTGTCGGCAGCCGGCGTAGAACCTCGGCGCAGCGGCCGCAGGTTCCCGGCATGTCGGACGCCTCACCCACATCCGGCAGGACCCGCCAGCACCGCTCGCACTTCCCGCCCTCGGCCAGACCGGACCGGACCCCGATGCCCGGGACGTCCGCCAATGTGAACTGACCGTCGCCGACTTCGCCCACCTCAAGGTTCAGATCGGAGGTGATGCAGACATCGGCCATGTTCACGTCCCGGATCGTGTCGAACACGTCCTGCGGCACGGTGACGGTGGGGGCCGCCTGCAGGCTGGACCCGATCCGTTTTTCCGACCGTTCGATTTCCAGCGCGCCCAGCACGACCCGGCGCACCCTGCGAACCGCGTCCCACTTAGCCGCCAGTTCCGGGGCCGCCCAGTCCGCCGGGACCGCCGGGAAGGTGCGCAGATGGACGGAATTGTCATCCGCCTCGCCGGTCCGGGTAAGCCACGCTTCCTCGGTCGTGAAGCTCAAGATCGGGGCGAGCCAAGCTGTCAGGCAGGAGAACAAATGCTCCAGCACAGCCAGACAGGCTTGCCGTGCGGCACCGTCCGGCGCGTCGCAATACAGGCTGTCCTTGCGGATGTCGAAGTAGAAGGCGCTGAGGTCGATGGCGCAGAAATCGTGCAGCTCGCGGAACGCCCGGTGGAAATCGTATCCCGCCATCGCCTTGCGCACGGTCGCGTCCAACTCCCACAACCGGTGCAGCATCAGCCGCTCCAGCTCCGGCATGTCGGACAGCGGCACCGTGTCCGCCGGATTGTGGCCGTGCAGATTGCCCAGCAGCCATTTGAAGGTATTGCGGAAGCGCCGGTAATAGTCCGTCAACTGCTTCAGCGTGCCCTCTCCGACGCGCAGGTCGTTGTAGTAGTCTTCGAAAACGACCCAGAGGCGCAGGATCTCCGCCCCGTATTTGTCGTTCACTTCCTGCGGTACGACCTGATTGCCCTTCGATTTGGACATCTTGGTGCCGTCCTCGGCCATGATGAAGCCATGGGTTAAAACGGCGTCATAAGGTGCGCGCCCCCGCGTGCCGGAGCTTTCCAGAAGCGAGGAATGGAACCAGCCGCGGTGCTGATCGGTGCCTTCCAGATAGAGAGAGGCCGGCCATTGCAGGTCGTCCCGTTCCTCCAGGACGAAAGCGTGCGTCGATCCGCTGTCGAACCAGACATCGACGACATCGGTAACCTGCTCGTAATCGTCGGCATCGTAATCGTTGCCCAGGAAGCGCGCAGCCGGGGAAGAAAACCAGGCGTCGGCCCCCTCTTCGCGGAAAGCGGCCTCGATCCGATCGACCACCGCCTGATCGCGCAGCGGTTCGCCTGTGCGTTTGGAGACGAAAACCGGAATCGGCACGCCCCAGGCCCGCTGGCGCGAGATCACCCAGTCGGGGCGGTTTTCGATCATCGAATAGAGCCGGTTCTTGCCTTGCGGCGGATAGAACTCTGTCTGGTCGATGGCGTCGAGCGCCGTCTTGCGCAATCCGTTGCTGTTCATCGAGATGAACCACTGCGCGGTGTTGCGGAAGATCAGCGGCGCCTTGGAACGCCAGGAATGCGGATAGGAATGCCGCAGAGACCCTTTCGCCAGAAGACCGCCGGAAATGGCCAACTCACGCAGAACAGTCGGGTTGGCGTCCCCCGGCTTTCCGTCCGGGGTCAGCACGGCCTTGCCCGCCAGCATCGGTACATGGTCGTAGAACACGCCGTCCTCGCCCACGGTCTGCGGCACCTCGATCCCGTTCGCCATGCCGAGCGCCCAGTCATCCGCACCGTGGCCGGGCGCGATGTGCACGAAGCCCGTGCCCGCATCGTCCGTAACGAAATCCGCCGACAACACCGGGCAGTCATAGTCGTGCCCGCCGTTGGCCGGTTCGTATCCGCGCCAGGGATGGGCGCATTTGCTGCCGACGACGGCGTCGCCCTTCACAGTGGCCAGGACAGTGGCGCCGGTGATCTTGGCGGTTTCGCACACCGCCTCCTGCAAGGCTTTGGCGACGACCAGTTTTTCGCCGACCACAGCGCGCGAGTCCTCTGCGGCTTCGGTCACCTCGAAGACCACATAGTCGAAGTCGGTATGCGCGGCCACGGCGCGGTTACCCGGAATCGTCCAGGGGGTCGTGGTCCAGATCACCACCGTGGCCCCGTCAAGCGCCGGATCGGCCGCTTCGACAACCGGGAAACGGACCCAGATCATCGTCGACTTGTGTTCCATATATTCGACTTCGGCTTCCGCCAGCGCCGTCTTTTCGACGACGGACCAGAGAACCGGCTTCGACCCTTTGTAGAGCGAGCCGTTCATCAGGAATTTGCCGATTTCCTTGGCGATCTGGGCTTCCGCCGCATAGGCCATCGTGGTGTAGGGATTGTCCCAATCCCCCAACACGCCCAGGCGCTTGAATTCCTCGCGCTGGATATCGATCCATTTATCCGCAAAATCCCGGCATTCCTTGCGGAATTCGACAATCGGAACCTCGTCCTTATCCTGGCCGGCAGCGCGGTATTGCTCTTCGATCTTCCACTCAATCGGAAGGCCGTGACAGTCCCAGCCAGGAACATAGTTCGCGTCCTTGCCCATCATCTGCTGAGACTTGTTGATGATGTCCTTCAGGATCTTGTTCAGCGCGTGACCGATATGGAGGTGCCCGTTGGCGTAGGGGGGGCCGTCGTGAAGGATGAACTTCTCCCGTCCCTGCGACTGTTCCCGCAGCCGACGCCACAGGTCGATGCGGTTCCAGCGCTCCAGCAGCTCCGGCTCCTTCTTCGGCAAGCCGGCCCGCATCGGAAAATCCGTCTGAGGCAGGGCGATCGTATCGCGGTAGTCGGGTTTGTCGGTGTGTGACTCGGTCATTTTCTTCGGTCCTGGTCCGCCGGTGCGGCGGCCGTTCAAATAAAGCAAGCGAGAAGGATCAAGGTTGCAGGCTGTGACTCACGCATCGGCGCACAGCGCGTCCCGGCTCCTGATTTACAGGGCCGGGCCGGTAATTCGGTCGATGGCGAAAAAGTCGAAATCCATGGCGCTAACCGCTCTTCCAAACGCGGCGCGATCCTAGTTTTAGCCTTTCACACGGTCAAGCCGCGAACCCGCCGGTCCGGGTTGATCTTGGTCATAAAAGGGAACAGCCATGCGTCCAGCAGCGACATTCCGAGGGGAAGCGCGGGAGAAGCGCCCGCCGCAACGGCCGAAACGGAAACGCCATTGGCGGTCAGGCAAATTACCTCTGTGCGCGGCGGTCATTCTTGGTACGCTGCCATCGAGGGGATGCGGCTGAAACCAAGACGCGACGAAAGGCTGACAATGACCGTTCAAACCATGCTTGGCGGACGGAAGGGGGATGTTAAGACCGTTTCCATCTCGGATACTCTGAAAGACGCAATCGATCTGATGGGGCGGCAGAAGATCGGCGCAGCGATCATTCTGGCCGACGACGGTGGATTGGCGGGCATTCTGACCGAACGGGACGCCGTTCATCATCTAAGCGAGTCCGGCCCCGAAGCCTTGGATAAATCCGTGGCGGGCGTCATGACGCTGAACCCCGTCACCTGCGGCGTCACGGAAAGCGCCTACGATGCGATTGAGAAAATGATGAGCAAGCGCTGCCGGCACCTGCCCGTGATGGAAGGGGGCAAGGTCGTGGGGGTGATTTCCGCACGGGACGTGATGGCGAATATCTGGGATCAAGCCAGCGAAAACGACCGGCGTCAGCTCATCGCGCAAATCGCCCTGGCATAGGGCCGGCGGACGCCCGGAATGCGAACGCCCTTTCCGGCGTTCAACCGCCGGCGGCGCGTGTCTGAAGAATGCGGCGTGCGACCTGACAATCGTGATCGATCTGCGCGCGCATCGCTTCGACATCGGGGAATTTCCTGTCCGGCCGCACGAATTCGATCAAGGCGATGCGCAGATAACGCCCGTAAAGATCGCCGTCGAAATCGAACAGGAAGGATTCGAACAGTTCACTCTCGCCGTTCACCGTCGGACGTTTGCCGTAATACCCCGCACCGTCATACCAGACGACGCTGCTTTGATCGGCGGCGTCCACGCCGCAGCGAACCGCATAAATTCCCTCCGCCGGGCGCAGCGTATCGCCCAGATCGACATTCGCCGTCGGAAAACCGATGGTCCGCCCCAACTGCTGGCCCGGCTCGACCCGGCCTTCGATCTCGAAAGGCCGGCCCAGCAAAGCCGCTGCCTGACCGGGGTTGCCGCGCCGCAGATAGTCGCGGATCCGGGTCGAGGAATAGATGATGCCGTCGTGACTGGCCATCGGCTCAATCGTGGTGACGCCGAACGTCCCGCGCTCCGCCATCATGGCCGGCGTCCCGGTCCGGCCCTTGCCGAAACAGAAGTCGTAGCCGACGACGACATGGGACGCGCCGAGACCGTCAACGAGGATCGTGTCCACGAAGGCGTCCGCGGTCGTCTCCGCAAGATCCTTGTTGAAACTGAGGACAACCAGCGCGTCGACGCCCAAAGCCGCGAGATGGTGCGCCTTGTTGCGCAGGTCGGTCAGACGGAACGGCGGAGAGCCGGGCGCGAAGTAGCGGCGGGGATGCGGCTCGAACGTCATCACCAACAGGGGTGCGCCCGCCGTATCGGCGATTTCCCGCGCCCGCCCGATAACCGACTGATGACCGCGATGAACGCCGTCAAAATTTCCGAGGACGACGACGCCGCCTTTTAGGTCAGCCGGCGTGTCCGCAACATGATGAATAATCCGCATGGGGCGATAATGGCGCGGATTTGGCCGGTAGATAAACCGCTATTTGTCACCATCCGCACGGGACCGCACCATCATCTTGGCCACGCCGTCGCAAACCAGCGTATCGCCGACCCGCGCCGTGGTCTTACAGATCAGGCGGCGCTTTTCAGGGATCAGTTCGGTGATGATCGCGCGTGCTTCCACCGTATCGCCGGCCCGCACGGGGGCCAGGAACTTCAGATCCTGGCTCAGATAGATACAGCCGGGTCCCGGCATCTTCATGCCCAAGACCGTCGAAATCAGGCTTGCGGTAAGCATGCCGTGGGCGATCCGCCCCTTGAACATGGTGTCTTCGGCAAATTCCTGGTTCACATGGACTGGGTTCATGTCCCCCGTGACACCGGAGAAAAGAACGATATCCGCCTCGGTGATCGTCTTCGCGAAGACCGCCGACATCCCGACGCTCAAGTCTTCGAAATAATACCCGTTGAGGTCTTCATGCAGCAGCGCGCTGTCCATAAATCGTACTCCTTAGGGCATCGCTCATATCGTACAACGGCCTTGGGCGGTACGATGCGTCAGCCCTTACAGTCATTCAGAGACAAATCCTTGGACCCCCCGCCAGACGACCGCCTGCTGCCCGCGTCCAAAACTGCGGAACGATAGCCGCACTGCAACACGCAGGCAAGGAATCTTCGCATGCGCAGCATTTCACGCCAATTGGGGGCGGTTTTCGATCAACTGCGCGGCGCAATGGGGGCTGTGGCTATGCCGGTCGATTTCTGGAAAAGATTTGCAAAACCAAGAAGTTCGGCGTCTCCACGCGGGCGGCCGACCAATTGAATGCCGATCGGCAAGCCGTCTTCCGTCGTGCCGCATGGAATACTGATCGCCGGGCAGGAGGTACAGGTGATCGCATAGGTGATGCCCAGCCAATCCACGTAATTGTCGAATCGATGACCGTCGATTTCCTCCACATAACGCTGATCGACATCGAAGGGCGGCACCAGGGCGGTCGGGCAGGCCAGCAGGTCGTAATCCTGGAAGAAAGCGGCGACATGCGCATACAGCGCCGTCCGGCCCCGTTCCGCTTTTCCGATGTCCTCCGCGCTGAGAGCCAGCCCCTTTTCAATGTTCCAGACAACGTCCGGCTTCAGTTTATCGCGATGCCGTTCCAGATCGGACGCATGTCCCGTTGCGAACAGGGCGGCGCGCAAGGTCTGAAAAATCTCCGGCGTGTCTGACAGGTCGGGGCAGGCTTCCTCAACCGACGCGCCGAGATCCTCGAACAGGCGTACTGCGGCGCCGACCGTGTCCCGGACGCGGCGGTCGACCGGCAGGAACCCTAGATTCGGCGAAAAGGCGACCCTGGCGGGCTTTGCCGGACTTTGCGCCGCGGAGAGGTAGGAGGCGGCGGGCGCGGCATGCGAAATGGGGTCTTCCGGATGATGGCCGGCCATCGCGTCCAGCATCAGGGCGACATCCTCGACGGTGCGCGCCATCGGCCCCTGGACGGAGAGCATATCGTAGGACCCGGTCGCCGAGCTGCGCGCGACTGTTCCGGGGCTGGGCCGCATGCCGACCACGCCGGAGAAGCTGGCGGGCGTGCGCAACGAGCCGCCCAGATCCGACCCTGTCGCCAGCCAGACCATGCCTGTCGCCAGCGCCACCGCGGAACCGCCGGAAGAACCGCCGCAGGTCAGCGCCGTATTCCAGGGATTGCGGGTTTTTCCGAACACTTCGTTAAAGGTGTTCGCGCCCGCGCCGAATTCGGGCGTGTTGGACTTGGCCAGCGTCACGGCCCCCCGGGCCTCCAGGGTTTCGACCATGATGTCGGACCGGGCGGGAACGTTGTCTGCATAGATCGGCGAGCCGTAGGTGGTGCGCACGCCCGCGACATCGTTGAGATCCTTCACCGCAATCGGGAGCCCGCCCAGCAAGGCGTCGCCGCCTTCATGTTCCTTGGCGGCGG
>JANQIT010000294.1 GCA_028282025.1 Hwanghaeella sp. | reverse complement strand
ATTTCCACCCGGACATGATCGTGTTTATCGGCCAGGGCCCATCCGGAGTTATGCCCGACCTGGCCCGATGTCGCCTGCACGCCGCCGGCCCCCGGATTTACGGTGAAACGGCCCGACATGCCGAGATGCACCAGCCAGATCCAGCCGTCGGCCAGATCGATCAGCAGATATTTCGCCCGGCGGCCGACGCGGGTCACCGTGTTCCCCTCCAGCCGGGCCGTGAAGCCCGGCGGAAACGGGAAACGAAGGTCGGGCCGCCGCTGTTCCGCGAACAGGATACGCCGTCCTTCCATGTGCGGCGCAAGGCCGCGGCGGACGGTTTCGACTTCGGGCAATTCAGGCATGGACTGCGTGTGGCTTTGCTGGACGCCGTCGGGTATCGTGCCGGCGATGATGACAGACAGCATAGACCCCAGCGGCGGCGAATCCGCAAGCTTCGGCTTCAAGGACGTAGAGGCGGCGGAAAAGCCCTCTCTCGTGCGCGGCGTGTTCGAATCCGTCGCAAGCCGCTACGACCTGATGAACGATCTGATGTCGGGCGGGATCCATCGGCTTTGGAAAGAGGCCCTGATCGACCGGCTGAAGCCGCGCCCCGGCATGCACCTGCTGGACGTGGCGGGCGGCACGGGCGATATCGCCTTCCGGTTCCTGGATGCGGGCGGCGGGCGTGTGACGGTCTGCGACCTGACGGAAGGAATGGTGAAGACCGGGCGGGACCGCGCGCTCGACACCGGGCGGCTGCGCGGTGTGGACTGGGCGGTCGGGGATGCGCAGCAACTTCCCTTCGCGGACCGCTCGATGGACGCCTATACGATCGCCTTCGGCCTGCGCAACGTGACGGACATGGACGCGGCGCTGCGCGAGGCGCGGCGGGTTCTGAAACCGGGCGCGCCGTTCCTGTGCCTTGAATTCAGCCAGGTGGTGCTGCCGGTGTTGGACAAGCTGTACGAGACCTATTCCTTCAAGGTTGTTCCGGCGCTCGGTCAGGCCGTCGCCCGCGACCGCGACTCCTACCAGTATCTGGTGGAGAGTATCCGCCGGTTCCCGCCGCAGCAGACGCTGGCCGACCGCCTGAAGCAGGCCGGGTTCGGCCAGGCGCGCTATCAGAACCTGTCCGGCGGCATCGCCGCCATCCACAGCGGCTGGAGGGTTTGAACGAATGCCACGGGTGCTGACGCAGGAGGAATGCGACCGCTTCGACCGGGGCGGATACCTTGTTCTGAAAGACGCTGTCAGTGCGGCGCAACTGACCGCCATGCGGTCGCAATTCGACGCCTGGGTCGAGGAAAGCCGCGGCCATGCCTCGGACTATGGCGAGACGGTGAACGGCAAACCGCGCTTCGATCTGGAAGAGGGGCACAGCGCCGAGCATCCGCGCCTGCGCCGCGTCAACGCGCCGGTCGAAGCCGGACCGGCCTTCCGTGCGGCGATGGAAGACAGCCGGATGACCGACGCCATCGCCGATCTGATCGGCCCGAACGTCAAGTTTCATCACAGCAAGATCAACTCCAAGCTTCCCAGCACCAGAACGGAAGTGAAGTACCATCAGGACTTCACCTTCACGCCGCACAGCAATGATGACGTAATCACCGCACTGCTGATGGTGGACGACATGGATCAGGCGAACGGCTGTCTGCGGGCGGTGCCGGGCAGTCACAAGGGGCCGCTGCATTCCCTGTGGCACGGCGGCCGGTTCACCGGCGCGGTGGATCCGGCGCTGGAAACGGACATGGCGGCCAAGGCGGTCGCGATCACCGGAAAGGCGGGGGACGTCTGCCTGATGCACACGCGCCTGATGCATGGGTCGGAGGCCAACGCGTCGGACCAGCGCCGGGTGCTGGCGATTTTCGTCTATTCCTCCGAAGACGCGGTGCCGCTGTCGCCCAACCCGATGCCGAATATCGATGAAGGGCGCGTCGTGCGCGGCGGGCGGACCGGGCGTATCCGGTCCATATCCTTCGACATGCAGGCCCCGGAATTGCCATCGGGCACCTCCTTCTTCGAGCAGCAGGAAGGCCGCTAGCGCACGTCGCCCTTACTTGGAAGCAACCGAGATGGCGCTGTCGCTCAACCGGGAGGGTTACGTTCTGCCGGCGATGCGGCGCATCTGCACGGACCGCCAGGGATCGGCGACTGCCGTCGGTTTCCGGGCAAAGCGATCCCGGCGATCTCGGCGTTTCCGGCTAAGGGAGACAGTCCCAGGGCGGTTGACGCACCGGCTTTCCATTCCCGCTGGGTTCCTCTAGACCGACGCCAGCATGATCACCGCGACCGTCAACTTCTTCCGACTGATCGGCATTGCCCGCACCTTCGCGCGGAACGACGCCCTGTGGCCGCTCGACGGGGTGCGGGGAACCAGGCTTCCGGTCCGTCTGGTCAGACTGTTGTGGGGACGCAGGCGCGAGGGCCGGCCCGGCCAGCGCCTGGCGGCCGCGCTGACGGAACTCGGCCCCAGCTTCATCAAGCTGGGTCAGGCCCTTTCCGTGCGCGCCGACCTGATCGGCGATCAGGTGGCAGAGGATCTCAGCCTGCTGCAGGACCGGCTTCCGCCCTTTCCGGGCGACCGGGCGCGCGCCTCCATCGAAGCGGAACTGGAAGCGCCGATCTCCACCCTGTTCGAGCGGTTCGAGGATCGTCCGGTGGCGGCGGCCTCCATCGCCCAGGTGCATTTCGCCGTCACCCCGGATGGACGCGACGTGGCGGTCAAGGTGTTGCGGCCGGACGTGGAAGAACAATTCGACCGGGACCTGGAGCTGTTTCACTGGCTGGCCGTGCAGGGCGAACGGTTCGCGCCGTCCTTGCGCCGGCTGCGGCCGGTGGATGTGGTGGCGACCT
Source organism: Hwanghaeella sp. (assembly GCA_028282025.1). GTDB lineage: Bacteria > Pseudomonadota > Alphaproteobacteria > UBA8366 > Aestuariispiraceae > Hwanghaeella. Next base: position 19,028 of record JANQIT010000294.1, on the reverse strand, counting down.
TTCGCGACTGGGTCCTGACTGAGATGGACCTGCGGCTGGAAGGGGCGGCGGCGTCCGAGCTGGCGGCTTTCAGCAAGGATGACGAGGGCTTTCGCGTCGTCTCCGTCGATTGGGAGCGGACCGCCCGGCGGGTCCTGACGACGGAACGGATCTACGGTGCGCGCATCGACGATATCGACGCGCTGAGCGAAGCGGGCCTCGATCCGGATGTGCTGCTGGAGCGCTCGGCGAAGATCTTTTTTCTGCAGGTCTTCCGGGACGGCTTCTTCCATGCCGACATGCATCCCGGGAACATGTTCGTCGACCGCGACGGCAATCTGTGCCCGGTCGATTTCGGGATCATGGGCCGGGTGGACAAGCGCACCCGGATCTTTCTGGCGGATCTTCTGGTCGGATTCCTGCAACGCGACTACCGCACCGTAGCCCAGGTGCATTTCGATTTCGGCATCGTGCCGCCGCACAAGTCCGCCGACGCCTTCACCCAGGCGATCCGCGCCATCGGGGAGCCGGTGCTGGACAAACCGCTGAACGAAATCTCCGTCGGCCGGCTGCTGTCGCAGCTCTTCAAGGTCACCGAGGATTTCGACATGGAAACCCAACCCGACCTGCTGCTGCTGCAAAAGACCATGCTGGTGGCCGAAGGGGTGGGACGCCGTCTGAACCCGTCGGTCAATATGTGGACCATGGCGCAGCCCCTGATCGAAGACTGGATGATCGCCAATCGGGGACCGGAAGCGCGGGTCCGCGACGCGGTCATGGATACGGTGGATGTCTTGCAGCGCCTGCCGACCGCGTTGCGGCGGGCCGAAGAGGTGCTGGACAAGCTGGCCGATGTCGATCCCGCCGTCCTGGAACGCTTCACCCAGCAGGGACGGAAGAAGCCGGGCGCGGTGGAATCCCTGCTGCAGTCGGGTGCAAGGCAGGGTTGGGGGCCGGTCATGATCGCGGTTCTGGCGGTGCTGGCCGTCGTGGCGATAGCCGAATAACTAACTGTAATTCAATCGTTTTATTCGCTAACCTGCCTTCCCGTGGACGACTGCGGGCGTCGATTGGCGCGGGCGCGGCGGAAGTAACTACAATTTTAGTTAAATCGTCAGAAACTGTTTTGCTTCCGGTCCCGTTTTGCCGCGCTTGCGGTGTTGCCCGCCCGGCAGTACCGTCCGCTCACGCCAACGAAGGGGCCTGAAAGGCCGATTTGGATGACCGACCCGCAGCGCGTTTTGTTGATCCTGTCCGGCGGCATCGCCGCCTACAAATGCCTGGAGACGATCCGCTTGCTGCGGCGCGCCGGCGTCGCCGTGCGCTGCGTGATGACCAAGGCGGCGGAAGAATTCGTTACACCTTTGAGTGTATCCGCCCTGTCGGAAGACAAGGTCTATACGGATCTGTTCTCGCTGACCGACGAAGCAGAGATGGGGCATATAGAATTGTCCCGTTCGGCGGACCTTCTGGTCGTCGCACCGGCCAGTGCGGACATTCTGGCACGGATGACGGCGGGTATCGCGAACGATATCGCAACGACGGTTCTGCTGGCCACCGACAAGCCGGTCATGGCGGCGCCCGCGATGAATGTCCGGATGTGGCATCACCCGGCGACACAGGCGAATCTGAAGACCCTCCAGGCGCGGGGCGTCACGCTGGTCGGCCCGGTGGAGGGGGATATGGCCTGCGGCGAGCACGGGCTGGGCCGGATGGTCGAGGCCCAGACCTTGGCGGACGCGATTCTGGACCGATTGAAACGCCTTCGTAACGCAGATAATACGCCTAGTATCAATGAATTAACCGGAAAATCGGCCCTGGTGACGTCGGGCCCGACCCATGAACCCATCGATCCGGTGCGCTATATCGCAAACCGCTCTTCCGGCCGCCAGGGACACGCCATCGCCAAGGCGCTCGCCGAGGCCGGCGCACGGGTGACCCTGGTCAGCGGACCGACTCGGTTGCCGGACCCTGACGGTCTCGAAACCATTCATGTCGACTCCGCCGAGGAGATGCTGGCCGCCTGCCGCAACGCCCTGCCGGCGGACATCGCGGTCTGCGCTGCGGCGGTCGCGGACTGGCGCGTCGCCGGACAGGCGGACCAGAAACTGAAGAAGGAGGCGGGCGGCCTGCCGTCCCTGACCCTGGCGGAGAACCCGGACATCCTGGCCACCCTCTCCAAGCCCGGAATCGGCCGGCCCGCTTTGGTTGTTGGTTTTGCGGCCGAAACGGAAAACGTCGTGGACAATGCGGCGGCGAAGCGGCTCCGCAAGGGATGCGACTGGATTCTCGCGAATGACGTCTCGGTCGGCACCGATACCTTCGGCGGAGACCGGAATCGCATCCACGCCGTCTCCGAACATGGTGTCGAGGATTGGCCGGAGATGTCGAAAGAGGATGTCGCGGCGAAATTGGCGCGCCGGATCGGCGCCTACTTTCGCCAGTGAAATGATCTTAACCTTTGATTAACCTTTTGCCCGGCGGGGTTCCATGCATACAACTACGATTGAAGTTACCGTAAAGATTCTGACCCATGGAGAGGGTCTGGCGCTGCCCGAATACAAGACGGAATTGAGCGCGGGGGCCGATCTTCTAGCCGCTGTCAGCGAGGATACGGTGCTTGACCCGGGCGCGCGAACCTTGATTCCGACCGGACTTTCCATTGCGTTACCAATGGGTTACGAGGCACAGGTGCGGCCGCGTTCGGGCCTGGCCCTGAAAAACGGCATCACCTGTCTGAATACGCCTGGAACCATCGATGCGGATTACCGGGGTGAGGTTGGGGTGATCCTCGCCAATCTGGGATCGGAGCCCTTCACCGTCAGCCGCGGCATGCGGATCGCCCAGATCGTCATCGCGCCGGTGACCCAACTACGATGGCATATCGCGGACGACCTGCCCTCGTCAGCGCGCGGCGCCGGCGGGTTCGGCTCCACAGGGGTGTAGCCGGATACGGCCGCGGGCCGCTGTCCACTGCAAAACGGTCTGAAGCAGCGGCGGAAGGCCCGGCCCGGTATCGACGTGTCCTCCGACAGGGCCAAGAAAGCGTGTCTCCTATACTTGGAATCGACTGAGGCGGCCTTTGCAGCCTTTCGGGCCGCGTCAGCCGCCGCTTGCGATGCATCCGGCATCGCGGCCCAACGTCTTCCTAACCGAAAGGCTGCAAAGACCGCCTCAGTGGTTCCAAGTAAAGGTGACATACTCTATAAGCCCGTCCGAATGGGAATTCGGTGCCAGAAAGATAAAGGGTCGGTGTCATGCGGGCGTCAGTAGGATTGATCGGGGTAGGGGCTTTCGGCGAGTTCATGCTGCCCTATCTGCTGCCGCATTGCCGGATCGGGGCCTACGATCCGATCCGCGACCTGGGGCCGCTGACCGAGCGCTGGGCCGTCGTCGCCGAAGACCTGGAAACCATCGCAGGTAAGGACATCGTTATCCTGGGCATGCCGGTTCAGCGGATCGGCGATGTCTGCAAGCAGATCGCCCCCTATCTGAAGCCGGGCGCGTTGGTGCTGGATGTCTGTTCGGTGAAAGAGGAACCTGTGGCCGCGATGCTGGAGCATCTGCCGCCGCATGTGGACATTGTCGGCACGCATCCCCTGTTCGGGCCGCAGACCGGCGCGAACGGGATCGACGGCCTGCGCATCGCACTGTGCAATGTGCGGGGCGGCAGGCTGGACTGCGTAGAGAGTTTTCTGCGCGAGGAACTTCGGCTGAACACCATCGTCACCACGGCGGAGGAACACGACCGGCAGCTTGCCTATGTTCAGGGCCTTACCCATCTGATGTCGAAGATCATCGTGGAGATGGACCTGCCGCACCTGGATCATACGACGGAGACTTTCGACACCATGCTGACCATGGTGGAATCCGTGCGTTACGATTCCGAGGAACTGTTCCGCGCCATCGAGAACCGCAACCGGTTCGTCGGCAACGCCCGCGAGCTGTTCTTCGATGCGGCCCGCACCATCGAGGACCGTCTGGCCAAGCCGGCCGCCCTGAAAGACTAGGGGCATGGACGAACTATCGGACGCCGATCTGGAACGCTACGCCCGGCATGTGATCCTGGACGAGATCGGCGAAGAAGGGCAGATCGCGCTTCTGGAAGCCAAGGTCTGCGTCGTCGGCGCGGGCGGATTGGGCAGTCCGGTGCTGCTGTACCTGGCCGCCGCCGGGGTCGGAACCATCGGGCTGGTGGATTTCGACCGGGTGGACCGCACGAACCTGCAACGCCAGATCGCCCATACCGATGCCGCCGCCGGAACGCCGAAGGCGGAGAGCGCCGCCGCGCGGGCGCGCGCCATCAATCCCGCCATCCGGATCGAGCCGCACGATGTCAAGCTGACGCCGGAAACGGTCGAGCGTGTGCTGACCCCCTATGATCTGGTCGTGGACGGGACCGACAATTTCACCATCCGTCTGTTACTCAACGATGCCTGTTATCTGATGAAGAAGCCTTTGGTCAGCGCCTCGGTCGTGCGGTTCGAAGGGCAGCTTTCAACCTATCGCGCGTTCGAGGAAGGGCCCTGTTACCGTTGTCTGTTCGACGCGGAACCGACGGAAGGACTTGTCCCCCGCTGCGACACGGCGGGCATTCTGGGGCCCGTGGCGGGCGTGATGGGAACGCTGCAAGCCACCGAAGTGCTGAAACAGATCACCGGCCTGGGTTCCGGCATGGTGGGCAAGTTGATGCTGTTCGACGCGCTGGACTACAGCATGCAGATCATCAGGACGCGCAAGAACCCGGACTGCCCCCTCTGCGGCGCGACGCCGGCCATCACACGGGTTGGCGGCTGAGCATCAGGTCGCGGCGGCTGATCTGCACCCAGCGCACCGCCAGGATGACGAAGGAAAACACCGATCCGATGGCGATGGCCTCGAACAGGCCGACGACGCCGCGCTGCAGGTGGATCGCCAGCAGATAGCCCAGCGGGATCTGCACCACGAAATAGGCCGCGAAACTAAGGAATGTCGGCATCCAAGGGTCCGCCGCCGCGCGGATGGCGTGCGACAGAACGATCTGCGCGCCGTCGCCCAGCATGACGAAACCGATGATGAAGACGCACAGAACCAGCGAGGCAAGCAGAGCCGGGTCGTCGGTATAGAGCGCGGAGACTGCTTCCGGCATGAAGGTCAGGGTCGCGCAGTAGACGATCATCAGGACCGCCGTCACGCCAAGCCCGACCCAACCCGCCAGCGTCCGGTCCGGCATGTCCCGCCTGCCGTGGGAAATACCGACCCGTACCGAGGTGGCGCTGGCCAGCCCCAGTGCGGTCATGAATAACAGAGCCGTCAGATTCATGCCCATGCCGAAAACGGCGGATGCCTGAATGCCGAGCCAGCCGGCATAAATATGCATCACCCCGAAGCCCAGGCTTTCGAACCCGTGCGCCATGCCGGCGGCATACCCGTATTTCCGCTGATCCTGCGTCTTGCGCCACCAGGGTCCGTCGGGCCGGCGGCGCACGCCGAGCCGTTCGCGGTCGGGCAGCCACCAGACATAGGCGACCAGCCCCGCCGCCATCACGGTGCGCGCGATGCTTGTCGCCAGGGCAGCGCCTTCGGCCCCCATCTCCGGGATCGGGCCGAAACCGAACACAAAAAACGGATTCAACGCCACGTTCAGCACATTGGCCGCCGCGATGGCGATCAGCACCGGGACGGGCCGGCGCAAGGCTTCCAGAAAGAAGGTGGTCGTTACATAGATCATAGTCGGGATCATGCTCAGGCTCATGATCACGGTGACGCCCGCCGCCCCTTTGGCGAGTTCGGGATCCTGCCCCGTCCAGAGCAGATAGGTTTCGGTAGGGAACAGACCGACCGTCAGAATCACGCCGCACAGTGTCGCCCAGGGCAGCGAACGCCGCCAGATCGCGCCGCACTCCCGATACCGTTCGTCACCGAAGGCGTGGGAGATGGTCACCATCGTTCCCAGCATCAGCCCGATGCCGGTCACCATGAAAATCACAAAGGGCGAGGAACCCAGGGAATAGAAGGCCGCCTGTTCCGCCCCCGCCCGGCCCAGAAAGGCAAGGTCGACAGCGATCAGAACCAGGATGCCGGCCCGCGACCCCACCACCGGAGCGGCCAGACGAACCAATTCCCCGACATGCCGTTTTATCCGGCGCGCCAACCAGTTTTCTTCGGCCAAGCCGGACATTCCCGTTCCATCTCCAGGCCCTTCCGGCCCGGTTATTCCCACCAACCGCCCGCTCTGTTCGCATGATATTGTTGGTCATGCAAGCAAGAGAGGTATCGCTAGCCTGTTACATATAATTTTTCAGGTCTTTCCGCTCATACCAAACCGCTTGTGGCCAGTCCGTCAAACACGAACTGTACCGCCAACGCGGCCAAAAGAACCCCGACGACCCGGCTGACAACCAGCAAGCCGGTGACGCCGAGCACCTTTTGCACCCAGGTGGCGGCGAGCAGTAAAATCAGCGTTAACAGCAAAATCGCCAGCAATGCACCGATCACGATGGCCTGAAGACGGATATCCCCCTGTGCATCCGCCATCAGCAGCACGGCCGCACCCATCGCCCCCGGTCCGGCAATCAAGGGGGTGGCCAAGGGAAAGACAGAGATATCGTTCTTGGTTTTCGCCTCATCCGCCTCCGCCTTGGTCGTCGTGGTGCCGCCGGTCGGCTTGGCGAAAACCATGTTGACCGCCATGAGGAGAAGCAGGATGCCCCCGGCGGTGCGCAAAGCGGCCAGACTGATCCCCATATGGTCCAGCACGGTATTCCCGCCCAGGGCGAAGACCAGCAGGATAGCGGCGCCGATCGCGACACCCTTGAACGCCATCCGCCGGACCTGCGCCGCCTCCTGACCCGCGGTCAGTCCGGCGAAGATCGCGGCGATGTCCACCGGCCCGATGGTGGCGAAAAAGGTTGTCAGCGAAACCAGCGCGACCGTTTCCAATTTTCCAGCACTCCTCCACCGGACCCACGGACCGGGCCGATCCGGCATAGATTCGAAAAGCGGGCGCAGGCGGCCCCACGCCGTCGGTTCCCTGTCGGGGCGCGGCGGATCAGAACATCGTGTCGATCACCCTGTCGCGCGGATTGTGCCCGTCGGCAAAGGTGCGGATGTTGATGATCACCTTTTCACCCATCGCGATCCGTCCCTCGATGGTGGCCGAGCCCATATGCGGCAGCAGCACGGCGTTCTTCAGTTTCAGCAGCTTGGGGTTCACCGAGGGTTCGTGCTCATAGACATCGAGGCCGCAACCGGCGATCTGCTCCTGCGCCAGGGCTTCGATCAGCGCCGCCTCGTCGATCACTTCCCCGCGGCTGGTATTCACCACATAGGCATGCGGTTTCATCAGTTGCAGCCGCCGGCGGTTCAACAGATGAAAGGTCGCGGGCGTATGGGGGCAGTTCACCGAAATGATGTCCATATGGGCGATCATCTGGTCCAGGCTGGACCAATAGGTGGCCTCCAATTCGTCCTCGATTTCCTCATGTAGGCGGTTGCGGTTATGATAGTGGATCGACAGACCGAAGCCGCGCGCACGGCGGGCGACCGCCTGACCGATCCGGCCCATGCCGACAATTCCCAGCCGCTTGCCCCAGATCCGGTGCCCTAGCATGGAAGTCGGGCTCCACCCGGTCCATTTGCCGGACCGCACCACAACCTCGCCTTCCGTCAGGCGGCGCGGCACCGCCAGAATCAGCGCCATGGTCATGTCCGCCGTGTCTTCGGTAAGGACATCGGGGGTATTGGTCACAATGATGTCGCGCCGTTTGCACGCCTGAAAGTCAATGTGATCTACCCCGGTACCGAAAGAGGCGATCATCTTGAGCTGATCCCCGGCGGCGTCGATAACTTCCTTGTCGATCTTGTCGGTGACGGTCGGGACCAGAACGTCCGCTTCCTGCACCGCGGCGATCAGTTCCTCGCGGGTCATGGCGATATCGTCCAGATTCAGCTTACAATCGAACAGCTCCATCATCCGTGTTTCGATGATGTCGGGCAGTTTGCGGGTTACGATGACGCGGGGTTTCTGGCTCATCTGCGAATCACTATCCAAATCGGTGGGTGCGGCGCCCGGCCGCCGTTGCCTGTCTTACCCGCAACACTCTGTTTTGCCCAGTCTTTCGACGCCCCCTTGCAGCCGGCGGGCGACGCATTGTATCCGGAATCCGGGAATTTCGAACGCATCTCTACACGAAGGGTGATCAAGCGATGAGGTCCGTTTCGGCGGCGGTGGCCATGGCGGTGGCGATGACGGCTTCACTTGCCGTTTCAACAGCTTGGGCGCAATCGGCAGGCAGCGGACAGCCCATTCCCCGGTTCGTCGCCCTGAACGCCAACGAAGTGAACATGCGCGCCGGACCGGGTGTGCGCTATCCCGTCGAGTGGGTCTATCAGCGCAAGAACATGCCGGTCGAGGTGATCGCCGAACACGATACCTGGCGCAAGGTTCGCGATCCGGAAGGGACCGAGGGCTGGATTCACCGCGCCATGCTGTCCGGCCGCCGCACCATTGTGGTGCTGGGCGAGGAGATCACCCTGCGCCGCGACCCGAAAGAACAGTCCAGCGCCGTCGCACGCCTGACGTCGGGCGTGGTCGCGGTCGTGGAACAGTGCGATTCCAAATGGTGCGAGGTCAGCGCCAGCGGCTTCGACGGCTGGCTACCCCGCAACGGGGTCTGGGGCCTCTACGACGGCGAAGTGGTGAACTGACCGGCCGGAACCGTAACCGCCCTTACGCCTCCAACTGGCGGGCAACCTTCTCGACCGCGGTTTCAAGGTCGACCGCGGCGGCTTTCAGATCCTCCGCCCGGTCCGCGACCGCGCTGACGGATGTTTTGGTCTCTTCCGCATTTGTCGACATGGTGTCCAATTGCCCGGAGGTCGTGCGGATCTCTTCCGAGATATCCCGCGTATTCGCCGAAATCTCGCCCACCCGCATGGCCTGAACATCGATGGTTTCAGAGGTCCTGGCGGTGTTTTCCCGCAGCTCTTCGATGATCCTGACGACTTCCGATATCGTGTTCAGAAGACCGGTCGTTTCGGACTGTATCCCCTCGATCTTCTCCGTGATCTCCACCGTCGCGTGGGCGGTCTGATCCGCAAGCCCCTTCACCTCGTTCGCAACGACCGCAAACCCTTTGCCCGCATTCCCCGCGCGGGCCGCCTCAATCGCCGCATTGAGCGCCAGGAGGTTTGTCTGATCGGCGATGGTTTTGATGAAAACCACGATCTCTCCGACGCTAGAGGCAACCTCGGACAGTCCGTTGATACCGTTCATCGCCTGTTCGACCTGCCGTTCCGCCGTCTGCGCCTGCTGCGCGGTTTCGGAAGCGTTGTGACGGATCGTTTCTGTGGCGTCTTGAAGATCCGCCACGACCGTCGCTGCAGAGGAAGCATTGTCGGTACAGGCTTGCAGCGCGTGGTTTGCCTCCACACTCAACTCCGACGTCTCGGTTGCGTTGGAGGAAACGACGCCGATGCCGGTTCCCAGTGCGGCCACAACATCCTGGATACGGTTGACGACCCCGCTGACATCGCGGCGGACCTGCCCGCCCATCTCACGCAGCAGAAGACGGCGCTCCTCGGCGCGCGCATTCTTCTGTTCTTCCTGCTCGGCCCGAAGCGCCTCGGCCTCGCTCAGATTTCCCTTGAAGACAGCCAGGGCCCGCCCGATATCGCCGATTTCGTCCTGACGGGTGCTGTCTGGCACCGGCGTATCCATGTTCCCTGCCGCAAGCTGCTTGGTCGCGGCCGCGATACCGTCCAGGCGGGACACGATACGGGTCAGAAGGATGGCGGAAACGGCGCAGATCAGCAGGATCACCAGCCCCGCCACGGACAGCACGATCAAGACGGCGTCGTTTGCGGCCTCGACCTCCTGCTCGATTTCATGGCGGCGCGCCGTCAGGTCCGCGACCTTGCTCTCAACCTCCAGCCCAATCTCGCCCTGCAATGGGATCGCGACGCGCAGAAACTTGCCGATTGCGGCGTTCCGATTGCGTTTCCGGGGGCTCAATCCCAGGTGAATCTCCTGCATGAGCTGCCTGTAGGCCGCAAGCTTCGGTTCAAGCGACACCGCCAGACCGGAGTCGAAGGCATGGACGGCTTGCAGCTTCGCATCCACGGAATCCTGCGACCGTTCGACAGCCGCCAACTGGGGCCGCCGGCGTGTCGTCGCATATGTCAACGTTGCAGCGCGAAGTTCCGCGAACGTCTCCCTGAACTCGATGACGGCGCCAAGCCTGGATTCGGCTTTCTCCAATTCCGCCAGGGAGGATTGGTTCTCGCGAACGGCCCAAACCGCACCCAAGGTCGGCAGCAGCAGGGAAACCGTAACAAGCAGTATGAAGAGCCGCGCGCTGGATTTGATACGCATTATTTAGATCCGCCGGTCGTTGCCGCTGTGTAGGGAGTAAGCGCGGAACGCCGGCTTTCCCGGCGTCCGCCCGTGCCGTGTCCTATTCCGTAATCGGGGCGCTGACCACAAGGGCCCCGCCGTACCCGCCCACTTTCTGATGTTTCAGCTCATTGCGGATGTGGCAGGACACGCATGATTCTCTCAAGGCCATCGGGAAATAGCTCACGAGGCGGCCGTCGATTGTCTCCTGCATCACGTTCGGCTCGCCCGCATCGACCAGCCCCATGATGTATTTTGCCACTTTCGGGTCCCTGAAAACCAGATTGACCGAGGAGTCGCCGTTGATCAGGTCGGCTTCCCGCGTGGTGACCACGGCCTCGAACCCCTTGCCCATCTTACGCTCCAGGGACAGCAGAAGTTCGGCGCGAAAAAACGCCGGCACGAAGGAATCCTGACCGCCGGCCAGAATGTCGCTGCGATAGTCGCTAAGCACTTCGCGGATGGAGGATTTCAAGGTCTCGTGAAAGACGCCCATATCGGGGTGGTTGGGATCGCCGAAATCCCGTTCCGTACGGTCCTTGTAGGTTGCCGCGACCCGCTCCAAGAAATCATCCGGGTCGATATCAGCAGCAGAAACCGACCCGTCATTGATCTTTTTTTGCAGCTTGCCAATGACCGACGTGGCCGCACCGACAGCGGCGTTTACATCCTGCGCAAAGGACACCGCCGCGTCAGTGGCCGCATGGGCCGACGTTAAAAACCCGCCGCACAAGAAACCGGCAACCAGGATAACCGCTATGTTTACCCGTTGAAAAAATCTGCGCATACAAAATCCCCTGCCCTGTGCAAAATCTATCGCCCGACTTTATGTACGGCGCAGATGCTGTTTTGCCGCCGGAACCGAAACGACCGCCCATGACAATACATACTATAGTGTTTACGGAGGGTTAATCCGCGTTGTCGGCTCCCCACTGCGCGCGCGTCCCTAGAGATCTTGCGCCCAGGTGGACAGGCGAAGGTTGGTGAACAGGTGTTCGCCATACGGTAGATCCACAACGCCGAACGCCATGATCGTGTCGACCGTGCGGCCGTCGGTGGCGAAAGGCAGGAAGATCACCTCGGAATCGACCTGATTTCCCTTGGTCGTCAGTTCCGGCGTGGAATCGAAGAGCGGCTTGGCGTTCTCGGAAACGTAACGATAGTTCCCGTCGCAATAATCGGCATCCGGCCCCGAATGCGCCTCCTCCAGGAATTTTCCAGTCGGATTGTTCCCCCGGTGCTCCACCTCTCCGGTACCGACCAGACGATAGCGGAACCGGGGACCCGGCGGGACGACTTCAACAAGGATGATAAACGGCAGGAATTCCTTGAATTTTGCGGGATCTATGGCCTGCTTGGAGGGTAGCCTGCCCTCCTGCACCAAACCCTTCCAAATCGCATAGACCTGCCGAATATGAGCATGGCAGGTTTCCAGGAATCCTTCATCGAAGACGCGATTATCCGACGGCCCGCCGGCATCGTCTTTGTCGTCGATATCGTTTTTCCCGACCATCGCAGTGGAGTGCTTTTAAAATTTTTACCGGGTTTAAGTCTTCAATCCCGCCAACACAATGCAGTTGGCGAGGAAGGTCAACATAACCCCACACCCCTTAACAAATCTTTATTGCCGGCCCGGAAACCCGATTTTCTACCGCAGCGTTTCACCCTTTCGCGTAATACTATTTTATGCGGTTACGAACGCACTACCATCGCAGCGGAATCTGTCCCGGCAGCATCCCCGGTATCGCGTTTCCGCGGTTCGGAGCGACTGCAAACGGCTTCAGGCGAAATCACCCGCCAGGGCCGCGCGCGTATCTTCGGGCAGGACGGCCATGTGCGCATATTCCGGATGCGTGAAGCCGATCACGACTTGTGCGCCCGCCTGTTTGAAGGCGTCCGCCTGATCGTCCGTGAACGGGAAATGGATGAACTGCACTGAACTCGCCTTGCCGTCGGCGTTGGTGCGGTCCACGTCCTCCTCCGGTTGGCCTGTCACTTCGAAATCGCCGAAGCGAAGGAACATTGTCTCTTCGACGCCGCCCAGGCGCGCAAGCAGGTTGGCGCGGCGCACCGGCTCATCAATCTCGAACATCACGGTCGCAACCAGCTCACGGCCCTTCGGGATCAGCGGGTTATAGGCCGCCAGTTCATCCACCAACTGCTCGTCGCCCCCCTTTTCGATGTACAGCATCTCATGAACCTGATGCAGCATGGTTTCGAAATTCTCGAAATAGCAGGTGGCCACCGGGCCGACGGCCATCCGCCGGTTGCGCTTCACCGGCATCATCGCCTTGCGGCGGTCGGCTCGGATCTTGCCGTACTCCTCCATCGGCATCACGTCGCTACCGGTGATTTCCGTTTTCAGGGCCATTTCCATATCTCCTGCTTCCTACTCAATACAGCAAATCAAAATTAGGCGGCCAAGACTCAATGCGGCAGACCGTAGGCGCGGGCGAACAGGATCACCGGATGGGGCACGGTTTCGGGTGGCTCGGCATCGCCGGCGGCTTTTTCCATCCCTTGTGCAATATGAAGTCCAGCCAGCGGACATTCGCTCGCTACATATTTCGCCTCACCCTTGTTCAAAGCCTGGCGGAAGACCGGGCGGCCCACTTTCATACCGACCTCGAAGAAGTCCTTTGTCACACCCCAGGACCCTCCGTGGCCGGAACACCGCTCCACCACATTCAGCGGCTGATCGGGGATCAGTTTCATAAGGTCGGCGGCTTTCTGTCCCATATTCTGGGCGCGCGCGTGACAGGCGATATGGACCGAAACGCCGCCGTCCAGCGGCTTCAGCCCATCGGCGAGCCCTTCTTTCTTGGCAATATTGACGATATATTCGCTGATGTCGAAGGTCGCGCCGCTCAGGCGTTTTACATCCTCATCCTCGGGCGCAATCAACGGCCATTCGAACTTCAGCATCAAGGTGCAGCTCGGCACCAGACCGATCACGTCATAGCCTTGCTCGATATAGGGTTTCAGGGTCCGGGCGACATTTTTCGCCTTCTGTTCAACCCGGCCGATATCGCCGTGTTCCATTTGCGGCATGCCGCAGCATTCCGGGTAGACGACCTCTACCTCTACCCCATTATGGGCCAGGACCGCCATGGCCGCGGTCCCGATTTCCGGGTTGTTGTAATTCCCATAGCACGTGGCGTAGATGACGGCTTTCCGGCCATACGCCGGAGCATCGGCGTTCACCGCGGGCGCGTCCGTCCTGGCGCGCTTCTCCAAGGTCTTACCAGTGAATTTCGGCAGCGCCGCATCCTTGTGCACGCCCGCCGCGCTCTCCATGACGCCGCGGGTCAGGCCATTCCCCCGGTCAGTCGCCCAGTTCGCGACACCGGACAGCGCGACGCCCAGTTTGCCGTTGCGGTCGGTTTCGGTCAGTTGGGCGGCCATGCCGGTGCCAATCCGGCCCTTGCGATGTTCCACCGCACGGTAGCGCAGCATCAGGTGCGGGAAATCCAGGTCGAACTCATGCGGCGGAACATAGGGACATTTCACCATGAAGCACATGTCGCACAGCGTGCAGGCATCCACGACCGGCTTGAAATCCTCGGAGGCGACCGTGTCCAGCTCTCCGCTTTCGGATTCGTCGATCAGGTCGAACAGGCGCGGGAAACTGTCGCACAGATTGAAACAGCGCCGGCATCCGTGACAGATGTCGAAGACCCGACGCAGTTCCGCGTCCAGCTTGGCTTCGTCGTAGAAGTCGGGGTTGTTCCAATCGACCGGATGGCGGATTGGTGCGTCCAGGCTCCCCTCACGGCGGGCTTCTGCCATGGTTCTCCCTCCCTAAAGCAGTATGAGGCTGGGTGAAGTGCGCTTTTCGAAAGGTTTCGGCCGGACGCCGCAACCGTCGGAAAAGCGGACACCCGGCGGCGCGGCGCCGGGTGTCTGCATCGGACTTAACTGTCCATCGAATCCAAGGCTTTCTGGAAACGGCCGGCGTGGCTTTTTTCCGCCTTCGCCAGGGTTTCGAACCAGTCGGCGATTTCGTCGAACCCTTCTTCCCGCGCGGTGCGCGCCATGCCCGGATACATGTCCGTATATTCATGGGTTTCGCCCGCGATCGCCGCTTTCAGGTTGGCGTCGGTGGCGCCGATCGGCTCACCGGTGGCCGGATCGCCGACTTCTTCCAGGAATTCGAGATGGCCGTGCGCATGGCCGGTTTCGCCTTCCGCAGTCGACCGGAAAACGGTGGCGACGTCGTTATAACCCTCGATATCCGCTTTCTGAGCGAAATACAGATAGCGGCGGTTGGCCTGGCTTTCGCCGGCGAAGGCTTCTTTCAGATTGTCTTCGGTTTTGCTGCCTTTAAGCGACATGGCATCCTCCTGAAAATTCTCCCAAATGCGCCGGCGGGCCGGCGCTCCCAGTGGCCGCCGGAAGAAACGCAGGGCGGCCGGTCACCAGAATGGCGGGCAGAATATGACTGTGCGGAGGGTGGAAGTCAATTGTTTTAGAACAATTCCAAAAGACTTCTTAATTTATTTGTAAAAAAGAAGGAATTTGAAACTTTACTGCCCTTGCCTGGAAGAAATCCGGACTACGATATCGACCCGTTGGATGGTCGTTCCGGCGGGCGGCTCCGGAAGGTTCAATAAGGATACGAGCTCAACCGGAATATCGATCAGTTCTCCCCTGTCCTCATCGAAGAAATGATGATGATTTTCCATGTTGGTGTCGAAGTAGGACCGCCCGGGTTCCACCACGACTTCGCGCAGCAGCCCCGCATCCTTGAACTGATGCAGGGTGTTGTAGACCGTCGCCAGCGATACTTTCGCATCGGCTTGCTTCGCGAAGCCGAACAGTTGTTCCGCCGTCACATGTTTGTTGTCGCCGTCGAAAAGCAGCTTGCCGAGGGCGAGCCGCTGGCGCGTGGGCCGCAGCCCCGCATCCCGCAGAAGCCCCAGAACGTTTTCATAGGTCCTTTGCATCACACCAACTTCCTCAAACGACGCCGCGTCGGCGAGTCCTTACTAATATCCACAGGCGCTAAACGGTTAACTCAACAACACCAAGAATATAATAGACAGTTTTGAATTTTTCAAATGTGCAAACGCAACGTCACGCCAACGTGTTCCGGCAACACGCCGCATGTGCCGCAAAATTGCCCCATTCCATATCGCCCGATTCTGCTAAACAGCGGGCATGGCGCAAAAGGGTAAAAGCAAGACCAAGGGGGCGGCGGCCAAAAGAACGCCGCGGCGAAAGACGGCTGCCGCAAAAACGCGGCGCAGGGACGGAAGCAGTGCGCCCGCAGAAGCGGCCTCGCCGCGCCGGCGTTCCTGGATCTGGACCCTGACCAAGGCCGGCCTGAGTCTGGGGATCTGGGCCGGTGTCGCCGGCCTGATCCTGTTGGTCTACTTCGCCTGGGACTTGCCGGAAATCGCCGACATCGAAAAAGCGTCGGACCGCGCGGCCGGATTCGCGGTGGTGGATTCCAAGGGCGGCGTCGTTGCACGCAGCGGTGCGGTGTACGGCGACCGGGTCCGGCTTGCCGATCTGCCGGACCATCTGCCGAACGCGTTGATCGCCATCGAGGACCGGCGTTTCCGAAGCCATCCGGGCGTCGATCCGGTCGGGCTGGCGCGCGCCGCCTGGACCAATCTGCTGGCGGGACGGGTCCGCCAGGGCGGCAGCACCCTTACCCAGCAATTGGCGAAGAATCTGTTCCTGACGCCGGACCGCACCCTGAAGCGCAAGATCCAGGAAGCGCTGCTTGCACTGTGGCTGGAATCCACCCTCAGCAAGGATCAGATCCTGGAAATCTATTTGAACCGCGTCTATCTGGGGGGCGGCGCCTATGGGGTGGATGCGGCCGCGCGCCTGTTCTTCGGGGTGCCCGCCCGCCGGGTCACACTGTTCCAATCGGCGGTTCTGGCCGGACTTCCCAAAGCGCCCAGCCGCTACAACCCCCTTGCCGATCCCGAACAGGCCGCCCGCCGCGCCGCCGTCGTCCTGAACGCCATGGCCGCGACCGGAACCATTACCCAGGCGGAAGCCGACGCCGCGAAACAAACGGTCGTCAGACCCAAGACAGCCCGCGCCGGCAACCGGTTCGCCCGCTATTTCGCCGACTGGGCCATCGGGCGGGCCGCGGATATCGCCGGCGGCCGGGATCGCGACCTGATTATTCAGACCACGCTGGACCCGGCCTTGCAGAAACTTGCGGAAACCGTGGTGGCAGGCCACATGCCCGCGTTGGAAGAGGCCGGCGCGACCCAGGCGGCCCTGGTGGCGATGCGCCCCGACGGCGCGGTTCTCGCCATGGTGGGTGGGCGCGACTGGCTGAAATATCCCTATAACCGCGCGGTTCACGCCCGGCGGCAGCCGGGGTCGACCTTCAAACTGTTCGCCTTTCTCGCCGGACTGGAAGCGGGCCTGACGCCGGACAGTCCCGTCGACCCGCGACAAGGCGTAATCGGCGACTGGACGCCGCGCGATTTCGGCCAAACGCCGGATCGGCCGATCCCGATGCGGGAAGCGCTGTGGCGCTCGTTGAATTCGGCGACCGTGGTAATCGGCGAGAAAGCGGGCCGCGCCAATGTGGTGGAGATCGCCCGGCGGCTCGGCCTGTCGACCGACCTCAGCACGGACCGCTCGCTCACTTTGGGGGTTCACGACGTCACCCTGCTGGAGATGACGGGCGCCTATGCGGCCATCGCCAATGGGGGCATGACCGTTCCGCCCTATACGGTGATGCGGATCGCCGACCGGTCCAGCGGCGTGCTTTATACCCGTCCGGCGGGCCGCCCGGAGCGCGCCCTGGACCCACGGGTCGGGTCCCAGATGGACGCCATGCTGCAGGCGGTGATCGCGCGCGGAACCGGACGAAACGCACAGATCGGCCGGCCCGCTGCGGGCAAGTCCGGCACCTCGCAGGACTACCGGGACGCCTGGTTTATCGGCTATACCCCGGCGCTGGTCGCCGGCGTCTGGATCGGCAATGACGACGCCAGCCCGACCGAGAGGATCACCGGCGGCGGCCATCCGGCGCGTCTGTGGAAGGATTTCATGGCGGAAGCCACAGCCCTGCTGCCCGACCGTCCGTCCGCCTATCGCAACGTCGCGCTGGTCCCCCGCGAACGCTATACCAACTCCGACAGGACCAGCGCCGACAACGGGCGGTGACACGCCCTAATACCTGTCACATATTTTGCCATGCCATTCGACACCCGGGGGCAGTTTTGGCGGCCCGTTGTTCGGATGCTGACATGCGTACCAGAACGCCGGCTGCCCCGCATTCACAGCTTCAGAGAAATCAGCTTCGCTTACATCCACGTCGACAAGGCGGGTGTGCGCGAAATTCGCACCCTTAAACACCGCTCCCGACAGATCCGATTCACTCACATTTGCACCAGTCAGATCGGCATTGGTAAAATCAGCGCCGGAGAAATTTGACCAGAAGATCTTCGATCCGACCAGCTTTGCATTGCGGAGATCGCCAGCCGAAAGCACCAACTTTTCGATAAAAGCGCCAGACAGATCCGCGCCGGACATCGTCCCATTCTGAAAGAACCTGCTCGCAATAGACGCATCGACCAACACCGCATCATCAAAGTTGGCACCCAGGATTTTCGATCCAAAAAGCCTGGCTTCAGTCAGGTCTGCACCCATCAGATTTGCCTGGGTCAAATTCGCGCCACTGAGATCGGCGCTACGAAGGTTTGCGCCGGATAAGTCGGCTCCTCGTACATCTGCAGAGCGCAAATTGGCCCGGCAGAGATTCGCCGCCTTAAGGTCCATGCCCCCCAGGTTTGCGCGCCTAAGGTCGCCGTCTGAAAATGACACTTCGTCCGCGACGCCGCCCCTAAGATCCCTTCCGACGAAGTTTTGACCGGCGCCACGTTCCCAGCAAGGACCAGGTTTTGGCGCATCAAGAATGACGTGGATGCGATAGCCAACCAGACCCAAAACAAACACAGCCGTACAGACGAAGGCGACTGCAAGAGCATGCTTATCCGTTTTTCGGACCGTAAGCGGCATGATCAACAACCGTACTTCTTCATAATATGCCTTGAAAGAGTCTCAAAACCCGGCTCGTTGGCCTTTGATTAGGGCCCCAAGGCCGCTGATACGGACACCTTGCTTAACGCCGCGCCTTGCGAAATTGCAGAAAAGCACGAGGCGGGGTCTCACCAGGGAATACCCAATGGCGCGCGCAGCGCATTCAAGCGTGATAGCCTCGGGTGAGCTGTTGGCCCGTATTTCTTTCGATATCCAGATGCCTTCGTGACCGACCGCCCCGCAAGCGTGTTTGATTCATTCTGAATCACTGAGACGCCCTGGCCTCCTTTCCGGGAACAGCGCCGACGTTTGATTTGGATTGAGCGTGCACCGCCATCAGCTCGCCCCCGCATCCCGCAGCAATTGTTCGATCCGGCGGTCGCGGGCTTGGCGCGCATAGTCCAGCACGCCGCGGCCGGTATAATCGCGGATCGAAAAATCGATCCCGCCTTGCAGCAGTAGCTCGACGATGCCGCGGTCATCCTCGCGGACCGCCACCATCAGCGCGGTTTCGCCCCGCCTGTTCTGAACGTTCGGGTCGGCCCCAAGCGACATCAACAGAATCGTGGATTCATAAGCGCGTTGAATACCGGCCCAGTGCAGCGCCGTGTTTCCGTCCCGGTCCGTGGCGAGGAGGTTGGCCTGATTCTCCGCA
>JANQIT010000293.1 GCA_028282025.1 Hwanghaeella sp. | reverse complement strand
GGTTTAGCAGTTTTAACAGTTTAGGTTTCTACAAATCCATGAATACGAAGAACGAGGGGTATTGAAACAAACAGAGGAATGAAAGTGAGCACACCAACGCCTTGTTGTGATTCATCAATCCCTGTTCCTGGCGACGCCGGTGTCATCGACAAAGGCCGCCGGCCACGATGTCCTGCAATGAAACGACTGCGTGCATCCGGATGTCCCTCCCCAACGCGGGAAGAGACTATCGGTAATTCGCGGGGCGGTGCAAAAGGAAAGGGCCGCCCGAACGGGCGGCCCCGGCAACAGTGTCGTGACGGCCCTACGCCTGAATCTGGACGTCGATGCCTTTGGTCGACAGCGTTTCCATCAGTTCGCCGGTTTCGAACATTTCGCGGATGATGTCGCAGCCGCCGATGAACTCGCCCTTGACGTAGAGCTGCGGGATGGTCGGCCAGTTCGAATATTCCTTGATACCCTGACGCAGGCCGTCATCCTCCAGCACGTTCACGCCTTTGAACTTCACGCCGATATGGTTCAAGACCTGAACGACGGCGGCCGAGAAACCGCACTGCGGGAACACGGGCGTCCCTTTCATGAACAGCACGACCTCGCCGTTTTTCACTTCCGTCTCAATCGCTTCGAGGGCTGGGTTGTCGCTC
This sequence comes from Hwanghaeella sp., assembly GCA_028282025.1. Taxonomy (GTDB): domain Bacteria; phylum Pseudomonadota; class Alphaproteobacteria; order UBA8366; family Aestuariispiraceae; genus Hwanghaeella. The sequence goes on along the minus strand of JANQIT010000293.1, from coordinate 31,240 downwards.
ATCCCGAATTTCCTTTCCTAATCTCCATCGCGCCGGCGTCCAAGGGCCGGCCCTATTGTTCCGAACCGTTACGCGTCTTCGGGGACGGCGGTCTGCAGGGCGAGCGCATGCAACTCGTTCCCCATCCGGCCCTGAAGCGCGTTGTAAACCATCTGATGCTGTTGAACCCGGCTCTTTCCCTTGAAGGCGGAAGACCGGACGAACGCCGCATAGTGATCGCCGTCGCCGCGCAGATCGTTGATCTGCACTTCGGCATCCGGCAGCGCTTCTTTAATGAACTGCTCGATCTCGCTCGCGTTCATCGGCATGTTTTCGATTACCCTCTACAATAACTATTGCCGCCTGCGATCAGGCGTTCACTGCCATGAAGGCCGGCAACCATTCCTCGGACGCCGCCCGCAGGGCTGCCAGCGATATTGTGTCATCCGCACCAAACGTCAACTTCTCGCCGCCGGTCGCGCCGATCACGGTCGCCGGGACGCCTCCCGACGCCGCAAGATCTATCACCTTATCGGCCTCTGTTGTAGTGACGATATACCGCGCCTGATCTTCGCCGAAGAAAAATGCATGTGCCGGAAGATCACCATTCGGACCGTTCAGCGCCGCACCGATCCGGCCCGCCAGGGCCATTTCGGCGGCGGCGACCGCGATGCCGCCGTCGGAAACATCGTGACAGGCGCTGATCAATTCCCGGTCCAGCAGGGAAAGGACCAAGGCGCCGTTCCGGGCCTCTGCTTCCAGGTTCACGGGCGGCGGTGCGCCTTCCTCGCGGTCCGCGATCTCACGCAGATAGATCGACTGACCCAGCCATCCGGTCGTCTCGCCAAGCACCAGGACCGTCTCGCCCTCCGCCTTGAAGGCCAACGTCCCCATCTTGCCGGCATCCTGCAGCAGACCGACGCCGCCGATCACCGGGGTCGGCAGGATCGCTTCGCCCGCCGTCTCGTTGTAGAGCGAGACGTTGCCTGAGACGACGGGGAAGTCGAGCGCCGTCGCCGCCGCGCGCATCCCCTGAATGGCGCCCACGAACTGACCCATGATGCGCGGGCGCTCGGGATTGCCGAAATTCATGTTGTTGGTCAGCGCAAGCGGCTTCGCACCCGTCGCCACCATGTTCCGCCAGCATTCCGCCACCGCCTGCCGGCCGCCCTGTTCCGGGTCGGCGAAACAATAGCGCGGCGTGCAGTCGACCGTCATGGCCAGCGCCTTGTCGCCGCCGGGAATACGCACCACCGCCGCATCGCCGCCCGGTGTCTGCATGGTCTCGCCGCGGATATAGTGGTCGTACTGTTCCCAGATCCAACGCCGGGAACACAGGTCCGGCGTTCCCAACAGGCGGTGCACCGTGTCGGCCATCGACGCGGGCGCGTCAACCGCGTCGGCGTCGATCTTGGCCTGGGCCGGCGTCGGCTCCCACGGGCGTTCGTACATCGGGCTCGCATCGACCAGCGGCGCGACCGGAATCTCGCCCGCCAGGTCGCCATGCCAATAGAGGGCGAGGGTCCCGGTATCCGTCACCGCGCCGATCACGGCGAAATCCAGTTCCCACTTCTCGAAGATCGCGCGGGCCTCGTCCTCGCGGCCCGGCTTCAGGACCATCAGCATGCGTTCCTGGGATTCCGACAGCATCAGCTCGTATGGCGTCATGCCTTCTTCGCGCATCGGAACCTTGTCCAGGTCCAGGCGGATGCCGACGCCGCCCTTGTCGGCCATTTCGACCGATGAAGAGGTCAGGCCCGCCGCCCCCATGTCCTGGATCGAAACGATGGCGTCGGTGGCCATCAGTTCAAGGCAGGCTTCCAGCAGAAGCTTTTCGGTAAAGGGGTCGCCGACCTGGACCGTCGGGCGTTTCTCCTCCGTCGCGTCCGAAAATTCGGCGGACGCCATGGTCGCTCCATGGATGCCGTCGCGCCCGGTCTTGGACCCGACATAGACGACCGGGTTCCCGATACCCGACGCCTTGGAATAGAAGATCCGGTCGGCGGGGGCCAGGCCCACCGTCATGGCGTTGACCAGGCAGTTCCCGTTATAGGCCGGATGGAAATTCACTTCGCCAGCCACTGTCGGCACGCCGATGCAGTTACCGTAGCCGCCGATTCCGGCGACAACGCCGTCGACCAGATGGCGGGTCTTGGGGTGATCCGGGCTGCCGAAGCGGAGCGCGTTCAGATTCGCAATCGGCCGCGCGCCCATCGTGAAGACGTCGCGCAGGATGCCGCCCACGCCGGTGGCCGCCCCCTGATAGGGTTCGATATAGCTGGGGTGGTTATGGCTTTCGATCTTGAAGACCGCCGCCTGTCCGTCGCCGATATCGACGACGCCGGCATTCTCGCCGGGACCCTGGATGACCTGCGGGCCTTCGGTCGGCAGGGTCTTCAGCCAGAAGCGGGAGGATTTATACGAGCAATGCTCGGACCACATCACCGAGAAGATGCCAAGCTCGTTCAGGTTCGGCTCCCGGCCCATGATTTCCAGGATGGTGTCGTATTCTTCCCGGGTCAGGCCGTGTTCGGCGAACGCGTTCGGGGGAAGCGGCGCGGTCGAATTCATTGCAGGGTCTCCGCCAAGCTTTTGAACAGGCCCAAACCGTCGGTGTCGCCCTGGGCCGGGTCGGTGGCGTTTTCCGGATGCGGCATCATCCCCATGACGTTGCCGCGGTCGCTCAGAATGCCGGCGATGTTCCGTTGCGAACCGTTGATGTTGCCGGCGTCGTTTACCGCCCCATCCTCGTCGGCATAGCGGAAGACGACACGGCCTTCGCCTTCAAGCCGGTCAAGCTCGTCCGGGCTGGCGAAATAGTTGCCTTCGTTATGGGCGACCGGCACGCGCACGATCTGTCCCGCATCGTAGGCCCGGGTGAAATCGCTGTCCGCCGTCTCCACCCTCAGCGCCGCCGTCTTGCAGATGAATTTAAGCTGCGCGTTGTGCATCAGCGCGCCCGGCAGCAGGCCGGTTTCGGTCAGGATCTGAAACCCGTTGCAGACGCCGAGGACCCGCACGCCCGCGTCCGCCTTGTCCTTGACCGCCCGCATGATCGGGGAGTTCCCCGCCATCGCGCCGCAGCGCAGATAGTCGCCATAGGAAAAGCCGCCCGGCACGACCACCAGATCGACGTCGGGAAGCTCTGTTTCGCGGTGCCAGACAAAGGCGGGTTGATGGTCGCTCGCCCGATGCAGGGCTTCGGCGATATCCTTCTCGCGGTTGGTTCCGGGAAATACGATTACGGCGGCGCGCATGTCGGTGTCCTCAGCAGATGGACGGGACTAACCGTCGATTTCGATCCGGTAGTTTTCGATCACCGGGTTGGCCAACAGTTTGGCGCACATCTCGTCGACCTGTGCGCGCGCCTGCTGGGCGTCGTCGGTGTTCAGGTCCAGTTCCAGGATCTTGCCCTGGCGGACATCGTTCACCCCATCGAAGCCAAGCCCGCCCAGCGCGTGCTCGATGGCCTTGCCCTGGGGATCCAGGACGCCGTTCTTCAAGGTGACGATAACGGTGGCTTTCATTGGGGCGACCTCTTCGGCAGTGACGGATGAGCGGGTCATCTGGCCGCGGGTGCTACCCCGATTCTCTCCTCTGCGGGATGCGAAACCGGGCTGTCCGCGGCGGCGGCTGTCCTATAGCAAGCCCCCGGCGGCGCGACAATCGCGGCGGCCGCGATTCGCGGCGCTTTCTTCACCTCGTCGGCCAGACCGGATGATGCAGATCGATGGCGAAGGCATGTTCGTGTTCGACCGCGTCATGCCGATGCGGATGCCGGTGCGGTTTGGTGGGATCTATCCCGGTGTGATCGTGGTCGTGCTGGTGATGGTCGTCGTGAACATGGAGATGGTCGTGTTCAACCGCGTCGTGCCGGTGCCGCAGGGTTACCGGGTCGTCCTTGGGCCAGGAGATCCACGCGGTCAGGGTTGCGGCGGCGGCGCACAGGCCGAGCGCCAGGAAAGCCGCTTCCATCCCCGCCGCGTTGCCCAGCCATCCGGCCAGCGGATAGGCGCACAGCCAGCAGGCGTGCGACAGGGCGAACTGGGCGGCGAACAAAGCCGGACCTTCCCCTTCGGCCGCCGAGCGTTTGAGCAAGCGTCCCGCGGGCGTCTGTATCAAGGAGGCCCCGGCGCCCAGGGCCAGCCAGATCGCCAGCAGCACCGGAAACCCCGGGTCGGTCAGCCCCATGAGAAGGGCGGCCGACAACAGCGCGCCCCCCGCCAGCATCGCCGGCCTGTCGGGGATCCGGTCCAGCATCCTTGGCAGCAGAAGGGCGATCCCCATGGAGCCTGCCCCCGCCGCGGCGTAAGCGAGCGCGGTATCCGTCTCGCTTCCCTGTATCCGTCCTGCGACCAGAACCACCGTGTTGACGATGACCATCGCGCCGCCGCAGGCCACCGCAAGGGACAAGGCCAACAGGCCGCGCAGGCGGGGGGTGGCCAGATAGGCCGCTACGCCGAAGGTGGTGCGGCGCCAGACGCCCTCGGTCCGGTCCTTGAACGGCGCCGCGGGAAAAGCGACGGAGCCGACCAGCAGGGCCGAAACCGCGAATGCCAGGGCGTTCGCCGAAAACAGCGCATCGAAGCTCAGAACGGCAAGGGCCGCCGCCGCGAGCATCGGGCTCAACAGATTCTCCAGGTCATAGGCCAGGCGCGATAGGGACAGCGCGCGCGTGTACCGCGCCTCATCGGGCAGGATATCGGGGATGGTCGCCTGAAATGTGGGCGTGAAACCGGCGGAGCAGGCGTTGAGCAGGAAAATCAGCAGATAGATCTGCCACACGGCGTCCACGAAAACGAAACATCCGATGCACAGGGCCCGGACGATATCCAACCCAACCAGCAAGCTGCGCCGGGGCAGGAGATGGGCGCAGCCGCCGACCACGGGTGCTATGCCGACATAGGCGATCATTTTCAGGGCGAAAGCCGTACCCAACACGGCACCCGCATTATCGCCTGCCAGCTCATAGGCGAGAAGCGCCAGCGCGATGGTGGAAAAGCCGGTCCCCGCCAGCGCGATAACCTGCGCCGCATAGAGGCGGCGGAAGCGTTCGTCGGCGAGCGGGGACATTAAGGCATTATCCCATACCCGGCATCACTCGGGTGCGGGGGCGTCGACTTCCTTCAACTCGGCTTCGGGCAGAATACCCAGCCGGCGGGCGACCTCCTGATAGGCTTCCTCGACGCTGCCCAGATCCCGGCGGAACCGGTCCTTGTCCATCTTCTCGGCGGTCACCGAATCCCAAAGCCGGCAGTTGTCGGGGCTGATTTCATCGGCCAGTACGATGCGCATCTCGCCGTGTTCGTCATAGACCCGCCCGAACTCCAGCTTGAAATCGACCAGTTTGATGCCGATCCCGGTGAACAGACCGCTCAGGAAATCGTTGACGCGCAGCGACATGGCGGTGATGTCGTCGATGTCCTGCGGACTGGCCCAGCCGAACGCGGTGATATGCTCCTCGGCGACCAGCGGATCGCCCAACTCGTCGGATTTGTAGCAATATTCGACGATGGAGCGCGGCAGCAGCGTGCCTTCGGGAATGCCGAGCCGTTTGGCCATCGAACCGGCGGCGACGTTGCGGACGATGATCTCAATGGGAATGATCTCGACCTCGCGCACCAGCTGTTCGCGCATGTTGATGCGCTTGATGAAATGGGTCGGAATGCCGACCTCCATCAGCAACTGCATCAAATGTTCGGAAATGCGGTTGTTCAGGACGCCTTTGCCGGTGATCGTCCCTTTCTTCTCGTTGTTGAACGCCGTGGCGTCGTCCTTGAAATACTGGATGATCGTGCCCGGTTCGGAGCCGGCGAACAGAATTTTCGCCTTGCCTTCATAGAGCTTTCTGCCTCTCGCCATGGGGTCCTCGTCGGCATGAGATAACTTGGCGCGCCGGTATCGGCGTCGCCGCGGCGTACATATACCAACTGGAACCGACTGTCACACCGGCAGTGAAGGGGCGGCTGGCGGAATTTGCAGGCAGAGCCGGTATGAAACGCCCAGCGGCGATTTTTAGCGATCTTCGAAGGCGCGCCCGGTTTTCCCACCTGCGATACGCTCTCGCCCATCGACCAATTCTGCTCGGAGATAGGGAGAGAATATGTCGCCCCGGCGTCCTCCATGCTAGAATGCGGAGTGGATTCGGCTGCTTTTCTTGATATGGGCCAGATTTGCCCCGGAACCTGCTCACAGCGGATTGCGCAGCCAAATTCAAACGATTATCTAGTGCGTGACCCGGCGCGGCCATAGGCGTCGACAATATGCATAAGATACGCATCAGACATGGGAGACCGGTATGAACGGTGGGTTCGACGATCGCGAAAAGGCCTTTGAAACGAAATTCAGCCGAGATCAGGAATCTGAATTCAAGGTCGTCGCGCGCCGCAACAAGCTGCTCGGGCTCTGGGCCGCTGACAAGATGGGCCTGTCGGGGGACGAAGCGAATGATTACGCGATGGCCGTCGTAAAAGCGGACTTCGAGGAAGTGGGCGACGATGACGTCCTGCGCAAGGTCGTCGGCGACCTGAAAGACAAGGGTATCGAGGCGACGGAACATCTGGTCCGCACCGAAATGGACAAGCTGATCGGTGTCGCCCGCGCCCAGATCGAGGGCGAGGGCTGAGCGGCCGCCGCTCGGACACAGCTTTTAACCATTCTGTAATAGCGCTTCCGCATAGTGCGTCCGCCGGCCTCCTGAATTGTGAGGCTGGTGGTTTTTTCGTCTTTTACGGATGTGAGGGGGGAAGGACTCCTTCCCCGTTCGCGCAAACGGCGGTGCGTGCGCGGTTACGTCATACAGGTAAAGCCACCGGCGTCAGGTCAAAATATTGACGTTACTGCCCCTTCCGGACGAGTTCAGCGGTTGCGTACCCGTCGTTTGCGCAATCAATTGAACGATTGCGCGCTCGGCTTCGACAGACTGACGTACAGCAGCTATGGAAATCTGTTGGCGAGATTGAAGGATATTTGACGCAAGCGCCAAGCCTTCCAGGCTAGCCATTTTTCCAGACCTTCTGTCCTTCGGGTGCGACGCGCACCCATGCGTGTGCAGGCTTCTCCTGCATCCTTACATTAGCCGATCATGCCGGAAAAATCCAGCCTGCCGAAGCGAAGCCGGGGCAAACCGCTTCGGCGACGTTGCAAAAGTGAAGACACCGCGCCCGGGCGGGCGCGGCGTCCACAAATGACTGCGCTGCCGGTTACTGGGCGTCGGCGGCGACCTGCATCTTCACGATGATGTCGGGATCGCTGACGATGCCGGACGGCTGCGGCCCCTTTCTGATCTGATCGACGAATTCCATGCCTTCGACCACCTGGCCCCAGACGGTATATTGCCCGTTCAGCCATTCGGATTCCTTGAACACAATGAAGAATTGGCTGTCGGCGCTGTTCGGGCTTTGCGAACGGGCCATGGAAACCGTCCCGCGGACATGCGGTTCCAGGCTGAATTCCGCATTCAGCTTCTGGCCCGACCCGCCGGTGCCGGTGCCCGTCGGATCGCCGGTCTGGGCCATGAAACCGTCGATAACGCGGTGAAACACGATCCCGTCGTAAAATCCTTCGCGCGCCAGTTCCTTGATCCGGGCGACGTGATTGGGGGCCAGGTCCGGGCGCAGTTCGATCACCACGCGGCCGTATTCCAGGTCCAGAAACAGTGTGTTTTCCGGATCCAGGGTTTGCGCCGCGCCGGTTTCGGCGGACAGCACCAATCCCATGCTGAGGCAGGCGCTGGCCAGAAGGCGGCGGGAGTACGCGCGGAGACGGGGCGAACGGGTCATGTTGGCAACTCCGAAAGAAGGTGAATTTCGAGCCCCTGGCGGGGCCGGGGCACATTACCCGCTGCGGCTGGCCCGTCAATCGGCGTCGCCTGCGGCTTTTCGGACCCCTCCCGGCGTCCCGGCGGGGCGTCGCCCCTTGGATGACTTGCCGAACGGTCCGGCTGCGCCTATTCACGAAGGGGCGGACCACTTTCACGGTTGGTAATTGAGAATGCGGCGCGTCCTGATTTTCGTGTGTTTCCTGGTTGGCTTGGGCGCGGCGGCGGAAAGCCGCGCCGAGTGGGCTCATGTCAGCGGCAAGGACAAGGAAGACGGCAGCCGGTTGCAGGGTCTGGCCCTGACGTCCGATGACGGTAAGGCGCGCCTTTTCTTCCTGTGCGATTCCGACAAGGTCGCCCCGCAGATCATGATTTCCCATCCCCATGTCATCGGCGACGCCGCCGATCCGTTTCGGCTGACCTATATCATCGACGACCGGGACGAGGAGATTCACTGGTTCCTGGCCCGGGGCAGCGGCAAGACCGGATATTTCTTCGTGCGCTATCCCCAGGAATACCAAGCGCGTTTCGGGGATCAGCCGGAACCCTTCACACAGGGATCGAACGTCATCAATCCCGCCTATCTCTCCTGGGACCGGAATATTTACCTGACGCTGGTGCAGGATTTCCTGACCGGCACCGTGGCGTTGGTCCGGATACGGGATAACCAGAAACAGAACCACTATTACAGTTTCATCCTGGTCGGCATGGAAGAGAAGATCGACGCCTTGTCGTCCTGCTACGAGACGCCGACGCCCCCGCCGGCAGCGGCGGAGTAGAAGTGACACGCTCCGGGCTGCCGGATCGCTGACGGAGGACACAACGCCATGCTCTTCTCCCGTATGGGGCGGTGTTCCGCCTTTGCCTTGCTGGCCGTTTTTCTGCCGCTCGCTCCCGCCGCCGCATCGGACGGGCCGGCCCGGATCGGCGAGATCGCCGAGCATCGGGATCTTCTGTTCCCGGCCCAACCGGAACGCCCGCGTCTTGCCGGCGACGCCAGGGTCGCCCGCGGCATGGGGATCGAGGCCTGGTTCGCCGACGATGTCGCCCGCTATGGGCACGGGGTCCTGGGCGATGCGATGGAACCGGAAACGCTTATCGTCCGGTCCGGTGGGGAAACCCACGAATATACGCTGGGGCGGGATGCAGTGTTCGAGGATCTGGAACCCCGGATCGTCGATATGGACGGCGACGGTGCGCCGGAAGTGATCGTCATCAAGGCCTATCTCGGGGAAGGCGCGGCGGTTGCGCTTTTCGGCGTTCGGAACGGGGCGCTGGTGCAATTGGCCGAGGCCGACTCCATCGGCACCGCGTTTCGTTGGCTGAACCCGGCGGGCGTCGCAGACTATGACGGTGACGGGGAAAATGAACTCGCCATCATCCGCACACCCCATATCGGCGGCATTCTGATCCACTATCGTTGGGACGGCGGCCGCCTGAAGCTGGAGCGCCGCCAGCGGGGCTATTCGACCCATCGCATCGGCTCCACGGTACTGGCCCTGTCTGCGACCTATGACTGGAACGGCGACGGACGCCCCGACCTGATCCTGCCGCGCCAGGACCGGTCGATTCTGGCGGTCGTGACCTGGGACGGCGACCGGTTCGTGGAATTGGCGTCTTTCCCGCATGGGGCGCAGTTGGACACGCCCATCGTCCGCACCGGGCTTTCCGGCAGGGAAGGCGAATTTCTGATCTACGGTCTGCGCGACGGGACCGCTTGGGCGCTGGCGCTTCCGGCGCCCTGATCCGGCGGCGGGCCGCAGACCGGATCGAACGGCGGAATGGTGTCGCAGGGTGCAATCGACCAAACTTCTTTGACCGGGCTTGCCGTGTTCTCCCCGTCTTGACGCGGGAACCGGCGGGCGGAAACGAACAATCAGGAAAAGGATCATCATGGACCGCATCACGCCTACCGAAAGACTCCCCGAAATCGACGTGCCGCTGGTCGGCGGCGGGCGCTGGACATTGTCGCGGAATGCCCCGGGTTTCATGCTGATGATCGATGTCTATCGCGGCCTGCACTGTCCGCGCTGCCGCACGCATCTGGAAGCGTTGAACGCGGCCCGGGACAAGTTCGCGGCGTTGGGCGTCGATTTACTGGCCGTCTCGACCGATCCGGCGGACCGCGCCGAACAGGCGCGGGCGGAATGGGACATGGACGGTGTGCCGCTGGCCTACGATCTGCCGCTGGAAACGGCCCGCCGCCTCGGCTGCTATGTCTCGCAATCGATCCGCGATACCGAAACGGAGATGTTCGCGGAACCGGGCGTGTTCTTCGTCCGCGCGGATCTTACGCTCTATGGCGCGGTCCTGAACACTTTCCCCTTCGCGCGCCCCGGCATCGACGATCTTTACGAGGTATTTTCCGTCGTCAAGGAACGCGACTACCCGCCGCGCGGCACGGTCGCGGCTTAACACCGGGCCGAAAGGGGCGAAGATAGTATGGGGCGGGGTGGCGTCGCTATTGCGGCCTCACCCCCACTCCTGCGCGCCCTGGATCAGGTTGTCCCACAGATAGTCCGCGAAACTCCACCGGATCTGCAGGTCGAAGATCGGCGCGTCGTCGACGCAATGAATGCGGACCGCGGCCTTCAGAAACAGACTTCCGGCGCATTGCCCTTGCGAGAACACGTGCGGATGCAGGTCTAGAGGACAGCCTTTGGCCAGCAAATCGCGGGCGCGCGGACCCGAAAGCCGGATCACCGTGTAGTAATCGCTGACATCGACAACGGCGGCGTGCATGTCCGCGAAAGCCGTCCGCAACTTGCCGATCAGCGGCTGTTGCGCCCCGTCCGCCGTATAGATCACCCATTCGTCCGGTCCGCTCCAGGCGATCCGGTACACGCCCGCTTCGGCCATGGTGTTGGGCGTGACCGGCAGGCCCGCGCCCAGAACTGTCTTCACGGCGGACAGGAAGGCCGGATCGTCCGAATTGCCGCGCACGATGACCTTGCCCAGAAGCGGACGTTCCTCGATCTGCGTGAAGCGGCCCTGATAGGGTGCGCGTGCGCCAAGCGGCGAGCGTGCTGCTGCGGTCATGTTAGCCACGGGCCCGTTCCCCCTCTTTATCGAAGAATACCGTGTCGGTGATGGTGACCGTTTCGACCCGGCCCGACATCAGCGGCACTTTGAAAGTCTGCCCCTTCAGATTGAGCCCGTCCTTCACCAGGCCGAGGGCGAAGGACCGCCCCAGGGCCGGGGAGTAGTAGGACGAGGTGACATGCCCGATCATCTCCATCGGCGGCTGAGGCTTCACTTCCTTCACCAGATGCGCGCCTTCCGGGACCACAAAGTTCGGGTCCGCCGGCAAAAGGCCGACCAGTTGCTTGCGGCCCGGGCGGGCGGTGTCGGTGCGGGTCAGCGAACGCTTGCCCAGGAAGTCGTCCTTCTTCTTGGAGACGATCCAGTTCATGTCCAGGTCCGCGGGCGTCACCGTCCCGTCGGTGTCCTGCCCGACGATGATGAAACCCTTTTCCGCGCGCAGCACGTGCATGGCTTCGGTGCCGTATGGAACGATGTCATGCGCCTCGCCGGCTTCCATCAACGCCTCCCACAGCGCCTGGCCGTAGCGGGCGGGCACGTTGATTTCGTAGGAAAGGTCGCCGGTGAAGCTGATCCGGAAGCCCCGGGCGTCGATCCCGGCCACCGGCCCTTCCTGCATGGCCATGAAGGGGAAGCTCTGCGGGTCCAGCGTCAGGCTGGGGGCGACGGCCTCCAGCACGTGGCGCGCCTTCGGGCCCGACAGGGTCGCGACCGCCCATTGTTCGGTGACGGAGGTGCAATAGACCTGCATGTCCGGCCACTCGGTCTGCAGCCATTCTTCCAGCCAGTTCAGAACGCGCGCCGCGCCGCCCGTCGTGGTCGTCATATGGAAGTGGTTTTCGCCGAGACGCGTGGTCACGCCGTCGTCGAACACCATGCCGTGTTCGTTCAGCATCAGACCGTAGCGGCAGCGCCCCGGTTTCAGCGAGTCCCAGGCGTTCGTATAGACCATGTTCAGAAGCTTGGCGGCGTCGGGTCCCTGGATGTCGATCTTGCCCAGGGTGGAGGCGTCCATGATCCCGACGGTCTCCCGGGCCTGTGCGCATTCGCGGCGCACCGCCTGGTCCATCGTTTCGCCCGTGGTTGTGAAGTAACGCGGCCGCTTCCAGTCGCCGACATCTTCGAACACGGCGCCGTTTTCCAGATGCCAGCGGTGCATCGCGGTGCCCCGCTTCTGTTCGAACAATTCCCGAACGCCCTGTCCCGCCATGGCGCCCAGACCGGTCGGCGTGTAGGGCGGCCGGAAGGTCGTCGTGCCGACCTCGGGGATCGTGGCGGCGCGGATTTCCGACATGATCGCCAGCGCGTTGATGTTCGACGTCTTGCCCTGGTCGGTGCCCATGCCCGTGGTGGTGTAGCGTTTCAGGTGTTCGACGGAGAGATATCCTTCGCGCGCCGCAAGATGCACATCGGCCGCGGTGACGTCGTTCTGCTGGTCGATGAAATGCTTCCGCTTACCCTGGCCGAGCGGATGCACGGTCGGGATCGTCCAGATCTGCCGCATCGGGCCCAGGGCCTCTTCCGTCACCGCCGGCGCGTCGGGGGCCGTCGCCTCGAAGCCCGCGTCGGAAGCCGCGGCCGCGCCCGCCTCGGAACCTTCCCGCAGACAGCCGGCCAATGTGAAGACGCCGTTGCAGGCGCCCGCCGAGCGGGCCTTCTGCGGGGTGAAATTCGGAACGAAACTCTGGATTTCATCGTCGAACTTCAGCTTGCCGCGGGACTGGCTGAACAGATGCACGGTCGGGTTCCATCCGCCCGACATGGCGACCATGGTGGCCGAGACGACGAAGGTCGGCCCGGCGATGGCGTCGCCGTCTTCCGACAGCGGGGCGATTTCGACGGCGTGAATGCCTTTCGCGCCCTTCACCCCGGTCACGCCGGATCCTTCATGGATCTGGACGCCGGCGTCCCGGGCCTTGTGGACGATTGGGCTGCCGGGGTCCTTGCGCGTGTCGACGACATGGACAACCGCGCCCGCCGCGCGTGCGTCCAACGCGGTCGCATAGGCGCTGTCGTTGTTCGTAAAAACAACGATCTCGCGGGCCGGCAGGACGCCGAACCGATTGATATAGGTACGCAGGGCGTTCGCCAGCATCACGCCGGGCCGGTCGTTGTCTGCGAACACCATGGGACGTTCGATCGACCCCTGGGCAAGCACGACCTGCTTGGCGCGGATCTTCCAGAACCGCTGACGCGGGACCGCGTTCGATGTCTGCGGACCCAGATGATCGGTGACGCGTTCGCAGGCGGTGATGAAATTATGGTCGAAATAGGCGGCGACCGTGGTCCGCGGCAGCAGCGTGACGTTTTCCATCGTCCGAAGCTCGGCGACGGTCTTCTCCAGCCAGGCCGCGGGCGGCTCGCCGTCGATTGCGGTATCGTCGGTCAACAGCCAGCCGCCGAACTCGCCTTGTTCGTCAGCCAGGATGACTCGCGCGCCGCTGCGGCCGGCGGCAAGCGCCGCCGACAGGCCGGCCGGTCCGCCGCCCGCGATCAGCACGTCGCAGGCGGCGTGATGCTGCGCATAGGTGTCCGGGTCGGCCTCTACCGGGGCCTTGCCCAGGCCCGCGGCGCGGCGGATGAAATGCTCATAGGTCAGCCACATGGAGGCCGGCCACATGAAGGTTTTGTAGTAGAAGCCCGCCGGCAGATATTTCGACATGACCGAGTTGATCGCGCCGATATCGAAGCCGACCGACGGCCAGCAGTTCTGGCTTTCGGCGACCAGCCCGTCGAACAGTTCCACCTGGGTCGCGCGCATGTTCGGTTCGGTGCGCGCGCCTTCACCCAGTTGCACCAGGGCGTTCGGTTCTTCCGATCCGGCGGTCATGATGCCGCGCGGGCGGTGATATTTGAAGCTGCGCCCGACAAGTTGAACGCCGTTCGCCAGCAGGGCGGAGGCAAGCGTGTCGCCCTTAAGGCCGTTATAGCGTTTTCCGTTGAAGCGGAAGGCGATGGTCTCGTTCCGGTCGACCCGTCCGCCGGTCGGCAGTCTTTTGTTTCCGGCCATGACTATTTCTTCCCGGCTTCACGATACTCGGCCGGAAGCTCCGGGACCGGGTCGGTTGGCTTGTAGGTTGCGATGAAGGCGTCGCTGACCGTGTCGCGAACGGCGTTGAACCAGCGGCCGCAACCGGCGTCGTGGGTCCAGCGTTCGTAATGGACGCCTTTCAGGTTTTTCCGGAAGAAGACGTAGTCGCCCCATTCGGCGTCGCTCAATTCCGCCGGGTTTTCCGGGCGTGCGATATGCGCTTCGCCGTGGCAGTGGAACTCCACGCCTTCGCGTTCGCCGCACCAGGGACAGGTGATCTGAAGCATGACGGTTGACCTCCCGAAACTAGTGCGCGACGGCGGCGGCGGCCGCTTCGTCGATCAGGGCGCCGCTATGGAACCGGTCGATGGAGAAGGGAGCGGCGATGGGGTGCATCTCGCCGTTCGCGATGGAATGCGCGAAGACATGTCCCGACCCTGGCGTGCATTTGAACCCGCCGGTGCCCCAGCCGCAGTTGAAGAACAGATTGTCCACCGGCGTTTTGGACAGGATGGGCGACCGGTCGACGGTCACGTCGACGATGCCGCCCCACTGGCGCAGCATGCGCAGGCGGGAGACGAACGGGAACAATTCCACCAACGGCCCCATGATATGTTCCATCACGTCGAAACCGCCGCGCTGGGCATAGGAGATATAAGTGTCCGACCCCGCGCCCACGACCAGCTCGCCCTTGTCCGACTGGCTGACATAGACATGCACCGCGTTCGACATGATGACCGTGTCGATACAGGGTTTGATCGGTTCGGAAACCATGGCCTGCAGCGGAACGGACTCAAGCGGCATCCGGAACCCGGCCATTTCCGCCATTACCGACGAATGTCCGGCGGTCACGACGCCGACCTTCTTGGCCTTGATGGTCCCGCGGGAGGTTCGGACCCCCTTCACCACGCCTTGTTCGATGTCGAAGCCGGTGACCTCGCAGTTCTGGATGATATCGACGCCAAGCGCGTCCGCCGCCCGTGCATAGCCCCAGGCCACCGCATCGTGGCGGGCGGTGCCGCCGCGCCGCTGCAGCAGTGCGCCCATCACCGGATAGCGGCCGTTGATGTTCATCAGCGGCACCATCTCCTGCACCTGTTCCGGGGTCAGGAATTCGCTGTCGATCCCGTTCAGCCAGATCGCGTGGCCGCGGCGGCCGATTTCCTGCATGTCATGGACATTGTGCGCCAGATGCAGCAGGCCGCGCTGAGAGAACATGACGTTGAAATTGATTTCCTGGCTCAACCCTTCCCAGAGTTTGACCGAATGTTCGTAGATCGCCGCCGATTCGTCCCACAGGTAGTTGGATCGGACGATGGTCGTGTTGCGCCCGGTATTGCCGCCGCCCAACCAGCCTTTCTCGATCACCGCGACGTTGCGGATGCCGCATTCCTTGGCCAGGTAGTAGGCTGTCGCCAGACCGTGTCCGCCGCCGCCGACGATGATGACTTCATACTCGGGCTTAGGGTCCGGGCTTCGCCAGGCGCGTTGCCAGTCCTGGTGATAGGAACCCGCGTTCCTGACCAGACTGAAAATCGAATATTTGCTCATGGACACGCGCTCCCCGACGCGGAAGAAATCATGCTTTGTCTTGCCGGAAACCGGACGATGGCGGCACGATGCGCCCCGAACAACCGGGCGCACCGTCGCAGTGCGCACCATGTAGCGTGCCTGGGCGGAGACCCTTCCGCGACGGCGACAGGAATGCGCGGCGCGGCGACATCGGCTTCGATGGGCTCAAGTTGCTTGACAAGACGCCCCGCCGCTTCGAAATGAGGCGCACAAGGGACGCTTTTAAGAAATTTTGTGGGTGGACGCCTAGAGTGCTGCAGCCAAGTCAACCGCCGATGTTCAAACAATCGGACGCCGACCAGCCGGTACGCGTCGGTCTTTTCCTGGTGCCGAACTTCTCGATGATCGCCTTTACCTGTGTGGTGGAGCCGATGCGGCTGGCGAACTGGCTGTCGGGTGAGACCCTGTTCGAATGGTATACGATCAGCCGCGATGGCGACTCGGTCGTGTCGTCGAACGGGCTGTCGGTGACCGCCGACATGGCGATGCAGGACGTCGCCCGCCCCGCCAATGTCATGGTCTGCAGCGGCCTTGACGCGCATTTGTATCACGATGCGCCGACCTTTGGCTGGTTGCGCCGCTGGGCCCGCGAAGGCGCGCATATGGGGGCGATCTGCACCGGCGCGCATGTGCTGGCGCGGGCCGGGCTGCTGGGCGGCTATCGCTGCACGATCCATTGGCACTCGCTCGACAGTTTCGCGGAAGAATTCCCGGACCTCGACGTGCGGGCCGAATTGTACGAGGTCGACCGGGACCGTTTCACCTGCGCCGGCGGGGTCGCCGGCCTGGATATGATCATGCGGGAGGTGACGCGGCTGGCGGGGGCGGACATCGCCGCCAGCGTCTCCGAACAGTTCATGCACGAACGCATCCGCGAGGGGGACGACGACCAGCGGCTGCCGTTGCAGGCCCGCCTGCGGATTTCCCACCCCAAGCTGATCAAAGCGATCTCCGAAATGGAGAAGAATACCGAAGAGGCGCTGACCCGCGACGAGATTGCCGACAAGGTGGGCCTGTCGCGCCGGCAGTTGGAACGCCTGTTCCGCCGGTATCTGAACACCAGTCCCGCGCGTTACTATCTGCGCCTGCGCCTGAACCGGGCGCGCACCCTGCTGACGCAGACCACCATGCCCGTTACCGAAGTGGCCTTCGCCAGCGGTTTCACCAGCGCCTCGCACTTCTCGAAATGTTACCGCGACATGTTCGGGCGCACGCCGCGGGCGGAACGCCGCAGCGCCGGGATCTTCGATCCGGAACCGGAAACGGTGCAGGACAGCGACAGCTTGGACCGGCAGGCCGACTGATCGACGCGACCTCGGCTTGGAACCGGCAGCAGGGTCTAAGCCGTCTTCACATCGCTAAGAAACGCGCTGACGCAGGCCCTCAATTGCTCGGTCCGGCCTGAAAGGCCCTTCAACGCGGTAACCATTTCGCCGGAGGCGTGTTTTGTCTCTTCGGCGATATCGCGGATGTCGCCAAGGTTGCGCGAAGCGTTCTGAGTGCCTTTGGCGGCGCTGGCGATGCTCTCCGCAATCGCCCGGGTCGCCTTGCTCTGTTCGTCGACCGAACTGGCTATTTCATGGGAGACGGAGGAAATCTCCTCTATCCTGCCGCTTACCGCCTGGATGCCGGTCACCGCCGCCTTGGTGTCGGTCTGTATGGCGGCGATCTGTTGCTGAATCTCCTCGGTGGCCTTGCCGGTCTGGCTGGCCAGCGATTTCACTTCGTTCGCAACGACCGCGAAACCTTTACCGGCTTCTCCCGCACGGGCGGCCTCAATCGTCGCGTTCAAGGCCAGAAGATTGGTCTGTTCCGCAATGTCGTTGATCAACTTGACGACATCGTCGACGCGTTGGGTATTGTTCGCCAGCCGCTCGACCAGCCGATTGCTCTCCTGCGCTTCCTGAACCGCCTGTGTGGCGAGTGTCGCAGAGCCGCCGACCTGCTGGCTCATCCGTGCGATGGATGCGGAAAGCTCTTCCGCAGCGGTGGAGACGCTGTCTACATCGCCGGTCACGAGAGAGGCCGCATCGGAAGCGGACCCCACATCATCGGCCGCCTTGGTGGCGGTTTCCGCCAAGGCGTCCGCGGTGCCCTTCATCTCGCCGGCCGAGGTCGAAATGCCCGACAGCATATCGTTGATGCTGGCGTCGAAACTGTTCGCCAGAGTCTCGATCTGTGTGGCGCGTTCGGTACGTTCGGCGTTTTCCCGTTCCGTCCTGGCGTTGAGTTCCTCGTTCTGGAGCAGATTGTTCTTGAAGGTGTTGAACGTCGCGGCGATCTGGCCGACCTCGTCCTTCCGGTCCGCGTCCTCCTTGGTTTCAGCGCTCATGTCCCCATTGTTCAAGCGCTCGAAGGCATCGGCGATGCGCAGGATAGGGGCGCTGATGCCCGTCTTGCCGAAACGCCAGATGGTCAGGCTCAGCGCCGCGCCGACCAGAACTATGAGGCTGGACATGGCGAACACGATGAAGTTCACCGTGTCCGTCACGGGTTGAAAGAACAAATCCGAGTTCTCCGCGAAAACCGCGTTGGCCTTATCGATGCGGGTGCTGAAGTCGGCGGCGGAGAGCGCGCCTCTCTGAAAGGCGTCGATATCGGATAACGCCTGTTCGGCCGCCGCCAGGTCGTCGATGCAGATCCCGTAGACATGGGATGTTCCGATCAGGGCCATGACGACCCTGTCCATGATGTTGATGGCGTCGAGACATCCTTGCGGCTGCGCCCGGATGCCTTCCACCGCGGCGCGGATGTCCCGCAGGCCGGCGCGTGCGCCCGCGTCCCCCGCGCCGTGAAAGGCCGAAAGGCTCTCGTTCAACTGAATCGAGTATTTCAAATGCAAGGCGTTCAACTCATGGAAATGCGCGCCCTTGCTGACCTGCGTAACGGCGAAAACCGCAACTGCAGCCATCAACACAACGCCTCCGGCCATCAGGCCGACTTTTTGCGAAATGTTCATAGGAACGCCTCCTGGGATTGGCCATTGCAGGTCGGGCGCGCCACCTGTTCTCGAACTTTAAAAACCGTGGGTTGAGCGCAACCTTGGGGCCTGATTTTGGAAATCAATTCCGAAGAAAGCGTTAATATTAGCGTAATTAGTTTTTGTTTTTGCTTATCGGCCCAGCAACCCCGAATGATCGCACGCGTAAAATCGATCCTCCTGCATGGAAGCAACGGAAATTGCTTTTCCGGTCCGCCGGACAGACGCCGGCCTGCAGGCGATGGCATGCACCGGCAAAGGCCGTCTCCGTGCTTCCAGGCAAAAGGAGGGCAATGCTAGGCAACCTTCGGAAGCACGCGTCCCTCGTCCGGCTGTAGTAGCCATTCAATGGTTTGACGCCGATGCAGCTCTGTCGGCGTGGGGCAGGGCAGGCCCACGGCTGCGACGGTTTCGCGGACCGCCATGGGCGATTTGGTCAGAACACCCGATACCGCGCAAACGAGGTATCCCGCCTTTTGCAACCAGGCAACGCCCGCTTGCGCGCCCATCGCATCGGATGCGGCGAACAGCACGCCGTCGACCAGCCGCTTGAACGAAGGCGATTCCATCAAGCCTGCGGTCTCGGCTTGATATAGGCCGTCCGCAACCTCCATGACGATTGCCTCCGCGCCTGACGCTTCCGCCGCCGCGACCAGGCGGTGGGCGGACTCCAGGATGGTCTCCGCATGCACCCGGTAGGTGGAGGCCAGACCGGCATCGGTGAAGTCGGCGGCAAAATGGGCGCCGCAATCCAAATAGGACCACAGGTCGCCGCCGGCCCCGGTTCCGGTCACCTTGATCGCCGCGACGCGTCGGCCCGCCTTTGCGAATCCATGCACCAGGGATGCGACGGTATGGGTCTTGCCGGCGTTCATCGATGTTCCGCAGACCGCAAGGACGGGCACCGCGGCAGACCGGGGCATTGTGTCCATCGCATAGCGGCGCAGGGTCAAACGGCTGCCGTCGGACCCATGCAACGCACCCATGATAGAGATCCCGGTGGCCTGACGGACCCGGACATTCGCGGTTTCTACGACGCCGGCGATCCCGCCCGCGGCGACCAGACTGGCCGGGCCGACCGTCTCCGGCGCGGCGGCCTCGAACTGATCGGGTGCATAGCGCGCGCCGCATGCCAGAACGACCTCGTCGCCGCACATCAGTTTGGCTTTACGGCCGTCGGGCCGTTCGATCCGCTGATGCTGGCCGATGGAATCTATCCGGGCCAGCACGATATCCCCCGGCGTCAGGTCATGGGCCTGGTCGTCCAGAAAGGTAAAATCGGAATAGGCGGCGCGCCGGGTCGCAAAGGACGGTTTCAGACGCGCAAGGCGGTCGTTTTCAAGTTTCAGCACTTTCGGATCCTCCTGTGAGCCGCGCTGGTGAGCGACGGTTGACACAGCAAGAACGCGGGGAGGCCGGGGTTATTCCCGATGACAGGTACAATTTCCGTTTTTTCTAATAACAGCGGTCGCCCGGGGTCTGAATCAGACCATATCCGTAAATCCGATCCCGTCCCCGGCGGCCCAGGTCCCTGACGCTGCCGGCGAGCAGCCTGCGCGCCTTCTTCGGGTCGCCGTCCGCCGCCGACTGGGCCCGCAGCATCGCGGCCGCCACGAAAGGCACGGCGAAGCTGGTCCCGGTCCAGGTTTTCGCGCCATGCGCGGGCCCGGCGGACAGCACGCCGACCCCGGGGGCGGACACTTCCACATACCGCCCGCGATTGGCCCAGCGATAGGGCCGCAGGCGCCGGTCCAGGGCGGACGCGGCGATGACCTCCCGATGGGCGGCGGGATAGGCGGCATTGGCGCCCGGACCATTGTTGCCGGCGGCCGCCACGATGTTGGCGCGCCGTTCCGCAAGCCTGACCGCCCGTGCGATGGCGCTGTTCCTGGGGCCGGCAAGGCTCATGGCGAGAACCCGTGCATTGTTCGACATGGCCCAGTCGATACCGCGAACGATTGCCGCGCTATCGGCGCGGATTCGCCCATCGATTTCCTGAAAGGTCTCGGCCACCAGCAACCGTGCGCCCGGGGCCAGCGGTGCCGTTCCTTCGCCAACCGATCCCACCAGCAGCGCCGCGATAGCGGTGGCGTGATCGGCCGGTGCGTTCTTTTCTCCGTCGTCCAAGAAGTTTCTTACCTCGATCCGCGCGCCGGCCAGCGCCGGGTGGGTCCGGTCGATGGGGGTGTCGATCATGGCGATAGGCGCGCCCTGGGCGCAGGCCGCTGCGGGTTCGGGCGTCAATTTGATCAAAGCGTGCCCCCAGCAGCTTTCCGTATCTTCACAGGGTTCACCCACCGCGGTTTCATAGAGATGGTTCCGGTCCACCAGCACGTCGTCCAGGGTTTGCCGCGCAAGGCGCACCGCGGACACGGTATTCAACCCGTCCGGGGCTGAAAGTTTGACGACCGCAGAGCCGACGGATTGCAGCGGCGTCTCGGAAAGGATGCCGAACCCGGCGGCGGCGAGCGCCGTTCTGTCTTCCGGCGTGATCGGCGCGGCCGCCAGGGCGACAACCTGTCCTTCCCGATGGTCGCTCGACGCGCCGAACAGACCGTCCAGGGCGCTGCGCAGCCCGCTTAACGGCTGGCTCTCCTCGCTGGTTTCACCGATGTCGTCGCCCTCGTCGTCATCTCCTTCGCCTTCGTCGTCATCCCCCTCGCCATCGTCATCTCCCTCGTCGCCATCCTCTCCCTCGTTGCCGTCGTCCCCGTCGCTATCGCCACTGTCTCCGCCATCTCCGGAGTCGCCCCCGTCGCCGTCTCCGTCGCCATCGCCGCCATCCCCGTCGCCGCCGTCCCCATCGCCATCGCCATCTCCGTCGCCATCGTCGGCCAGGGCGTTCGGGAAAATTGTCAGCGAGGCAAGGGGCGTTGGCTCGTGCCGGGGGGCGATGAAAACGGCGAACATCGCAAGCATGGCGAAAAAAACAGTGGTGCGGGGCATGTTTTTCCTACCGTATG
This sequence comes from Hwanghaeella sp., assembly GCA_028282025.1. GTDB lineage: Bacteria > Pseudomonadota > Alphaproteobacteria > UBA8366 > Aestuariispiraceae > Hwanghaeella. The sequence goes on along the minus strand of JANQIT010000293.1, from coordinate 9,854 downwards.
GTGTGGGTGCGGCGGGCCGAAGAATGGCGACCCTCGGCATAAGCTGGCGTCGGTCGTCAATAAATAAACGTACTAGTGGCCGGAATAATCCCTGCGTCCGGGCGTTTTGTCCCCAGAAACCGAGTTCGTGGATCGACCATGTCCGAAGCGATTAAGGCCGAATTGGTGGCCCTTGTTCCAAGGCTGAGACGCTTCGCCCATGCAATCTCCGGCAATCGCGAAGAGGGGGACGACATCGTGCAGTCCGCTTGCCTCAAGGCGCTCAGCCGCCTGGATCAGTATCAACCCGGGACACGCCTGGACAGTTGGATGTTCCGGATCGTCCAGACGACCTATCTCGATGCCGTCAGGACCCGGTCCCGCCGGGGGCCGCATGACGGCGACGACGCGCTTGACCGCCTGTCCGACGAGGGCCGGGATGCCGGCCAGACGGAAGACCGTTTGCTGCTGGCGAAAGTTCAGCAGGGCATCGCGGCCTTGCCCGAGGATCAGCGCGTGGTCCTTGTCTTGGTCGCTATTGAGGGGTTCAGCTATAAGGAGGCGGCGTCGGTTCTGTCGCTGCCCATTGGCACCGTGATGAGCCGTCTGGCCCGCGCCCGCGCCAAGCTTCTGCCCGACCTTCAGGAAGGGCCGGCGTGATGCGGGGCTGGACGGAAACGGAGATTGCCGCACTGGTGGATGGGTCCATCGACGATCCGCGGGAAGCCGAACGGCTGCGCGCGGTTCTGGCCGTCGATGCCGGTGCGCGCGCCTATGCTGTGCGGGTCGAACGGCTCAACGCGCTTGTCTCGTGGGCCTTCCCGCTGTGTCGCGGAACGCCGGTGACGGCGGGAATCAGAGCGGCGATTCTCGAGGGACCGCGCCTGTTCGGACGCCGGCGGCGCGCGGGCGCGCCCGTGACGGCGTTCGCGATCGCCTTGGCCGCCAGCGCGGCCCTGCTGGTCGGCATCGGGCTTGGGCATGTGTCGAACGAACCGCCGCCGGAACGCCTTGCCGGGGTGGGAACGGTCGCCCGGGACGGGGCGTTGTTCGCCGTATTGGAGACCTTACCGACCGGGGCGTCGTCGGATGCCGGTGTCATGCCCTTGTCGTCTGTCATGAGCGGCGACGGGCGGATCTGCCGCGCGTTCGAGGTGATCGGCGAACAGATCGACAGGCGGGCGTTCGGAATCGCGTGCCGCGAACCGAGCGCGGCCTGGCGGGTGGAGATCGCGGTCGCGGCCCCGGTTGCCGATGGGGATGCGGACACCTTCGTCCCTGCATCCGGCGCGGCCGCGGAGGCATTGGCGCCGATCCTTAGGGCGCTGGATGCCGGTGCGCCGATGGACCCTGAAACGGAGGCCGAGTTTCTGTCGAACGGATGGCAGCCGGTGTTGACGCTTCAGGGCAGGCCGACCTGAACGGCTTGGGCCGGGAAACGGACTGCGGCGCAGCGCAAGGACGTGGTAAGATAGAGTGAGTAAGTTGGTTGAGGATGGTTTGCGATGACGCGGCCCTGGACAGAAGAAGAGATAGCCGCGCTTATCGACGGTTCGATCGAGGATGACGCCGAGGCGGATGCGCTGCGCCGCGTTCTGGAAACGGATAGAGACGCCCAGGCCGTGGCGGCGCGGATCGAACGGTCGAACGCCCTGCTGAAATCCGCTTTTCCAATTCCGGAAGCGAGCGAGACACCGGCGGCGATCCGAACGGCCCTGCTGGCCGAACCGGGGAAGGTCGCGGCGCTGCCGCCGAGGCGGCGCTGGACGCGTTTCGTTCCGGCGGCCGCGGCCGCTTGCATTGCCCTGGCGGTTGGGATCGGCGTCGGCCCGCTGCTGCAACCCGGCGGAGAAACGCCCGTTGCGGCCGGCCCGCCGTCCATGGCGGGGGCGGAGTTCCAAACCCTGGAAGGTTTGGCGAGCGGCGAGGCCGCGCCCGATGGATTGACGCCGACACTGACATTTCTGGACGAGGCCGGCAGAGTGTGCCGTGAATTCGAACGGGTGGACCGGGCGGCCGGGCTTTACCAGACCGGCGTCGCCGGCCGAAGCGACGCCGGAACCTGGCGGGCTCTGACGATTGTCACCACCGCCCCGCAGTGGGAGGAGAGCCAGGGCTTCGCGCCGGCGTCTGGCGCGGGAGACTCTCTGCTGTCGCCGGTCCTGGACAGGCTTGGGGCGGGCGAGCCGCTGCCGCCGGAACAGGAAGCGGCGCTTATCCGTAACGGTTGGCGTCAAAGCGAGTGACCGGGCGGCGGGGCGGACTTGCCGCCCGAATGGCGATGCCGTAGAACGCCGGAAGACTTCATCACAAAACAACCAGGGACATGCCGCATAAGGGCATGCGAGGAAGCATGGCGGAACAGCTTTATCATTGGATCGGCGGGCAGAAAGTCGAAGGCACCAGCGGGCGCAGCGGCGAGGTTTTCAACCCGGCGACGGGCGAGGTGATCGGAACCCTGCCCTATGCGTCGTCCGCTGACATGGACGCTGCGGTGAAGGTTGCGGTCGAAGCCGCGAAAAGCTGGGGCGCCACGGCGGTGCCGAAACGCGCCGCGGTGATCTTCGCCTTCCGCGAACTGCTGGTTCAGAACCGCGACGCCCTGGCCGAGGTGCTGGGCCGCGAACACGGCAAGACCATCGCCGATGCAAAAGGCGAGATCCAGCGCGGCATCGATGTTGTCGAATTCGCCTGCGGCATTCCGCATCTGATCAAGGGCGAGTTCAATTCGAACATCGGCGGTGAGATCGATCTGTTCTCGGTCCGTGAACCGCTGGGCGTGGTCGGCGGCATCACGCCGTTCAACTTCCCGGTTATGATCCCGCTTTGGATGGGCGCGATGGCGATTGCCTGCGGCAACGCCTACATCAACAAATGTTCCGAACGCGATCCGGGCGCACCGATGATGCTGGCCGAATTGTGGCAGAAAGCCGGGTTGCCGGACGGTGTCTGGAACGTGGTTCACGGCGACAAGGAAGCGGTCGACTCCTTGCTGACGCACGAGGATGTCCCGGCGATCAGCTTCGTCGGTTCGACCGGGGTCGGCGAATATGTGTACCAGACGGGCTCCGCCCACAATAAACGGGTTCAGGCCTTCTGCGGTGCGAAGAACCATATGGTCATCATGCCGGACGCAGATATGGATCAGGCGGTCGATGCGCTGATCGGCGCGGGCTATGGATCGGCCGGCGAGCGCTGCATGGCGATTTCCGTCGCCGTCCCGGTCGGCCAGGGCACGGCGGATGCGCTGATCGAGAAGCTGGCGCCGCGGGTCGAGTCGCTGACCATCGGCCCTTATGACGACCCCAGCGCCGACATCAATCCGCTGATCACCGCGCAGGCGCAGCAGCGGGTCGAGAACCTGATCGCCCGCGGCGTTGAAGAAGGCGCGGATCTTCTGGTCGATGGCCGGGGCGCCCGGATGCAGGGATACGAGAACGGGTTCTTCGTGGGCGGCACGCTGTTCAACAGCGTCACGACCGAGATGGATATCTACAAACAGGAAATCTTCGGACCCGTCCTGTCGGTGATGTCCCCCTCCAGTTACGAGGAAGCCGTCTCGATGATCAACGACCACGAATACGGCAACGGCGTTGCCGTCTTCACCCGCGATGGCGATACGGCGCGGCATTTCTCGAACGCGGTGGATATCGGCATGATCGGCGTTAATGTGCCGATCCCGGTTCCGATGGCGTTCCACAATTTCGGCGGTGCGAAGCGGTCGAAGTTCGGAGACACCCAGATGCACGGACCGGAATCGATCCGCTTCTTCACCAAGATGAAGACGATTTCGGCGCGCTGGCCCTCCGGCATCAAGGAAGGCGCGCAACTGGCGTTCCCCACCAACGGGTAGGGCCCTTTAGTCGACCCTGCCTAAGCGGGTGACCGGCCGTCCTCCCAAAGCGCTTCGACAATGGCTTTGGTGACGACGGCCGGCACGCTGTCCGGCTCCAAGCGTTCTATGTCGGCGAAGATCTGCCGGATATCGGATTCCGCCGTCGCCGCTGTGGCGTTATCCGGTATCCGCCGGTACCCCATCGACCAGCCGCCGAACATGCGCGTTTCGACCCCGTCCAAATGCACGGTTTTCACGTCGGTATGACGGGAATCCCGTTCTATTCTGGCGAAGGTCGCTTCGACCGCGTCCTGGGGGCCTTCCAGGGCTTGGACGAACCGGCCGTTCAGACAGACCAGCACCCCGGTAAGCCCCGATGCTTTGTTGTTGTGGCGCGCGCTGGTCAGAATACCGTTCAGTTCCGCATCGGTCAGAATGCGGCTGTGCCGGCTGACATAAACCAGCGATTTCGTCCGTTCGGCCATCGCGCGCCGTCTGCTTAATCGTAAATTAGTATTTAATCACATAGTACCACGATAATTTCCGCCGTCCAAAAGTAAGTTCTGTCCGGTGATGAAGCCGGCATTCGCGCTGCACAGGAAGGCGCAGGCATCGCCGAATTCCTCGGGCTGGCCGACCCGGCCGGCGGGATTGGTGGAGCCGATGGCGGCCAGCGCCTCTTCGACATTTTTACCGGCGGCCCGCGCCGGTTCGATCAGCCGGTCGGTTGCGAACGGACCCGGCAGGATGTTGTTGATGGTGACGTTGTGCTTCACCGTTTCGCGGCTCAATCCGGCGCAGAAACCGGTCAGGCCGGCGCGCGCCGCGTTCGACAGGCACAGATCGGCAATGGGTTGCCGCACGGCGGCCGAGGTGATGTTCACGATGCGCCCGAACTTGCGTTCCACCATGCCGTCGACGGTGGCTTTGATCAGTTCGATGGCGGTGATCATGTTGCCGTTCACCGCGTCCAGCCAATCCTGCGGCGTGAAGTCGCGGAAATCGCCGCGCGGCGGGCCGCCGGCATTGTTCACCAGAATATCCGGGGCCGGGCAGGCTTCCAGCGTCGCGGCGCGGCCTTCGGGCGTCTTGATGTCGCAGGCGACGGGCGTCACCGAGACGCCGGTCTCCGAGGCGATTTCATCCGCGGCCGCCCGCAGGACATCGGCGGTGCGGGCCGTGATCACAAGGTCGACCCCGTCGCGGGCCAGCGCCAAGGCAGAAGCCTTGCCGAGCCCCTTGCTCGCCGCGCACACGATTGCCTTCCGGCCTTTGATTCCCAAGTCCATCGATCACTTCCTTTTCCGTGGTTTTCTTCCATGCCGCGCGAAGCGGGGCGCCTAGTTGGGCGCGACTACCGCCGGTCGTCAACCGCAAGGATGAGGGGGCGTGCCGAGGGAGCGGATTTCGGTCCGTCGCCGCTGGCAAGTGTCATATTTGCGGTTTCGTGTGATTCCCGCTTGCTTTGCCGGTCGGCTGTGTCAATGCTTCCAAAAGGCTTGGTTGGGGGGTGAGCTGGGCAAAGGGTTAATGACTCCCGAATCGCCCCCGACTCAAACCGGCCAACCAAACCGATACGCCCGGAAAACTGGGCACAGGGAAGCTTGGGAGATTGAATTATGGCACTTCGCAAGAGTCTTCTTGCCGCGGTAGCTGTTGCTGCCGTCGCCGTCGCCACACCGGCAATGGCGAAAACCTTTAAATGGGCGTTCCAGGGCAGCGTCAGCACCTTGGATCCGCACGGCCTCAACGAAACGTTCCTGCTTGGCACGCTGGGCAACGTGTACGAAGGCCTGGTCAACTATGATGAGAATCTGAAGCTCATCCCCTCTCTGGCGGAGAGTTGGGAAATCGTCGAGCCGACGAAGTGGGTTTTCAAACTGCGCAAGGGCGTGAAATTCCACGAAGGCCAGGACTTCACCGCGGATGACGTGATTTTCTCTTGGCAGCGCGCCGGGACGGAAGGATCCGACCAGAAAGTCCGGCACAGCCTGATCAAGGAAATCAAGAAGATCGACGATCATACGATCGAGGTCACGACGCCCGCGCCGAACCCGCTGATGGCCCAGGACCTTGTCTTCCTGAAGATCATGGACAAGGAATGGTCGGAGGCTAACGGCACCGTCGAGGCCACCAACCTAAAGGGCGGCGACGAGGGCAACCACGCCAACCTGAATACGAACGGCACGGGCCCGTTCATGATCACGGAGAACACGCAGGACGTTAAGACCGTCTTCAAGCGTTTCGACGGCTACTGGAAAGACATCAAGTCCAACGTGACCGAAGCGGTCATGACGCCGATTGCGCAGGATGCGACCCGGGTCGCGGCGCTGCTGTCCGGCGAGTTGGATCTGGTCTATCCGGTGCCGGTCCAGGATTGGAGCCGTTTGGAGGATGCCGACGGCGTGAAGCCGCTGACGGGTCCGGAAGCGCGGACGATCTTCCTGGGTATGGATCAGTTCCGGGATGAACTGCTGTATTCGAACATCAAGGGCAAGAACCCCTTCAAGGATCAGCGCGTCCGTGCGGCGTTCGCGCATGCAATCGATCTGGAAACGATCAAAAAGCGGGTCATGCGGGGGGCGTCTTCTCCCACCGGCCTGATGGTTGCGCCGCAGATCAACGGCTTCAACGCAGCGCTGAACGAGCCCTATGAGTTCAACCCGGAGAAATCCAAGCAGCTTCTGGCCGAAGCCGGATATCCGGACGGTTTCGAACTGACCATGGATTGCCCGAACGACCGCTACGTCAATGACGAACGGATCTGTCAGGCGGTGGCCAGCATGCTGGCGAAGGTCGGTGTGAAGGTCGAAGTGTTCGCACAGCCGAAATCGAAATACTTCGCCAAGGTGCTGCAGCAGAACGGGTACGATACGTCTTTCTACCTGATCGGCTGGACGCCCGGTTCCATCGATACGCACAACGTTCTGACGAACCTGATCGCCTGCCAGAATGTCGAGGCGAAGGTCGGTCTGTTCAACATGGGCAACTATTGTAACGCGCGTGTCGACGAACTGACCAAGCTGGTCGAGAAGGAAACCGATGCGGGACAGCGTCAGGCCTATATCGATGAGGCTTTCACGATCTTGAAGAACGAGTACGGCTATCTGCCGCTGCACCAACAGCCCCTGTCCTGGGGTGTGCGGGACGGTGTTTCCGTGGCGCAACGGGCGGATAACGTTCTCGATTTCCGCAACGTCGTGCTGCCGTAAGGCGAACGTACAGGGTTTCGCCGCAGGGGTTGCGGCGATGCTTGAAACCCTCGGCCCGGACCGGCATTCCCGGTTCGGGCCGGGCGATTTCAAGCCCGGGGGGTAGGGCCCGTTTTAGGGCCGGATTTTGAATAGAGCATCAATACGCAATGTTTTCATTCATTGCCGGGCGTCTCGCCCAATCGATAATCGTCATGCTGACCGTCGGACTGATCGCGTTCGCGATGTTCCGATTTGTCGGCGACCCGATCAACAACATGGTCGGTCAGGACACCACGGCGGAACAGCGCGCCGAACTGCGCGAACGCCTTGGCCTTAACGATCCCTTCTACGTTCAGTACGGGCGCTTCGCCTTGAACGCGGTCCAGGGCGAGTTCGGGCAATCCTATTTTCACCGCCGTCCGGTGTCGGAGCTTCTGGTGGAACGCGTTCCGGCGACCTTGGAACTGTCGTTCATCGCGGCCGTCCTGGCCCTGGCGCTTGGCATACCGGCCGGCATCTACACCGCCTTGCGACGACGGGGCGTGATGTCGAACGTGATCATGACCGGGTCGCTGATCGGCGTGTCGACGCCCACCTTCCTGATCGGGATCATCCTGATTTTGATATTCGGCGTGGAACTGCGCGCCCTGCCGACTTTCGGGCGCGGTGAAGTGGTCGATTTCGGCTGGTGGTCCACGGGCTTCTTGACGGCCAGCGGATTGAAATCGCTTATTCTGCCTTCGATCACGCTGGCCCTGTTCCAGTTGACCTTGATCATGCGGCTGGTGCGGGCCGAGATGCTGGAAGTGCTGCGCACCGACTTCATCAAATTCGCCAAGGCCCGCGGACTGCTGACCCGGTCGATCCATTTCAGCCACGCGCTGAAGAACTCGCTGGTGCCGGTCATCACGATCACCGGCCTGCAGTTGGGATCGATCATCGCGTTCGCCATCATCACCGAAAGCGTTTTCCAATGGCCGGGCATGGGCCTGCTGTTCATTCAGGCCGTTCTGGAAGTCGATATCCCGGTCATGGCCGCCTATCTGGTGGTGATCGGTTTTCTGTTCGTGGTCATCAACCTGACCGTGGATATCCTGTATTTCGTGGTTGACCCGCGCCTGCGCGCGGACCGCGCGGGGGGGCACTAGGCGATGGCGACCGATACCGACCGGTCCGTGGCCGATTTCGAGGCGGCCGCCAAGGAACGCACCGGATTTTCCGACTGGCTGCGGCGCGCCCGGGAAAGCGACCTTTGGCATAGTTTCAAGAACTCGCCGGTTGCGGTCGTGGCCAGCGTGGTCTCGCTGGTGCTGATCTTTTCGGCGATCTTCGCCCATTGGATCGCGCCGACGAACCCGTTCGATCTGGCCCAGTTCGACCTGCTCGATTCCGAACTGCCGCCGGCCTGGCTGGAGGAGGGCGACAGCCGCTTCCTGCTGGGGACCGACGATCAGGGGCGCGATATTCTCTCGACCATTCTCTACGGGTCGCGCATTTCGCTTCTGGTCGGTTTTGCATCCGTCCTGTTCGCCATGGCGGTGGGCATTCCGCTGGGGCTGATTTCCGGCTATTACGGCGGGCGCACGGACGCGATCATCATGCGCATCGCCGATGTGCAGCTTTCCTTTCCGGCGATCCTGATCGCCTTTCTGATCGACGGCATGGCGCGCGGAATCCTGCCGCGCGATATCCACGACGAGATGGCGCTCTACGTGCTGGTCTTCGCCATCGGAATATCCGGGTGGGTCCAGTATGCGCGGACGGTGCGGGGTTCCACCCTGGTCGAGAAGAATAAGGAATATGTCCAGGCGGCGCGGGTGATCGGAATTCGGCGCGGCACCATCCTTATCCGCCATATCCTGCCGAACGTGATGGGGCCGGTCCTGGTGATCGCGACCATTCACCTTGCGGTCGCCATTATTACCGAGGCGACGTTGAGTTTCCTCGGCGTCGGCGTGCCGCCGACCTCTCCGTCGCTGGGCACCCTGATACGGATCGGGAATGACTTCCTGTTCTCGGGCATCTGGTGGATTACGATTATGCCGGGTATCGCGCTGATCGTGCTGGTTCTGGCCATCAATCTTGTCGGCGATTGGCTGCGCGACGCGCTGAATCCGAAACTGCGCTAGCTGAGCCGCAATTGTGATCGGCAAATGCGTAGATTCTAAAGGAATGCCGTGTTGGCGTCTCGACAAGTTGGGGGGAACGGATACACTTTTATCAGGCGATTGTTTGCAAAGCAGCACAACGAAATAACAAGCATTGCGCGACAATCGGTGTTGAACAGGGTTCTTACACTACGGGAGATTTATTCCATGAAAACGACATCGTTCCTTAAAGGTGCGATCCTCGCCGCGACCCTGCCGATGATGATCGGCGTGGCCTCGGCAGAGAACGTGCTGCGGTGGACCAGTCAGGGCGACGCGCTGACGCTCGACCCGATGGGTCAGAACGAGGGGCCGACGACGACCATGAACCAGCAGATCTACGAGCCGCTGGTGCGCCGCGACTCCGATTTGGTGCTGGAAGGCGCCTTGGCCGAGGCTTGGAAGCCGGTCGGCGACACGGCTTGGGAATTCAAACTGCGCCAGGGCGTGAAGTTCCATGACGGCGCCGATTTCGACGCCTCGGACGTGAAATTCTCGATTGAGCGCGCGCAGAAGCCCCAGTCCGACTTCATCGAACAGGTGAAATCGATCAAAGAGGTCAAGATCATCGACAGCCACACGGTGCATTTCATCACCGACGGCCCGAACCCGATCCTGCCGAACGAAATCACCAACGTCTTCATGATGGACGAAGGGTGGGCGAAAGCGAACAACGTTGAAGCGCCGCAGGACTTCGAA
>JANQIT010000267.1 GCA_028282025.1 Hwanghaeella sp. | reverse complement strand
CAGCGCGGTTCGTCCAACATCCGCGAAGACGTTCCCGAGCAGCACTTGGCTAAGGCCGGGACGCCGACGATGGGCGGCTTTCTGATTCTGCTGGCGCTGATGTTCAGCACATTGCTGTGGTCGGATCTGCGTAACGAGTATGTCTGGATCGTACTTCTGGTTACATTCGGGTTCGGCATGATCGGCTTCGCGGACGACTTCCTGAAACTGACGCGCCGCAACTCGAAGGGACTGCCGGGCAAATTGAAACTGGTCGGGCAGGTCACCATCGGGGCCGTCGCCGCCGTCTGGTACACCAGCATTACGCCGGACACCCTGTCCACCAGCCTGGCGCTCCCCTTTCTGAAGGATATTCTGATCTCACTGGGTTGGTTCTTCATTCCCTTCACAGTGTTCGTCGTCGTGGGCGCGTCGAACGCGGTCAACCTGACGGACGGGCTGGACGGCCTCGCCATTGTTCCCGTGATGATCGCGGCGGGTTGCTTCGGGTTCATTTCCTATCTGGTCGGAAACGCGATCTATTCGGACTACCTGCAGCTTCACTTCGTGCCCGGGTCGGGGGAACTGGCCGTCTTCTGCGGCGCCATCGTCGGGGCCGCACTGGGATTCCTTTGGTACAACGCACCGCCCGCCATGGTCTTCATGGGCGATACGGGGTCGTTGTCGCTGGGCGGCGCGCTGGGCGCGATCAGCATCGTCACCAAGCATGAAATCGTTTTGGCCATCGTCGGCGGTCTGTTCGTGCTGGAGACCGTATCGGTGATCGTCCAGGTGGCCAGCTTCAAGCTGACGGGCAAGCGCGTCTTCGCGATGGCCCCCCTGCACCATCATTTCGAGAAAAAAGGTTGGGCCGAACCGACCATCGTTATCCGGTTTTGGATCATCGCCATGATCCTGGCGATGATCGGACTGTCCACACTGAAACTCAGGTAAGCGCGGAAGTGCCCATCGTGCCGCATTTCTACAAAGATAAAACCGTCGCCGTGGTCGGCCTCGGCCGGTCGGGTCTGGCCACCGCCAGGGCGCTGACAGCGGGCGGCGCGCAGGTCGTTGCCTGGGACGACAATGCGGAAGCGCGCCGGGATGCGGAAGCGCGCGGCTACAGGATCGGACCGCCGGGCGATGGCGATCCGGGCGCCCTGATCCTCAGCCCCGGCATTCCCCTGACGCACCCGGAACCACACGCTGCCGCCAAGCAGGCCCGTGCCGCCGACATCCCGATTATCGGCGATATAGAGCTACTGTATCGAAGCTGCCCCGACGCCCGCTATATCGGCATTACCGGCACGAACGGCAAATCGACCACGACGGCCCTGCTCGGCCATATCTTGAAGACCTGTGGGCGGCGCGCCGAAGTCGGCGGAAACCTGGGAACACCGGCGCTGGATCTGGAGCCTCTGGCGCATGGCGGCAGCTATGTGCTGGAGATGTCCTCCTACCAGTTGGATCTGATCGATACGGTGGCGTTCGACACTGCAATCCTGCTGAATATCACGCCGGACCACCTGGACCGACATGGCGGGATGGCGGGATATATCGCGGCCAAGACCCGCATCTTCACGGACCGTCCCGACAGCGCCGTCGCCATCGTCGGGATCGATGGAGAGGAGTGCCGGGACATCGCCGACCGGCTGGAAAGCGCAGGCCGGCGCGTGGTGCGGCTTTCGGTTCACACTCAGATTTCAGGCGGTGTCTTTGTCGCGGGCGGCGCTTTGATCGACGATATCGACGGCGACCGGAAGAAGGTTCTGCGCCTTGCCGACATCACGGCGTTACCCGGCCTCCACAACGCCCAGAATATCGCCGCGGCCTACGCAGCGGCGCGGTTGGAAGGATTGACGCCGGGGGCTATCGCGGACGCCGTATCCTCTTTCCCGGGTCTGGCTCACCGTTTGGAGACGGTCGCCGAACACCGCGGCATCCGGTTCGTCAATGACAGCAAGGCGACGAACGCGGAAGCCGCGGCGACCGCGCTTGCCAGTTTCGACAGAATCTACTGGATTGCCGGCGGACGGGAAAAGGACGGCGGATACGCGCAACTGACGCCGCACCTTCCCTCTGTCGCAAAGGCTTTCCTGATCGGCGAGGCCGCCGCCTCGCTCGCGGATGCGCTGGACGGTTTGGCCCCGGTCGAACGGTGCGGCACTCTGGACAGTGCCGTACAACAGGCTTCCACCCTGGCAATGAGCGAAGGAGTGCGTGGGTCGGTGGTCCTGCTATCGCCGGCTTGCGCCTCCTTCGATCAATTTCCCAATTTTGAAAAAAGAGGCGAAGCTTTCGCTACAGAGGTAAGGGCATTCCTGCTCGGGTCGGGGGCTGAAACCGCATGATGCAGTTCGCCAGAAACGATACCTCGATCCTGGGGAACTGGTGGTGGACCGTAGACCGCTGGTTGCTCGGCGCAGTCATCCTGCTGGCCGGCATCGGGCTGATGCTGACCACGACCGCCAGTCCGCCGGTGGCGGAACGCATCAACGTGGACACCATGCATTTCGTCCGCAAGCAGGCGATCATGCTGGTTCCCGCCCTGTTGATCCTGGTCGGCGTGTCGCTGCTGTCGCTCCGCCAATTGCGGCGCGCCGCATTGGCGGTGTTCATCGGATCCATCCTGCTGATGGCTGCGACCATCCTGTTCGGATCGGAAATCAAGGGGGCGACCCGCTGGATCTCTCTTGGCGGCCTGACCATTCAGCCTTCGGAATTCGTCAAGCCGTCCTTCGCGGTGCTTGCCGGCTGGGTGCTCGCCGCGCGCCGAATGGGCGAAGAAGTCCCGGGCTACATCGTTTCCGGTACTTTGTTCCTGCTGGTCGTGGTCCTGCTCGGCCTGCAACCCGATATCGGGCAGGCCGTGGTGATGAGCGCCATCTGGTTTACCCAGCTTTTCATCGCCGGTCTTTCCATGACGCTGGTGATATTCCTGGTGGTCGGCGGCGTCGCGGGGCTGGTCGCGGCCTACTACATCTTCCCGCATGTGGCGGTGCGGATCGATCGCTTCTTGGATCCGGAATCCCACGACAGTTTTCAGATCGACCGGGCGCTTGAAGCTTTCCGCTCCGGCGGACTGATGGGGCGCGGCCCGGGCGAAGGAACGGTCAAGCAGGTCCTGCCGGACGGCCATGCAGATTTTATCTTCGCGGTGGCGGGTGAGGAATTCGGTCTTTTCGCCTGCCTGATCATTGTTTCTCTGTTCGTTTTTGTCGTCGTGCGCGGCTTCGCCCGCCTGCTGCAGAACAACGACCTGTTCGTAGTGTTGGCCGCGACCGGACTGATCGTCCAATTCGCACTGCAGGCGCTGATCAACATGGCCTCAACGCTCAGCCTGATCCCAACAAAAGGAATGACCCTGCCGTTCATTTCCTATGGCGGGTCCAGCTTGCTGGCGTTGGCCTTGGGCATGGGCATGCTGCTGGCCCTGACCCGCCGTCGCACCGGACTGGCGTCATGGTCGGAATAGCGCAAGACGGCATCCTGGTCGGGCTGGCGACCGGCGGCACCGGCGGACATGTCTTCCCGGCGGAAGCCTTGGCCAAGGAACTCACCGGACGCGGTTACCGGCTGGTTCTGATCACGGACCAGCGCGGCGAGCAGTTCGGCGGCCAATTGGATGCGATAGAACGTCATATGATCCGGGCGTCCGCGGTCAGCGGCATGGGCTTGCTTGGCCGTATCAAGGCGGTGGTCAATCTTGCCGCGGGCTATTTTCAGGCCCGCAAGATCCTGCGCCGGCTACGCCCGGACGTGGTAGTCGGGTTCGGGGGATATCCATCCGTGCCAACCATGCTAGCGGCGGGGCGCAACAGCCATATTCGCACAGCGATCCACGAACAGAACGCGGTCTTGGGGCGGGCGAACCGCCTGCTGGCCCCGCGCATGGACAAGATCGCTACGGCCTTCGACGAGACCGCCGAATTGAAGCCGTCCGACACACAGCGTGCGGTGCGTACCGGCAATCCGGTCCGCCCGGCGATCTCGGCCTTGTCCGGTGCGCCCTATCGACCCGCGGCCACGGACGGTCCGTTCGACCTGCTGATCGTCGGCGGCAGCCAGGGTGCGAAAATTCTCGGAGACGTGGTCCCCGCCGCCCTGAAAATGCTGCCGGCGGAAAAGACCGCCCGGCTGCGGATCGCTCAGCAAACCCGTGCGGAGCAACTCGACGAGGTTCGCGCGGCCTACGCAGACGCCGGAATCGAAGCCGAGGTTATGAACTTTTTCAACGATATGCCGGACAGGTTGGCCCGCGCACATCTGGTGCTGAGCCGGGCGGGCGCCTCGACCATCGCGGAACTGACAACGGCCGGAAGGCCCGCACTGCTGGTCCCCTACCGTTACGCGGTGGACGACCATCAGACCGTGAATGCCGCGCGGCTTTGCGACGCGGCGGGGGCCTGGCTGATTCCGGAACCCGATCTGACCCCGGATATCCTGGCTCAACGCCTGGAAGACCTGATGGACCAGCCGCATACGCTTGCCACCGCGGCGCAGGCGGCGGCCCGGACGGGCGCGCCGGACGCCGCCCGAAGCCTGGCGGATCTGGTGGCGGAACTCGCGGGCGCGAAGTCAAAGGCAACAACCGCGCATGCGGGTAAGGAGGCGGTCGCATGATGCAAGTTCCCTTGACCATCGGTGCGTTGCATTTCGTGGGGATCGGCGGCATCGGCATGTCCGGGATCGCCGAAGTGATGAAGAACCTGGGCTACACCGTGCGGGGTTCGGACATCGCCGAAACCGCCAACGTGAAGCGGCTGCGCGATATCGGCATTCCCGTCGCGGTCGGTCATGCGCCTGAAAATGTGGAGGACGCCGCGGTCGTGGTCGTCAGTTCCGCGATCAAGAAAGACAATCCGGAGATGATCGCCGCACGCGAGCGGCTGATCCCCGTCGTCCGTCGGGCCGAGATGCTGGCGGAACTGATGCGCCTGCGCTGGTCGGTCGCTGTCGGCGGCACGCACGGCAAAACCACGACCACCTCCATGGTGGCCGCGCTGCTGGACGGCGCCGGCATGGACCCGACCGTCATCAATGGCGGGATCATCAACGCCTATGGCACGAACGCGCGGCTGGGCACCGGGGATTGGATGGTCGTGGAAGCGGACGAGTCCGACGGTTCTTTCACCAAGCTGCCGGCCACGATCACCATCGTCACGAACATCGACCCCGAACATATGGAGCATTACGGCTCGTTCGAAACCTTGAAGGCGGCGTTCCAGACCTTCGTTCAGAACATCCCGTTCTACGGCTTTACGGTTCTGTGCATCGACGATCCCGACGTGCAGGCGATGATCGGCAAGATCGAAGACCGCCGGGTGATCACCTACGGCTTCAGCCCGCAGGCCGAGGTTCGCGCCCTGAACCCGGAAGCGACGGAAACCGGCTCGCGTTTCGACGTCGTCGTGGACCCGCGCGACGACGACCCCTGGATGATCGAGGATATGCAGCTTCCGATGTTCGGACAGCACAATGTCCTGAATGCCCTGTCCGCTATCGCGGTTTCCCTGGAAATGGGGATCGAGGTCGAACATATCCGTGGCGCGCTGGCGTCCTTCTCCGGCGTCAAGCGGCGCTTCACCCCGACCGGCACGGCGAACGGCGTTACCGTCATCGATGACTATGGCCACCATCCGGCGGAGATTTCAGCGGTTCTCAAGGCGGCGCGCGACGCCACCGGAAACAATGTCATCGCCGTCGTCCAGCCGCACCGCTACACCCGTTTACGAGATTTGTTCGAAGAATTCTGCGCCTGTTTCAACGATGCCGACACGGTGATCGTCGCCCCGGTATACGCGGCGGGAGAAGAGCCGATGGAAGGCGTCGACCGCGACGCGCTGGTCCAGGGGTTGAAACTACGCGGGCATCGGCACGTACATCCGATTGAAGGCGGAGAGGATCTGGCGGAAACCGTCGCTCCCCTGGTGCAGCAGGGCGACCTTATCGTCTGTCTTGGCGCGGGCACCATCACGCAATGGGCGAACGCCCTGCCGGAGCAACTGACCCAACTGGGCGGTGCGTCATGATGGCGGCGGTCCAACCCAGACCGTCGATCCTGGAAAGGCTTCCGGCAGCGCGCGGGCGCATATCCGAGGATGCGGATCTTTCCAAGGTCACCTGGTTCCGGGT
Source organism: Hwanghaeella sp. (assembly GCA_028282025.1). Taxonomy (GTDB): domain Bacteria; phylum Pseudomonadota; class Alphaproteobacteria; order UBA8366; family Aestuariispiraceae; genus Hwanghaeella. The sequence goes on along the minus strand of JANQIT010000267.1, from coordinate 4,846 downwards.
GGGTGGACCGGCGGACATTCTGTTCCGGCCCGCGGATGCGGAAGACCTGTGCGCCTTCCTGCGAGGGTTGCCTTTCGATATCCCGGTCTTCGTCTTGGGGGTCGGGTCGAACATCCTGGTGCGCGACGGCGGCATGCGCGGCGTCGTCGTCCGCTTGCTGGGGCCCTTCGCCGGGATCGATGTAGAGGAGGATCGTATCCGTGCGGGCGCCGGCGCGCTGGACGTCAACGTCGCGAAGGTCGCCGCCCGAAACGGGTTGGCGGGCCTGGAGTTCTTGAGCGGCATCCCCGGAACGGTCGGCGGCGCCCTGCGGATGAATGCGGGCGCCTACGGAGCAGAAACCAAGGATGTTCTAGTCTCCGCCACCGCAATAGACCGGGACGGCGCAGTCCACACCGTGAAGGCCAAGGACCTACGATACGCTTATCGCACATCCTCCGCACCGGCGGATTGGATTTTCGTCGAAGCCGTTTTTCAGGCCCGCCGGGGCGACATGAATGATATCGCCGCGCGGATGGACGAAATCGCCGCCAGCCGCGCCGCCAGCCAACCCATCAAAAGCCGAACGGGCGGCTCCACGTTCAAGAATCCGGGCGGGTTGAATCCCGACGGCCCCAAGGCTTGGAAACTGATCGACAGTGTCGGCGGACGGGGAAAAACGCTGGGCGGCGCGAAATTCAGCGAACAGCACTGCAATTTCTTAATAAATACTGGTGAAGCAACTGCGGAAGATCTAGAAAGACTAGGTGAAATAATACGCGAACAGGTTCAAGATAAAACAGGTATAAATCTTGAATGGGAAATAAAACGTATCGGTGAGCCAAGAAATGACCAAGGATAGAAAGGAACAACGTCGAAAAGTCCGCGTGGCCGTCCTCATGGGCGGCTGGTCGGCTGAGCGCGACGTCTCCTTGGTCACCGGCCGGGAATGCGCCGATGCCTTGGAGGAAGCGGGCTATACCGTCGAACGGATTGACGTCAGCCGCGATCTTCAGACGCTGATCGACGATTTGACGCCGACGCCGGATGTGGTGTTCAACGCCCTGCACGGCCGCGGCGGCGAAGACGGTGCGATACAGGCCGTGTTGGATATTCTGCAGATTCCCTACACCCATTCCGGCATGCGGAGCTCCGCCCTGGCGATGGACAAGCCGACGGCCATTGCCGCGTTTCGGGCTGCCGGCCTGCCCTGCCCCAAGGGTGTCGTCGTCGCCGCCGCCGATCTGGGCAAAGGCGACCCGCTGCCGCGCCCCTATGTAGTCAAGCCCACGCACGAAGGCTCCAGCATTGGCGTGTATATCGTCAAGGCGGGCGACAACGGACCGGACTATTCCGGCTGGAGTTTCGGGGACGCCTTGGTGGAGGAATACGTCGCGGGGCGCGAGCTGACGGTAACCGTAATGGGCGACCGCGCCCTCGGCGTTACGGAGTTGAGGCCCAAGGAAGGCTTCTACGACTATGAAGCCAAATACTCCGAAGGCAAAACCGACCATGTCTGTCCGGCCGACATTCCCGAAGACATCGCCCAACAGTGCATGGACTTCGCCGTGCGTGCGCACAACGCGCTTGGATGCAGGGGGCTGACGCGATCGGATTTCCGCTGGGACGACGGTGCGCATAACGGCTCGCGCCTGTTCCTGTTGGAGGTCAACACCCAGCCCGGCATGACGCCGCTGAGTCTGGCCCCGGAACAGGCCGCCTATAACGGGATTTCATTCCCGGAACTGATGAGTTGGATGGTCGAGGAAGCGCGATGCGACTGACCCTGCCATTCGCCAAATCCAAACCAGCCAAGAAGGGAAGCGCCGCCAAGCGCCCCAAGATGGCGGCGGAAGGTCGGCGTGCAACACGGCGGCGCGCCCGGGCGCGCTGGCTACGGCCCGCCCTGCGCTTCGGTGCGCCGACAGTGCTTGCCGGATCGATTGCGGCGGGCGGCTACCTTCTGTGGACGGACGGTACGATCCAGCGCGGCTACAGCCAGGCAGCGGCGTCGATAACCGAGGCGACCGTCGATGCGGGCTTGTCCGTCAGATCCATTTCCGTTTCCGGCCGGGTCGAGACGAACCGCCAAACGCTCATCGAGGCAATCGGCGTCGCCATCAACGATCCCATTCTGGCAGTCGACATTCGCGAGATCCTGAACCGCGTGCGCGGAATCGGCTGGGTGGAAGACGCGGTTGTCGAACGCCGGCTGCCGGACCGTCTGCATATTCACCTTCAGGAGCGCAAGGCCGCCGCCATCTGGCAGCATGACGGAAACCTCGTTCTGGTCGATCTGGACGGCAATGTTATCGGCGCGGACGGCTTGGAGCGCTACCGGCACCTGAAGGTGATCGTCGGCGAGGATGCGCCGGAGAAAACCGCCCAACTGGTCGAACTGCTTGCGACGGAACCGATGCTGGAGGACCGCATCGTCGCCGCCGTCTGGATCGCCGGGCGGCGCTGGAATCTCCGCCTTAAGAACGGTATCGACATCCGCCTTCCGGAAGAGAATCCGGCCCACGCCCTCAGCCGTCTGGCGCAGTTGGAGCGCGATCACAAGGTTCTGGCGCGCGATCTGGTCGCCATCGATTTGCGCCAGTCCGACCGTCTGATCGTGCGGATGACGGAAGAAGCCGCTGAACGGCGGCGCGCCCACAAAGACGAAACATAGACAACCAACTGAAGACGAAAGGCCGTTTCCAAGTACCATGTCGACACCCCGTACCATCGCCGCCCTGGATGTAGGGTCCTTTAAGATCTGTTGTTTCATCGCGGAATCCCGCGGTGCCGGACAGGTGCGCGTGACGGGGATGAGCCATCAGGCCAGCGCCGGCATCCGGCAGGGCATGGTGGTGGATATGGAGGCGGCCCAGCAGGCGATTTCTTCAGCCGTGCATAGCGCGGAAAAGATGGCGGGCACGCAAGTCCATGAAATGGTCGTGTCCCTGACCGGCGGACAACCGGAAAGTCAGGTTGTCCGGCGTGAAATGAACATCGGCGGCGGATCGATCCGCGACATGGACGTGCGCCGCCTGCTGCAGGATTGCCGGGGCATGGCGGCCCTTAACGACCGCACCCTGATCCATGCGGTGCCGGTCGGTTACTCCATCGACGGATCGCCGCTGACCCCGGATCCGCGCGGCATGCACGGACAGACGCTGGGCGTCCGGATGACTGTAGTCAGCGCCGCCGACAGCGCGGTGCGCAACCTGCTGAACTGCATCGCCCGTTGCCACCTGGAAACCCGCGATCTGGTGGTCTCGCCCTATGCGGCCGGCCTCGCAGCCCTGGTGGAAGACGAACGCGATCTGGGAACGACGATTGTGGAGATGGGCGCCGGCACCACATCGCTGGCCGTGTTCTACGAAGGAGCGGCCATTCACACCGACGTCATCCCAATCGGTGGACGGCATGTCACCAACGACATCAGTCAGGGTCTTCACACGCGTATCGATCACGCGGAACGGTTGAAGACGCTGTACGGCAACGCCATCCGGTCGGCCAGCGACGAAAGCGAGATGATCGATGTGGTGCAGATTGGCGAAGATCCCGACGCCAGCCCGCATCAGATCCCGCGCAGTCACCTGAGCGGCATCATCGCCCCGAGGATCGAAGAAACCCTGGAACTCGTGCGGCAGCGTTTGGACAAATCCGGCGTCGCCGGCCTGGCGGGTCAGCGCGTCGTGCTGACCGGCGGCGGCGCGCAAATGCCGGGGCTTCGGGAACTGGCCGGACAAATCCTGGACAAGCAGGTTCGGATCGGGCGGCCGTTGAGGATTTCCGGACTGGCGGAAGCGACCGGGGGACCGGGCTTCGCCACTTGCGCCGGACTACTGATGTTCGCCATCGACGACCGTGGCGAGGCACGGGCCGCACAGGCTCACAAGCCGCAGCAGAATGTTGGTTTGATTGGTCGCCTAGGAGGATGGTTCCGTGAAAACTTCTAAGAACTTCTTTGCCTCAACCGTCGGCGCCGCCGGATGCAGCGCCCGGCCCAAGACCGACGGATCAAACGGGACCGGGGAGCCCCGATCGGTGCAATCGATAAGTCCACGGCCGAAGGAAGCCGATTGGAAACCTCACCCTAAAAGTGCTGCACGGCCTGATTTCTCGAGTTGGAGGAAACTCCTCTCTGGACTGTCGGGCATGACTTCTAGCAAATCACACGCATAGCGGAGGCGTATTATGACACTTAAATTCACGCCCCCCGGACCTGATCCGGAAATGAAGCCGCGTATCGTCGTCGTCGGAGTCGGCGGCGCCGGGGGGAACGCGGTCAACAACATGATCACTTCCAATCTGGAAGGGGTCGAATTCGTTGTCGCAAACACCGACGCCCAGGCGCTCAGCCACTCGAACGCCGAGCGTCGTATTCAACTGGGCGCCGGCATCACCAAGGGGCTCGGCGCGGGTGCGCAACCCGAACTGGGGCGGGCCGCGGCCGAAGAAGCCCTACCTGACCTGATGGATCATCTGGGCGGCGCGAACATGCTGTTCATCACCGCCGGCATGGGCGGCGGCACCGGCACCGGCGCGGCCCCCGTGATCGCCGAGGCCGCCCGGGAAAACGGCATGCTGACGGTGGGCGTGGTAACCAAGCCGTTCCACTTCGAAGGCAAGCACCGCATGAAGCTCGCCGACCAGGGGATCGAGGAACTGGCCAGCTTCGTCGACACCCTGATCATCATCCCGAACCAGAACCTGTTCCGGGTCGCCAACGAGAAGACGACCTTCGCGGACGCCTTCTCGTTGGCGACCCGGAACAGGTTCTGGTTCGGGATGATGATCAGGGTGTCGACGAAGCTGGCCAGTTCCTCGATCCCCTGGTCGGTGAGCTTCATGCGGTGCTTGCCTTCGAAGTGGA
>JANQIT010000203.1 GCA_028282025.1 Hwanghaeella sp. | reverse complement strand
GGAACAGAACATCGGCGAAGGGCAGGAACCAGGGTTGGCCCCGGTGCCACCAGCGGGTCGGGAAGCCGGTTTTGGCGAAGGCCGTGTCACCGTCCGGGTCTCCGATCATTTTCAGCGCGGCCTTGTGCCCCAAATAGGGGGCCATGGCGTTGCCGCTGCCGGAATAGCCCATGGCGTGCCAGATACCGTCGATCCGCCCTACATGCGGCAGATAGTCGAAAGTGAAGCCGGTCCGTCCGCGCCAGCAATGACTGAAGGATACGCCTTTAAGGTCCGGGAAGATCTGCGCGATCAGCCCCCCGATCTGCGATTGAACGAACCCGGCGGGGGCGTCGAACAGGGCGGCGCGCCCCCCGAAGATCAGCCGTTCGCCATCCGGGGACGCCCGGTAATAGCAATGCCGTTCGCGGCTCTCCGCCACCATGCGTCCGCCCGGAAGCAAGGCGCGGACCCGGTTCGCCCCCAGCGGCTCCGTCACCGCCATGAAGCTTGGGATCGGCACGATGCGGCGTTTCAGTGTGGCGAGGTGCGGCGGCGTATAGCCGTTCGTCGCCACCAGCACCTGACCCGCCCGCACCGAACCTCGGTCCGTTACCGCCAGGAAACCGGCCCCGTCCTCCCGAAGCGCGGTCACCGGCGTCTCTCCCTGAACAAGGGCGCCTGCGCGCTGGGCTGCCGTCATAAGACCGGCGACCCATTTGGCGGGATTGAGGCCGCCGTGGCGCGGAAAAACGATGCCGCCTTGATAGATTTCGGTCGCGACTTCGTCCTGCTGGCGCGCCTTCGGCACCATTTCCGCTTCCAACGGGATCAGGGATTGCAGACGCGTTAGCCCTTTGGCGGCGGCTTCGTATTCCGACGCCCGCCATAGCCCCCGGAACCGGCCTGTTTCCACATAGTCGCAATCGATCTGTTCCGTTTTTATCAGATCCATTGCGAAGGCGTTGGAGAGTAAATGCGCTTCGGTCAGAAGGTCGAGCGCAGTGCCCTTGCCGAAGCGCGCTTCCATATCGTCGATGGAAAGCCTGTGTCCGCCGCCGATCATGCCGCCGTTCCGCGAACTGGCCCCAACCCCGGGCGCTCCGGCGTCCAGCGCCAGCACGGACTTACCCGCCTGCGCCAGGGTCCGGGCGGCGGACAGGCCGGTCAGCCCCGCGCCCACCACCAGGGCATCGACCTCCGGCGGCAAAGGGGTCTTTGGTGGAGCTTGCGGCGTCCCGGCATCCTCCCACCAATAGGGCGTAACCCGGGGTGTCGTCATTCGGACGCCTTTGCGCCGCTAGACTGTGCGACGGTGCGGCCCACGACGCCGGGCTTGAAAGTCCAGCCCGCCTGCTGATCGAAATCCTCCAAGTCGTGAAAATCCAGCGGTTCTAGCGTGTCCAGAGATAGCAGCCGGGATTCCCACGCCGTCAGGATCTCGGCGCGGCCGGCGTCGTCTGTCTTGGACGGCGCTTCCGCTTGAAAATACGGCAAGACACTATAGCCAAGGAAGTTCAGTATGCCGTTTTGAATCGGCCAGAAGACCACGTCTGCCGATCCATACAGTCCGGTCGGTCCATAGGTCGCCGCCGTCCCGCCGGTTGTGAATGACAGAAAGGCGCGTCGCCCCTTGAAGCGTCCGCGGCTGAACATGCCCACGCCGCCCCCATAAAGAACGCCAGCGGCAAAAACGCGGTCTACCCAGCCTTTCAGGATTGCCGGAAACCCGAACCACCAGACAGGGAATTGAAGGATCAGCAGGTCCGCCCGGATCAATTTCTCCAACTCGGCCCGGATATCCGGCGCGAAGCCGTCGGCGGTCGTGGCGGCGTGTGTCTGCTCTGCTGCGTATTTCAGGTAATCGGGATCGGAACGCCGGCTGAAGTCGTCGCCATCCGCCTGCGCCTTAAAACCCATGGCGTATAGATCGGATACGGTCACCGCCCACCCTTCCGATATCAGAACCTCCACGGCTCGTTCCTTCATGGCTGCGTTGAAGGATTTGGGTTCCGGGTGGGCATAGACGATCAGTGCTTCCATGGGGTCTATTTCCATCAGATTTCGTTGGTGCCGATTTCATCCGTCCGGCGCTCCACATACGCGTCCAGGGCCTCTGCTATGCCGGGGTCGATGGGGGGCGGGCGATACGTTTCCAGCATTTCCTTCCATTTCGTATTGGCGCGCTGGGCGGTGTCCGGCGAACCCGCCGCCTCCCAGAACTCGAAGGGCCGCCAGTCGGACAGGGTCGGTGTATGAAAAGCTTCCTGATAGCGGGTCATGGTGTGGGGCGATCCCAGGAAGTGCCCGCCGGGGCCGACCTCTTCGATGGCGGCGATGGCCTCTTCGGCGTCTGAGAAATCGATCCGGCCTTTCAGCGCCCCCATCATGCCGATCATCTCTGCATCGATGACGGTTTTTTCGTATCCGGTGGTCAGGCCCGCCTCCATCCAGCCATGCGCATGATAGACGCAATGCGCGCCGCAGAGCATCGCGGCCCAGAGGGAGAACATCGTTTCATACGCCCCCTGCGCGTCCGGTGCGTTTGAACTGGAGCCGAGCATCAGGCGCTGAGGCAATCCGTAACGCCGCGCCATCTGTCCGTTGGACAGGGTGCCGGTGACCGTCTCCGGAACCCCCATCGCGGGTGCACCTGACTTCATGTCGATGGGGGTGGTTAGGACACCGTAGAAACAGGGTGCGCCGGCCCGTACCATTTGCAGAAAGGCGATGACGCCGATTGCCTCCGCATTGCACTGGATCAGGCTGCCGGACAGGGTGATTGGCGACATCGCGCCGGCAAAGGCGACCGGGGAGACCACGTTTGCCTGGCCATGCCGCGCCAGTTCCATCGCGCCCTCGATCAGCGGTTCGTCGACGACCAACGGCGAGTTCACCGAAATGCTGGCATGCAGACGCGGAGCGTCGGACATGGCCGCCGGGTCCAGGCCATGCGCGATGGCGGTCATCGCCAGATTGTCCCGGACCCTGGTTTCGCCGATGGCGTAGACCCGCGTGACCTTGTCGGAGAGTGTTTGCCACGCCCGCATGCTGGTCAGGTGCCGGGTGTTGACCAGGGTGTCGATCGGCTCGACCGGGTGGCCTGAATGAAAAGCGCATGTCGGGATCATCTGGTTGAGCTTGACCAGGTCTTCGAAATCCGCCTGCGTGCCGGGCCGGCGGCCCCTGTCCATGTCGAGGACGTTCGGCGCGGAAGAGGCGGAGCCGAAATGGATCTCGTCACCGCCGAAATGAAGATCGTGCGCCGGGTTTCGCGCTTTCATCGTGAAGTTGCGCGGCGCGAGAGCGAGGAAATGTTCGACGACGTCCGGCGGAAAGCGCGCGATCCCGGTGTCTTTGTCCACGGCGCAGCCGGCGGCTTCCAGGATCGGCCAAGTCTTCGGCGACAGGAACTTCAGACCGATCCGCTCTAAAACGTGTAGGGAAAGGGCATGGACCCGCTCTTCCTCCTCAATCGTCAGGACGTCGATTGGACGATAGGGACGGGTGATCGGCGTGAAGGACGGCGTCTCTACAGGCGTCGCCTCCGCACTCCTGCGCCTTTGGCGTCGGGCCGACATGCTGCTCCTCTCAGGGTGATTTCGGTCCAAGTCTAGGTCTTCCGGCATCCCACCTCACCTGATAAAATATAATTTCAGAAATAAATATTTGTTATGGTGATTGATGCGGTTCGCTGATCTTCAAACCTTTGTCGATGTAGTCGAAGCGGGTGGTATGACGCAGGCCGCGGCCGTGAAAGGCGTGTCGCAGCCGGGCCTTAGCCGTACGATACGCGACCTGGAGACCCGCATGCAGACGCCGTTGCTGCGCCGGACGGGACGGGGCGTGGAATTGACCCAGGCCGGGTCGGAGTTTCTAACTTTCGCCCGTTCGAGTCTGAGTGCTTTGGAAGAAGCGCAGCGCCGCATCCGCGAACTGTCCGGTGCACTGCCGGACCGGCTGCGCATCGCCATTCCGCCTCGTCTGGGCGCGGCGGTTTTTCCGGAACTCTACCGCCGCTTCATGCTGGAACTGCCCGAAGTCGCGGTTACTGCGACCGAAGCGCTTACCGCCGATATGGCTGATGGGATGAATGCGGGGCGCTACGATCTGTTGGTATCCTATCTACCCTCTGTTCCGGGGGCCGGTCCCGGCCGCGCCGCGTTCCGCGAAGCGCTGTATCTGGTGGAAGGCGGGACGGGGACGATACATGGCGATGCGCCGGTCCGCCTCGCCGAGATCGCAAAGCAGCCCATTCTGCTAAACCGGCAGACAAGCCCGTATCGGCGTCTTATCGACAGCGTCTTCGCGGATGCCGGCTTTAAACTGGCCGTCTCGCGGGAGATTGAGACCGCGGAGGGATTGCTGGCCTTCGCCACCGAAGGGGAAGGGGCGACCATCCTGCCCTACAGCAACTTCCATATAGAAGCAGCCCGGGGCGACGTGCAGGGCCGTCTTATCACCGACCCGGTGATTGAGCGGCAGATCTATATCCACGCCGGGCGGCACCTGGAGGTGCGGGCGGCCACCCTTGCCGGCGGCATCATTCTCAATTGCCTGAAGAGTGTAGCGGAGAGTTTTCGGTGGACCCCCGTCGGTCGCAGGGCCGCCGGATAGTGGGGTTCACTGAGCTTGGAAGCCGAAATCCCGGTCGAATTCCTCGGAACTGACGACCGGCTGAGGTTGGTCGACGCCTTTCATTTCATGCAGGCCCCGGGGGACATAGGCGATCTCCGCCTGTTTCGCGAACCCTTCCGACATCAGTAAAGGCACGCCGACATCCTTGGTCAGGCTTTCCAGTCTTGCGGTCCGGTTTACCGCAGGCCCCATCACCGTGAAGTCCAGACGGGTCGGCGCACCGACATTGCCGTAGATCACCCGCCCGTAATGCAGGCCGACCCCAAAACGGATCGGCGGCTTGCCGTCGCGCCGCCGGCGGCTGTTGAGCACCGCCAGGCTGCTGAATGTATCGGTCGCCGCATCCAGGGCGGCGCGGCAGGCGGCGCGCCGCGCCGCGTTCACATCCCCGCCTTCCCGGACGGGAAACACGATCAACATGGCGTCGCCGATAAAGCGTAGAATCTCACCGCCGAAGGCGGTCACGGCGGTATGCACATGTTCGAAATAGGTATTCACGAAATCCAGGGCTTCGGCGGCGGGCAGCGTTTCGGTCAAACGCGTCGAATCTCTTAGATCGCTGAACCAGATCGCCGCATCGATTTCCTCTCCGTCGCCGCGCTTTATCTGACCTTCCAGAACCTTTCTGCCGGTGCGGGGCCCCAGATAAGTGTCCAGAAGTCCTTCCGCCATATGGCGCAGCACCAGCACCTCGACCACGGGGGCCAGCAAGGTCGACAGTCTGACGAATTTCTCGACATCCGCGTCGGAAAACCCCGACGGTCTGTCGGTCGTCATGATCATCGTACTGCCACGGCCGAACGTGAAGATCACGGGAAGGCCCAGACAATCCGTCGCCCCGGTTTCCGCCACCTCGAACAAAACCGGATGGTCCCTGACAGGGTCCAGTTCGGTCAGGTTCCGGCGAAAGGGCTTCAGTGTGGTCATGATCGCCTCGATCGGACTGCCGATGAAGGCCTCTTCGTTCCAAATGTTATGGCTCGACCGGCGGTGCGCCACGATGCCTTCGCCGCGCCGCCAGACGACTCCCTCTGCGGCGAATTGCGGATGGAGCGTCCGGAAGGACAGAAGCAGACGCGCCAGCGGTGTGCCCGCCGCCGTCAGCGCTTCGGACAGGCCATGAACGAACGTATCCATCGACTTATGGCTGCGGCCGTCGGCCATCAACCAGTCGATCAAGGGTTCCAGTTTCCAATCCGCGCCGTTCAGTGTGCTCATGCCATCCTCTGCGTCAGCCGGTCTGCGGCGGCGGCTTGACCCTCAAATTGATGCCATGCCGGTCAATGGCGACTGCCTTTATCAGCGCATAGACCTTGGCGCCCGGTTGCAACGCCAATCGGTCCATGGCCCGCCGTGTGATCCTGACACGCAGGGGCGCGCCGGTATCGATCACCGCTTCGGCCATTGTCGCGGGTGCGTCTCCGCCGCCGGGCTCCGCGACGGTCTCAATCTCCCGAACCACGCCTTCCAGCAGGTTCTGAAAGCTGGTGTCCTCCGGTTTCTTGGTGGCCAGCGCGATATCGCGCGCCCGGATACGCACCCGCAAGCGTTCTCCGACCGGCAAACCAAGGCCCGGTACGGTAATCTCGCCGCCCGGCGTATCGAGCAACGTCAGGCCGTATGTCCGGTCATGCTGCTTCACCGTGGCGGTCAGGACTGAACCCGCCTCATACCGCCCGGTAAGAGGATAGAGGTCCAACCGGCTGGTGATATCGGTCACCGAACCGCTGGCGGCGACGGTCCCGCGATCCAGCAGAACCATGGTGTCGGCAAGACGGACGACCTCTTCGATGGCGTGGCTGACATAGACGATGGGCAGTTCCAGTTCGTCGCGCAACCGCTCGATAAAGGGCAGGATTTCCGCCTTTCTGGCGCCGTCCAGAGATGCCAGCGGTTCGTCCATCAATAGGATTTCGGGGTTCGACAGAATGGCCCGGCCAAAAGCCACCCGCTGCTTCTCCCCGCCGGACAAGGCCGCGGGCCGCCGCTTCAATAGGGGTTCTATATCCAGCAGATCGACGATCTGGTCGAAGGCGAACCGTTCCGGCGTCGCACTTTTTGCGCCGTACCGCAAATTGCCCTGAACGGTCAGATGCGGGAACAGCCGGGCCTCTTGAAACACATAGCCGACGCCACGTTGATGAACCGGCACCCGGATGCCCCGCGCACTGTCGAAAAGGACCCGGCCGTCGACCTGGATCTTGCCGCTGTCGGGCGTCAGAAGCCCGGCGATCATGTTGACGATGCTGGTCTTACCGCAACCCGAGCGGCCGAACAGGGCGGTTAATCGCGCCCCTTCCGTCCGCGTTGCCAGTGTGGCGTCGATGCGAAAATCCGTGAAGCGTTTTTGCAGCGAGAAGGAGATCATCGCGCTTCCTCCGGTCCGGCTCCGGTCCACCGCCGCACGCGGCGCGCCAGCACTTCCGAGGCCAGCAACGCGGCCAGGGCGACGGCGACCGAGATGGCCGCCAGCCGCGCCGCGGGCAGGTCGCCGTCCGGCGTTTGAACCTGGGCGTAGAGGGCGAGCGGCAGGGTCTGGGTTTCGCCCGGTATGTTCGACACGAAGGTGATGGTGGCGCCGAATTCGCCCAGGGCGCGGGCGAAGGACAGAATGGCGCCGACCAGGATGCCCGGCGCGATCAGCGGCAGGGTGACCGTGAAGAAGACCCGAAGAGGACGCGCGCCGAGTGTGGCCGCGGCGTCTTCGAGCCCCCGGTCCACGCTTTCGATGGAAAGGCGGATTGCGCGCACCGCAAGCGGCAGGGCCATTACAGCCGCGGCAATGGCGGCGCCCTTCCAGGTAAAGGCGACCGTGATGCCGAACGCGTCGTGCAGGAACCCGCCCAGAGGGCCGCGCCGGCCAAGCAGGATCAGCAGCAGATAACCGACCACGACCGGCGGCACTACAAGGGGCAGGTGGATCATCCCGTCTAGCAGCGGCTTTCCGGGAAACCGGGTGCGGGCCAGAAGAAAGGCGAGGGCGGTTGCGACAGGCAGGCTGCCCAACGTGGCGGCCACCGCCACGCGCAGACTAAGCTCCAAGGCGGACCACTCCGCCGGGGTCAATAACCCGTCCATCCCCTAACGTCCGGCCAAATGCACAAACCCGAATTCTTCGAACAGTCGCCCAATGTCAGCCGATTGCAGCCGTTCGGCAAGCGCCTCGCCTTGCGGTGACAGGTGGATCATTCGATAGCGGATCGGGGCGTGCGCTTCCTCGGGCAGGGTTTCGACGATTTCGACCCTGCGGGACGATACCGCGTCGCTGCGGTAGACAATAGCGGCATCGACCTCGCCCCGTTCGGCGAAGGCAAGCGCTACGCGGACATTGGCGGTGAAGACGAAAGCGGGCGTCAGTCGCCGCCAATGACCTAGGGCCTGCAACGCCTGCTTCCCATATTGACCGGCGGGAACATGGGCGGGGTCTCCCATGGCCAATATTCCGTCCGATGCAAAGTCTTTCAGCTCAGTGCGGGCCAAATCCGACGCCGCGATCACGACCAGCCGGTTGAGCAACAGGTCCTTCGCTCTGTCCGCCGGCAGGCCGAGACGGTCGAGAGTCCAATCCGCCCACTGGGGATGCGCGGAGATGTAAAGATCGGCGGGTGCGCCCTGGCTGATCTGCCGGGCCAGCGTGCCGCTGCTGGCGTAAATCGGAATGATGGAAAGGGATGCGGTTTCCTCAATCCGCTGGATGGCGTGTGTCAGCACAGGCTGCAGGCTTGCCGCCGCCATGATACGAACCGACTCTGCGGAAGCCGGCTTGGATGGGAAAAGCAGCGCCAATAACGGCAACACAAGTAAAGCCAGGTCGCCGATCAGATCTCGGATACGTCGAGGCGTCGCGTCGGACCGGCGGGTCCGCAGGGAGCGGTGGAAGGGTAATCGGCCCTGTCTCGGAACGGCGGCGTCCTTCATGAAATCCGTCTTTTCCTTGAAGGCGTTGAATATTTTCCCGCTGGGCGCTTTCCATCCGGGTGTCACCCGTTAGGTTGCATAGCAGTCGAACAGGATCGGGAGCAAGCGGCGGTATGGACGAGGCGGAAATCCAGACGGTGGTGATCGGCGCGGGTATTGTCGGGCTTGCCTGCGCCCGTGCACTGTCCATGGCGGGGCATGAAGTTATCGTGCTGGAAGCCGCCGACGCCATCGGAACGGAAACCAGCAGCCGCAACAGCGAAGTGATTCACGCCGGCATCTACTATCCCGCCGGCAGCAACAAGGCGCGGCTGTGCGTCGCCGGCAAACTCGCCCTCTATGACTATTGCGAAAGCCATGGCGTACCCTTCAGAAACTGCGGCAAACTTATCGTCGCCACCGAAGACGGCCAGGTCGATGATCTTGGGGCCATTGTCGGGAAAGCGAATGCGAACGGCGTCCACGATCTGGTGCAGATATCCGCGGCCGATGCTCAAAAGCTGGAGCCTGCGGTCCGCTGTGTCGCGGCGGTGCATTCCCCCTCCACCGGGATTGTCGACTCCCATTCCCTGATGCTCGCTTATCAGGGCGACGCAGAGGATCACGGTGCGATGATCGCTTTCAACGCGCCGGTCGAGCGCGCGGAAGTAACGGGGGACGGCATTCTCCTGATGGTCGGCGGTGAGACGCCCATGCGGTTGAAAGCCGGGAATGTCGTAAATTCGGCGGGCCTGTCTGCACCGGATCTGGCCAGGCGCTTCGACGGCCTTGACCCGACGACCGTTCCCAAGAGCTATTATTGCAAGGGCAGTTACTTCACGGTGACGGGCAAGAACCCGTTCACCCGCCTGATCTACCCGATGCCGCAGCAGGCGGGTTTGGGCGTGCATGTTACGCTGGATATGGGGGGGCAGCTCCGTTTCGGCCCGGACACGGAATGGGTGGACGGGCTGGATTATGAAGTCGATCTTACCCGCGCGGACAGCTTCTACGAAGCGGTACGGACCTATTGGCCGGATCTGCCGGACCGCGCCTTGGAGCCGGGCTATTCGGGTATCCGGCCAAAGATTTCGGCGCCGGGCGAACCGAGCGCCGATTTCCTCATCCATGGGCCGGAAGAGACAAAGGCGCCCGGTCTGGTCAACTTGTTTGGGATCGAATCCCCGGGCCTCACGGCATCGCTTGCCATTGGGGCGGAGGTCCGGGAACTGCTGGCGGACTGAAGAACCTCAGGCCCGCTCGATCTTGCCCGAAAAACAACCCTGTTTTGCGTAGTGAACGTGAATATAGGCGGCCTCCGGATTCGACAGCAACCGTTGGATCACCGGCTCCACTTCGGCCCCTTCCACGATGTCGGCGTCGATGATCATGTCGTCGCTGTCGAAAGCGCGCAGCGATAGCAGGCGCAAGCGCATCGCTTCCGGGACCTCATTCACCTTGTCGAAAGTGGTCTCCGCCCCGTCGCGCACATAGATGGCGTGGCTTGCGCGATAGGGGGTGTCGGCTGGTTGATGCTCGTGGTTCAGCAGCAGGAAGCGTTCCCCCACTCTGCCATCGCGCATCTCAATGCGGTCGGGGTAGCCAGGATTGCTATCGACGATCAAGGGTTTTACGCCCAGCGACGCCAAGGCGCTGTCGCTTAAACCGAAGAGATGCCTGAAAGGGGTGGCGGACAGGCCGGTAATACGGAAGTCCATGGATTTGCTCCTGTGCTGATTGTTCAAGAAGGCACAGCAGAGCAAAGCTGGGCCGCGGTCGCGACCCGGTTCTTGCGCCCGCCCTTCCAGTCCGGAAGGCCGGACGCGATCCTTCAACTGTTCGGAATCGGTGGCCGATATTCTATACTGCGGGCACCAGTCCGGTCGCTCGGGGATCCGGCAGTTTCTGTTCCTCTCGCGCGTATGGTGTAAAGCCGAGCTTCTGGTAAAGCCCCAGGGCCGACGGGTGATCCAAGGTGCAGGTATTGACCGTCAATCGCTTCGGGGCCGGTGTTCGGTCCCAGGCGGTATGAATGCCCCAATCCAAAAGATAGGGACCGAACCCCCGGCCTATAAAGTCGGGAAACAGACCGAAGTAGGCGATGTCGGCCTCTTCCGGCATCTTGCGGAAATCCAGTTCGACAAAGCCGGCCGGGACACCGCCTTCCGACAGCAGATAGACCTCTACCCTAGGGTCCTGAACGATCTCCAGGACAGCCTCGTCCGTCATGGCGCGCCTGCTGTACCACAGCCATGGGTCTCCCACCGTGTGATGAATATAGCGGTAGAAACTGATCGTCGGCTTCTGCAGCCGTTGCAGGCTCAACGGTGTGCCCGTTACCGGGGGATTGCGCGGGGCGGAACTAGGGCGCGCGCCCATGGCCAGGAAGGTCACCGTCACGTCCAGAATCGGCGCCTCGTCTTGCGGTAAGGGCGGTTCCGTCAGCCATTTGGCGAAGAGCAGCCGGTCTTCCTTCTTGTAGCCGATAGCCTCATAGAAATCGGCGACCGGTTTGTTGCTGCCCCGAATGATGAGCTCCGCCTTGGGGCATCCATAAGTGGACAGAAAGGTTTCCGCCGCTTGCATGATCTTCCGTCCGGCGCCTGTCCCCTGCGCATTGGGATGCACGGCCACGTAATAGACCCAACCCCGGTGGCCGTCGAATCCGGCCATGGCGGACGCGATGATCCCGCCGTTTTGCACGCCGATCAGAATGTCTGCGGACGCCGTGCTTCTGGCCAGTGCGATATCCGCGCGCGGGTCGTTCCAGGGCCGGGTCAGGCCACAGGCCTCCCATAGTGCAATCAGCGCTTCTTCGTCGCCGTCTTCAAATGACCGTATTTCCATGATCAGACCTCGACAGGCAGGTCGTCGCGTTGGCCCCACTCGGACCAGGAACCGTCATAGATCGCGGCGTCTTCGCGCCCCAGGACATAGAGCGCCAATGCCAAATTGCACGCGCTGACGCCGGACCCGCAACTGCAGATGATGGGATTCTCCAGATCGACTCCGGCGGCGTCGAAGATCGCCTGTAGTTCGCTCTTCGGTTTCAGGCCGCCATCGGCGGCGAGAATTCGCTGGAACGGAACGCTGAATGAACCCGGAATGTGGCCTGACCGCAGGCCGGCGCGGGGTTCGGGATCGGTCCCGTTGAAGCGGCCCGCCGACCGTGCGTCCAGAATGTCGGCGGCTTCGATTGCTTCCAGTACATGCTGCGCGCTTTTCACAAGGCTGGGCCTGAAATGCGCCGAGAACTCGGCGGCTGCAACCGTGGGCGGCGTCGAGGTTTCCACGGGCCGGCCTTCGCGTTCCCATTTCGGCAAACCGCCGTCCAGGACCGCGACGGCGTCGTGCCCGAAGACGCGGAACATCCACCAACAGCGCGCGGCGGAAAACAGCCCGTTCACGTCATAGGCGACGACAAAAGTCTCGTTCGAAACGCCAAGCGCGCCGGCTTCCCGGGCGAACCTTTGGGGGGAGGGCAGCATATGCGGCAGCGGCGAGTCCGGCTCTTTGATCTTCCCATCGAAGTCGAAGAACCGGGCGCCGGGTATGCGCAACCCTTCGAACTCGGTCTCCGCGTCCCGTTTTACGGTCGGCAGATGATAGCTGCTGTCCAGGACCACGACATTCGGATTGTCCAGGTTTTCGGCAAGCCAGCCGGTGCTGACGACCGGCGTCGGATAGCCATCGATCATACTAGAATCCCCCTCGTGACGCGGTCAGGCGTCGAAAACGATGTTAACCCGGCGGTTGCGCTTGCCTTTGTTCTCGATTTTAGAGACCCGCACGGGACCGATCTCGCCGGTTCGTCGTACATGCGTGCCGCCGCAGGGTTGAAGGTCGACACCGTCGCCGATCTTCAACAGGCGCACCTTGCCGGACCCCCGCGGCGGCTGTACAGACATGGTCCGTACAAGATCCGGGTTGGAATCCAGCTCCGCATCGGTAATCCACTGGGCGCTTACCGGGTGGTCTTCCTGGATCAAGGCGTTCAGCTTCGCGGTGATTTCGTCCTTGTCCAGCGTATACTCGCCAACATCGAAATCCAGGCGGCTTTTGTCGATCCCGACCTGCCCGCCGGTCACCCCACAGGGGACGATGGAGCAAACAAGGTGCATCGCGGTGTGCATGCGCATCAACTGATGCCTGTTTTCCCAGTCGATCATGCCCCGGACCTTCGTTTCTGCGGTCAAAGCGGGTTGGTCTTCTTCCGGCACATGAACGATCTCGCCATCTGCCCGGATTGTGGTGCCGATTCGAACCTCGACGCCGTCTTCGGTCTTCAAGACGCCTTTGTCTCCAGGCTGGCCGCCGCTGGTGTAGTAGAAGATCGTGCGGTCCAGCACGATCCCGCCGCGTTCATTGACCGAGGCGACGGTGCCTTCAAAGTCGGTTTGGTAGGCATCTTCACGAAACAAAAGGTCGGTCATGGTGGACTCCCTGCGAATCGAAAATGCCGCGTCCGAGCCGGTTTCATCCCGCCAGCGGCCATGTCGGAAAGTTCCGCACAGAACCGTGGGCTGCCGCGACAATCACAGGTGTCTCCGCCCAGAACCTTTGGGTAAGCAGGACCTGATTGTCTTGGAGCCGCGGGTCAGTGCTCGCGCTACGACAATACTGGTTTCTCGGCTATTATTAAAGCGCTCGTACCGAACGGAATGCTTTTGCCTGCGATAACTCGCCTTAGTTCGTATCGCATCATGCTATCAAGGACTTTCTTCACCGCACCGGAAGGTGGGGCATGCTCGCGGGCGATTGTCTTCGGGTCGCTCCGGGTGGTCCGAAGGCCCAGCAGGCTTGGCAAGGTGCGCAGTCCGAAAAGTGGAGGGACAAGGAAAGAAAAGAAGTAGGTTTCGTATAGCGGTGTGAAGCCCGCGCCTTCCGTCAACTGCTTCAACTGAGGAAGGGTGTAGCGCCGAAAGTGTCCTGCGATGACGTCTTCCGAAGACCAAAGCCATTGGAAAGAGGGCACAGCGATGTAGAGTCGGCCACCCGGCATTAGATCCTCGAAAAACCCCTCCATCACGGCTTTGTCAGCCTCGATATGTTCGATAACGTCAAAGGCGCCGATGCCGCCGAGACTGCCGGGTGGAATCTCAAGGTCTTGATAGGGTTGTTCGATCACCTCCAGATTGCGGCTGCGGGCGGTCGCTGCACCGTCCGAACCGGGTTCGACAACGGTGGCTTCTATACCCGCTTCGCGTAAGGCCACGCTGACAAAACCGTTGCCGCCACCGACGTCATACATCCGACCGGCGGGAGGAAAACGGCTGGCGGCGGTACGGATAATATCGTTCCGGTGATTGAACCAGAAGGATGTTTCTTCCAGCTCCGCCAGAACTCTGTGTGCTGATTCCGGATAGGATACTTTTGTCGCCATGATCTTTTCTCAGTACTGGCGTCTGGTTGCTGGCCAGCCGGCCAGCAAACGCGCCTCTATGGCCCCTTTGCGGGTGAAAACCGAACCCCTTTGTTGAGAGTTAGCGGGATTACACGCATCCGTCCACGATTTCGCGACAGGCGGAAAAGCAATGGGGCACCCTTTCATAGAACCCGTCTCAGTGTATTGGTGCCGAGGCTTAAGGCAACTGAGCATGCCCTCGGCAACAGCCGTGCCGGTATCGGGTTGAGGAAGCCCTATTCGTTGTTGTGCGGGCTCAAGACATGTCCCGCCATACCGTGCGTGGCCTGGGTCTAAATGTGCGCGAATGCGGCTTTGGGACTGTCTTTGGCCTTCAAGGCGCTTTTGTCCGCGCGTTAGCCGCGCTGAGGGGTCGTTCATACGATGCTGTTGGGTTGGTGCGTCGAACCCGTCAGCTTTGCGCGGAGTGTTAGAATGTAAGCGAGAATATTTTAATATTCAATTTGTGTGAAAATATATTTTCCATCCTGAAACTTGAAAATTGTGAGTCCTATTCAGGTACTTCAAGTTGCGGTAAAGAGGGATAAGGAAGATTTTTTGAGAGGTAAGAAGGTTGATATAAAGAATTGTAAAGAATAGTATAATTAAGAATACCGAAATGCCGCATTAATACCCTATTAGTAGTTTTTTACTAGATACCCGTCACGACAAGCATCAATTCAACATTCTTGTTAAGGGGTATCTAATGAAGCGTATCGTGTGTGCTGTTCTGTTGCTTTTGGCCGGGCATGCCAACGCCCTCGCCGGTGAGGAGGCTCCGGCAATCTCTCTGATCGATGAAGAGGTTATTTCAATCATGAAATCATGGTTGGAAAATCCCATCGTTGAAATCTCGATAGACGCCCAAAACCAAAAACACGCTGGGCTGAATAACGCCGCAATCGAAGAGCTGGATTTGCAATGGCGTGCTGAAAGGCGCGCCAATGATCAGCCTCTTATCGCGGCGACGCTTAGTAATCCGCTCTCCAGCTACCTCACGCAAATTCAAGCAGCCTCCCTTGGTCTCTATGCGGAGGTCTTCGTGATGGATTCGCATGGGCTGAATGTGGGGCAAAGCAGCGTGACCACGGATTATTGGCAAGGGGACGAGGCAAAATTCAAGCAGACCTATCTGGTGTCCCCGAACGCCGTATTCATCGACAAGCCCGAATATGACGCAGTTTCCAGGACCTGGCGGGCCCAGGTCAATATGACCATTTCCCGCGCCTCGCGGCCAATCGGGGCCGTGACGGTGGAGTACAACCTCAGCGAATTGGCCCGCCGGCGCGCCGAATAAGGG
Source organism: Hwanghaeella sp. (assembly GCA_028282025.1). Lineage (GTDB taxonomy): Bacteria > Pseudomonadota > Alphaproteobacteria > UBA8366 > Aestuariispiraceae > Hwanghaeella. The sequence continues at coordinate 574 of JANQIT010000203.1, read as the reverse complement.
AGCAAAGAAAAATGAAGTTTTTCGAGAATTTAACCATCGCCAAGAAACTTGGCCTTTGCTTCGCCGTGCTTATTGCGACGACGTGCGGATTGGTCGGCTTGGGTTTGTTGTCCATCAACGAGTACCGCCGGTCGGACCTGGAATCGGCCCGCGCCAGCAGTTTGGAAAAATCCTTCATGGAGTACAGGCTTACTTTCGGTCATCAGCGTCAGGCCCTGGGTCTTTTCATGTTGACCGGGGACAGGCGGCAGCTTTCAACGTTCACTGAGTTGGGCGCGCATGCAGAGCAGTCGTTTCAAGCGTTCTATCGGCTGGCTCAGGGTCATGTCAGCGCCGACACGCAGGCGCGGGAACTCGGAAGCTTGTACGACAATTGGGTGGCCGAATACGCCGATAAGCAGGTGGCGCTGATGCGGAACCATCTGACCGTCAACCATGCACGGGCTATTGAAGTCTCCGGCGCGCCGCAGGAATTGATCTCGGCATTCGATATTTCGGCCGACAAGCTTACGGAAGTGTTGGAACAGACCATCGTTTCCGCGGACGAGCGCAAGGCATCCGCCTTGGCGCAGTT
>JANQIT010000183.1 GCA_028282025.1 Hwanghaeella sp. | reverse complement strand
AACCACCAGCGGTGATATCCGCGCCCGCCGTCGAGTTCCCAGCTGGAGGCCAGGTTCGGGCCGTGCTTGACGTTCGACCGCCGCCCATAGACGAAGTTGGTGAACATCGGGATGACGGTGCCGCCGTCGTCCTTCGCCAACATGCACATCTCGCGGTACATCTCCGCCCGCCGTTCCTGGTTAAGCTCCTTCTTGGCCAGCAGCAGCAACTCGTTGAAGCGCGGGTTCTTCCAGTGGCTCTCGTTCCAGTCCGCATCGTCCTTATAGGCCAGGGTGAACATATTGTCCGGCGTCGGACGCGCACCCCACTTCACGAAGGTCCAGGGCTTCTTCAGCCAGACATTCGACCAGTAACCGTCGTTCGGCTCGCGCACCGGCTGAATGTTGATCCCCGCACCGCGCGCCTGTTCCGCATACAGCGTCACCATATCGACCGCGCCCGGCAGCACGCTGTCGGCCGCCGAAAGGCTGACATTCAGCTCGCTCATACCCGCCTTCTTCAGGTGGAACTTCGCCTTGTCCAGATCGTAGGGACGCTGCGGCAGGTCCGGATAGTAGGGCATGCCCGGAGAGACATGGTAATCGTTCCCGATGGTGCCCGTGCCGAACAGGATCTTCTGAATGATCTCTTCCCGGTCGATGGCGTATTTCAGGGCCAGACGGACATCCACATTGTCGAACGGCGCCACATCCACATGCATCGGCAGGGTGATGGCCGAGCCGCTGGGCACATTGTCGATCTCGACATTCTTGTTCCGCTTCAGAAGATTGAGCGTCTTCAGATCCAGCGACGTCACCGCATCCACGTCGCCGGTGACGATGGCCGCCTGACGGGTGTTCGGATCGTTCAGCACCGTCATGTTGATGGCGTCGAAATAGGCCCCTTCCCGGTGCCAGCCGTCATGCCGTTCCAGATTGATATAGACCCCGGCGTCGCGGGCGACGACCTTGTAGGGGCCCGCCCCCACGCCGTTCTGCCAATCGATCCCGCCGTCCGCGTTCGCCGGGCACATGGCCAGGTGATAGTCCGTCATGATCCAGGGCAGATCCGCGAAACCCTGGTCCAGCGAAATCACGATCGTATGGTCGCCGTCGGCCTTGATGTCGGTCACGCTGGCCAGCAGCGCCTTGGCCGCCGAGGTGGAATTCTCGCCGCGGTGATGGTTCAGTGACGCAACCGCGTCCGCCGCGGTGAACTTCTTGCCGTTGTGAAAGGTGGCGTCCTTGTTCAATTCGAACGTCCAGACCGCCGCGTCGTCGCTGGCGCTCCAGCCGGTGGCCATATCCGGACCCAGCCCGTTCTCGGACGTGATCTCAGTCAGATAGCTGCGGTGCGCGTGCGCCAGCTGGATGTCGCCGACACTCTGATACTTGCCGGGATCGTAAGTGTCGGTCGTGTTGCCGTCATGCACGCCGACCCGGAAGGTCCCGCCGCGCTTCGGCGTCGCCGCTTCAACGCGTTCGCTCCAAACCGTGCTGGCAGCCGTCACCGTCATGCCGAACGCCAACGCGCCTTCCATGAAGCGCCGGCGCGAGGGGTTGGATTGTTTGATCAGGTGATCGAGATAGGGCGGTAGCGAACGTTCGGTATCTTTAGGCATGATTTGGGTACTCCCTGTCTTGTTCGTTGCGATTTACGCGGACTGTTTCCGTTATGGCGGCAGGTCCCTGTCCAGGGACGCGCTCTTCCTGTTCCAAAAAGAACCTTAGACCGGATTTCGCCCATGCTGAAACGGTTATCCGAAAAAAAACACGCGAACGTGGTGTTTGGGGGCGTCCCAATGCCGATGCCGGACCGGCGTTCCGGTCCGGGACATTGGGACGTGCGACCCACACCGTTGTTTTCGAACGCCTGCCGTCCGACATAAAGTGATGTATCGAACAGTGATGTATCGGCTCTTGACCGGAGGTCTTTTCGGGAATGGTGGTTGTTGCAGGCGGCATACTCCTGCTTGCCTTGATCTTCGGGCCGTCCCTGTGGATACGGTCGGTGATGGCGCGTCACGCGGATCCGCGCCCGGACTTCCCCGGGACCGGGGGAGAATTGGCGCGGCATCTGCTTGACGAAGCGGGCCTGCAGGCGGTTTCCGTCGAGGCGTCCGACAGCGATCATTACGATCCGAACGCCAAGGCCGTGCGTCTTAGCCGGCAAAACTACGACGGCGCGTCCCTGACCGCGGTTGCGGTCGCGGCGCACGAAGTCGGCCACGCGCTGCAGGACCGGGACGGGTATGGGCCGCTCGGCATTCGGACGCGCGTTGTCCGTGTCGCGATCCGCGCGGATCGGATCGCGATGCTGGCGACCATGGGTCTGTCCCTGCTGGGAAGCGCCGCGATTTCGCCGCGCATCCTTCTGTTCGGCGCCATCGCGGTCGTCGTCTCGGGTCTGATCCGGGTCGCGGCCAATCTGATCACGCTTCCGGTCGAATTCGACGCCAGCTTCAACCGCGCCCTGCCGATCCTCAGCAGCGGCGGCTATATCCCGCCCGAAGACCAGCCCGCCGCGCGCCGGATTCTGCGCGCTGCGGCCTTTACCTATGTGGCGGGCGCGCTGGTCTCGATGCTCAATCTGATGCGGTTCGCACGGCTGTTCCGGTAACGGCGCATTCCGGGCCGTTTTCAACGGGTTCGCCGCCGGACGCCCCTCGGCGCGTCGATGCATTGCCAGACGGTCAGCGTTCCGAACAACGTTGTTACGAACACGATTGCGGACAGGTGCGACCGCGCCCAGAGATCCAACAAGTCCTGCACGGCTGACAGGTCGCTGAGGGACGGTCCGCTGGTTCCGGGGCGCGGATCCGAAGTTCCGCGTGCGGCCCATGTCATATGGCCGAGATGCAGAAGCAGCCCGGTTGCGTAGGACAGCGCGGTAAATCCGAGAAGACCGAATTTCTTGAAAACGATGCGAAGAAGCCGCGCACAGAGCCATGTGCCGACCGTAAAAGACGCCACCAAAGAGGTCTGGCCGAAGAGGTCGGGACCCTGGATGACGAGATGCGCCGGAAGACCGATCAGCAACTGAATGACCGCCAGGGCCAAGATCGGCGGAAGCATGCTCGAGGCTCGATCCAAAATGACGCTCATTTACGCGGTGCTGCCGGACTTTATGCCGTGGAGGCTGTCTCGGCCGTATGTTCGTAGATGGCCAGTATTCGGCTGGCGTCCTCTCCATGACGGTCCAGGTGCGTGATGCACAATTCAAGCGCTTCCGGGAAAAAGCCGTTGCAGGCATGGCGCAGCCCTTCCGGGGCGTTGGGGGCGGATCGCCAAAGATTGAGCAACCGGCAGGCCGCTTCCAGGTGCTGGCCGGCTTCTTCGAAGCGCTGCAGCCGCGACAGTGTTTCGGCCGCATTGCGATACGCCGTACATAGCGAAGAAACCGCAATCTCCGGGTCCGCGTCGCGGTCGATTGCATGCTGGAAAAGGCGGCGCGCCACGGCCAGGGCATCTTCGAAATGCTCTCTTGCGAGCGGCAGCGATCCGCGGAGGAATGCCTCGTTGCCGGCTCTCGTGGCGGCCTTGAACCGCTTATATGTTCGTAGGAGGTTTGTTGACACCGACATCTTCCCAAAGCGCCACGCCCGGTTGAGGTCAATGCATGTATTGCGATTGATAATCATTTGCAAATAAATTCGACACGCTTTAGAACCGACATAGAGCTTTAAACATAAACAACTGCAAGACCCGTGGCGCAGACATTCGTGTGCACAGCGGTTTTCCCTCCTCATCCGATTGGGAGTTTTCTAATGGGCGTGGTGAATCCCGTCGTGCCGAAGTCCGTTCATCTGGTGCAGGTTCGGACCGTTCATCATTGGACGGACGAGCTGTTTTCGATCCGCGTGACGCGGCCGGCCAGCTTCCGGTTCCGCTCCGGCGAGTTCGTGATGCTGGGCCTGATGGTGGACGGTAAGCCGCTGCTGCGCGCCTATTCGGTGGCGAGCCCCTCCTGGGACGACGGGTTGGATTTCTATTCGATCAAGGTGGAGGACGGGCCGCTTACCTCGCGCCTTCGGAACATTCAGGCGGGTGATGAGATTCTGCTGGGCCGCAAGCCGACGGGCACGCTGGTGCTGGACGCGCTGATCCCGGGCAAGCGGGTCTTCATGTTCTCCACCGGCACCGGCATCGCGCCCTTCGCCAGTCTGATCCGCGACCCGGAGACCTATGAGAAGTTCGACCAGGTGATCCTGACCCATACCTGCCGCCGCGTGGTGGATCTGGATTACGGTCAGCAACTGGTTGAGGA
>JANQIT010000158.1 GCA_028282025.1 Hwanghaeella sp. | reverse complement strand
GTCGCGCGCTCGACCTCGCATTGATCGGCCAGTTCCGTTTGGGTCGCGCCTTCCAGCGCGTAGACGAAATTCAGCACCCACCATTGCGACCGGGTCAGGCCCAGCGCACGGCTGCGGCGGTCGAAATCCGCCTTCATCAGGCGGGCGACATCGTGCATCAGGAAACCGAAGTTCCGTTCCAAATCCGACCGATCCACCGCAGGCGCTCCATCTTGCTCATCGGCGCAAGCATTTTGTTGCATTGCTTAATGTTGCAAAGACTATAGTTGCATGGCTAACAAAAATCAAAGGCCGTGGATAAGGACGGGGCCGCGTGCTATCGACTGGCCGAACCGGGTCGAGGAAAGGAAAACCATGAAGATCACCGCCATTGAAACACTGCGTCTGGCCGAATTCGCCAATTGTCTGTGGGTTCGGGTCCACACCGACGAGGGGCTGTACGGATTGGGAGAGACGTTTTTCGGCGCGCAGGCGGTGGAAGCTTATATTCATGAAACAGCAACGCCCAAGCTGCTGGGCCGCGATCCCCTGGAGATCGAGCGGATCAACCGCGATCTTATTCCCTATGTCGGTTTTGCCGGTACGGGGGCCGAGACCCGTGGCCGTTCGGCCATCGACATCGCCTTGTGGGATCTGTTCGGGAAGGTGACGGGCCAGCCGGTCTACCAGCTTCTGGGCGGGCTGTGCCGGGATAAAGTCAGGACGTACAACACCTGCGCCGGATACCGCTATGTCCGCAGCCGTCCGACCTGGGGCACCGACGATTGGGGTCTGGAGACCAGCGAAGGTCCGTACGAGGATTTGGAGGCTTTCCTGCATCGTGCGGACGAGTTGGCGCACAGCCTTCTGGAGCAGGGTATCACCGGCATGAAAATCTGGCCGTTCGACATGGCGGCGGAAAAGTCGGACGGACACTATATCAGCGCGGAGGATCTGAAGACGGCGCTGGAGCCCTTCGAGAAGATCCGCAAATCCGTGGGCGACCGCATCGATATCCATGTCGAATTGCATTCCCTGTGGCGGCTGCCGGCGGCGCTGACGGTGGCCAAGGCGCTGGAACCCTACAACCCGTTCTGGATCGAGGACCCGATCCGAATGGATGGGTTTCAGGATCTGCGCGCCTTTGCCGAACGGACGACAGCACCGGTCTGCGCCAGCGAGACCCTGGGCTCCGCCCGCGCTTTCCGCGATCTGATGGAAGCGGAATGCGCCCATATCGTCATGCCGGATGTGGCCTGGTGCGGCGGGATTACAGAGACCCGCAAGATCGCCGCCATCGCCGAAGCCTATCAGCGGCCCATCGCGCCGCACGATTGCCAAGGGCCGGTCGTGCTGTCGGCATCGATGCACATGGCGTTGGCCATTCCGAACACCCTGGTTCAGGAATCGGTGCGGGCCTTCTATGACGGCTGGTACGGGGAGTTGGTGGATAATGTGCCAAGGCCGGTGAATGGATATTTTCATCCGCCGGAAGGGGCGGGGCTGGGCCTGGATTTGCTGCCGGACCTGTGGGACCGGCCGGATGCGACGGTCCGCATCGCCCGGTCCGACTGAGGGGCGAAGCTCACAAGTTCGTGAGCATTGCCGGGACGCCCGTCCGGAAAGACCCCATCCTCCGTATATCCCGATACAGGCGTTCCGCCGCGAACCGGCGGACGCATCCAAATGTCTCGGAGGTCCCCATGCGTATGCACCCCCTCGTTTCCAGTCTGGCCCTCGGCGTCGGCGTCCTTGCGCTCGCCGCCTGCGCTCAACCCGCCGATCAGGTGCGTTATGCACCGAACGATTGCGCCTATTTCGAAAACAATTACGGCGCGCACCACGCCGTCGACCATTTCAGCAAAGGGTCGCCGGTCTATGTAGAGGGCTGGGTGCTTGCCTGCGATAACGCGGGCTGAGTTTTCCGGGCGAAGGGCCGTTTATCGTCACAGCGCGCGCTGCATGTAGATCGTGTCGAGCCAGCGGTCGAACTTGAAACCGACATCTTTCAAGATGCCGCAATACTGGAATCCACACGCCTTGTGGACGCCGACGGACCCGGTGTTTTCGATATCGCCGATAACCGCGATCATCTGCTTGTAACCGCGCGCCTGCGCCGCCTCGATGACGCGGGTCAGCAGACATTTGCCGACGCCCTGGCCCTGATGGCCGTCTGCGACATAGATGGAATCCTCAAGCGTGAAACGATATCCCGGGCGGGGCCGGAACCAGTCGGCCCAGGCATAGCCCACGACGGCGTCGCCCGATACAGCCACATAGAAGGGCAGATCCTGATCGATCATGCGGGCCAGGCGCGCTTCGATTTCCGCCGCACTTGGCGGTTCCAAAGAGAAACTGGCGGTGCCGGTTTCGATATTGCGGGCGAGGATGGCGTGTATCTGCGGTGCATCCGCCAGCGCCCCCGCGCGGATTTCGAAAGACATTCCTAGAGGGGTCCCAACAGGTCCGCATACCGCCGGGCGCAGGACAGGCCGAATTCACTGGGTTGCAGCGCGGGGGCGCGGTCATGCACCTCGTCCAAACGCATCCCCAGGCGCAGGGCCGTGATCCGTTTGCCGTAGCACAGGAAATTCTGCACCGACTGCATGCAGAAGACGATGATCGGCAGCATCTCGCGATAGGCCGCTTCCATTCCTTCTTCGTCGCCCTGTTCGAAGGCCGTATAGAGCCGGATCTGCCGGTCGACGCATTCCGGCGCGGGAACCATGCCCGCGCATCCGGCGCGTAGATTGTCGGGAAATTCCAGGCCGCCCCTGCCGTTCAGAACCTGGAAAACGCCTTCGGTCGCTTCTATGAGCTGCGAGATTTCCAGGGCCGGGCCTTCGCCCTTCAGGAGGCGGACGTTCGGGTGGTTCCGGTTCAATGTCTTCAGCCCGTCGACCGACAGGCCGATGCCGATATACTGGGCCGCGTTCTGGATGGCGACCGGCAAGCCCACCTGGTCCGCCACCTTGCCGAAAAAGCGGATATATTCCGCTTCCGGCAGCCCGGCGACGGGCGGCGGTTGAAGGATCACCCAGTCGACGCCGAGATCTTCAGCCTCTTTGGCAAAGGCGATCTGCCCCTCCACGGTAGCCTCGGCGATGGTGATGGCGACCGGACAGCGGCCGCCGACATCTTCCACCAGCCATTGCATGACCTGACGCCGCTCGCCTGTGGAGAGTTTCGAGACCTCCGTCGCCAGTCCTAGAGCCGCCATGCCCTGGGGGCCGTGGCGCAAACAAGCCTTTGTCTGGCGGCGCATCAGGCCGCGGTCCAGGTTCCCCTGGGCGTCGAAGAAGGCGTACAGAATCGGGTAGACGCCGTGCACGCTGGCCGGATCGAATGTCATGCCGCCCTCCCCTGACGCAGAACAGATATCAGGCTATCACCCATCGCCCCGCGGCGGAAAGGGATCAGGGCAGGACTTTGCCGGGATTCATGATGCCGTCCGGGTCGAGCGCGTTCTTGATCATCCGCATCACGCTGACGGCTTCGCCGTGTTCGGCCTCCAGGAATTTGCGCTTGCCCGCGCCGATCCCGTGTTCTCCGGTACAGGTGCCGTCCATGGCGATGGCCTGTTCGATCAGCATCCGGTTATGCGCGCCGGCCTGCTTCAGTTCCTCCGGATTGTTCGGATCGACAACGTATCCGATATGGAAGTTACCGTCCCCGACATGGCCGACGATGGTGCCGATCAGGCCCATCTCATCCATGGTCCGCTTGGCGTCGGATACGATTTCCGTCAGGCGGGAGATCGGCACGCAGACATCGGTCGCCCAGACCTCGCATCCGGGCCGCAGCGAACGCGTAGCCATATGTGCATTGTGCCGCGCCGTCCACAGGGCGTTTCGGTCTTCCTGTTTGGTCGCCCATTTGAAGCCCGTTGCGCCGAAGTCCCCGGCGATGGCCTCAACCGTTTCAGCCTGTTCCTTCACACTGGATTCCGACCCATGAAACTCGAAGAACAGGTAGTCGGACTCCTCGTACCCCTCCAGCTTCGAATAGGAAATGAAAGCCTGCATCATTTCCTTCGATACCAGTTCGACCCGCGCCACCGGCACGCCCGACTGAATGGTCAGAATCGTGGTGTTGACCGCATCGTCCAGCGTTGGGAAGGCGCAGACCGCCGATGAAATCGCCTCCGGCACGCCGTATACTTTCAAGGTCAACTCGGTGATGATGCCCAGCGTGCCCTCGGACCCGACGAAAAGGCGGGTCAGATCGTAGCCGGCGGACGACTTCTTCGCCCGGCGCGCGGTCCGCACGACCCGGCCGTCCGGCAGGACCGCCGTCAGGTTGAGGACGTTTTCGCGCATCGTGCCGTAGCGTACCGCATTGGTGCCGGAGGCGCGCGTCGCCGCCATCCCGCCAAGCGATGCATCCGCCCCCGGATCGATCGGGAAGAACAGCCCGGTATCGCGCAGATATTCATTCAATTGTTTGCGGGTCACGCCCGCCTGAACATGCACGTCCATGTCTTCGGCATTGACCGAAAGGATTTCATTCATCCCGGAAACATCGATGCACAGCCCGCCGAACGGCGCCGTCACATGCCCCTCTAGCCCCGTTCCAGTGCCGAAGGGAATGATCGGCAGGCCATGACGGGCGCAGATTTTAACCGCTTCTGCGACTTCCTCGGTCGATTGGGCGAAGAAAACGGCGTCCGGGGCCTGGACCGCATGATAGCTCTCGTCCCGGCCGTGCTGCTCCCGCACCGCGGTCGACGTGCTGATCCTGCCGCCGAATGCCTCGGCCAGCTCCGCCAGCGCCAGTTGCCGGTCCGATGGAAGTGTTGCTGCCGCTTCCGCGTTCATGGTCGAGACCTCCTCTTATGGCCGGATGTTCGAGCCGGCCTTTGTTGTATCTTGCGCCGTGATATAGGACTAAGCGAGGAAAAGTGAAACCGTCATCATACAAACCCGGGGAGTATCCTACGCGTGCAACTGTCCGAAATAGAGGCTTCAGCCGCCGCCCTGGCCGGGGCGCGGCAATCGGTCCGGTCCTTGGAAAAACTTCCGGTGAACCCGGAATCCGTCTCCTTGGCGGACGCCTACGCTATCCAGGACCGTCTGCATGCTTTGCTTGAGCCGGACTTCGGGCCGCTGGCGGGGCACAAGATCGGCTGCACCACCAAGGTGATGCAGGAATACCTCAAAATCGACCATCCCTGCGCGGGCAAGGTCCGCGCCGGCACAGTGCATCGCCAAGAGGCCGTGGTGCCGCGCGCTTCCCTGGTCCGGCCCGGTGTCGAATGCGAGATCGCCGTCATGCTGGGCAGCGACATGCCGCATCGGGACGGTGGTTACGACCGGGCCGCCGCCGCCGGGGCGGTTGCCGAGGCCATGGCCGGTATCGAACTGGTGGACGAACGCTGGACCGACTTCACCAAGCGTCCGACAAGTTCGCTGATCGCCGACGATTTTTTCAACGCCGCCTGTATTCTGGGTCCGGGCGTCGCCGTGGACCCCCTTGGGATGGATGCGCTGACCGGGTGGATGAAGATCAACGGCGAAACCGTCGGCGAGGGAAGCGGCGCGGATATTCTCGGCTATCCCATGGACGCTCTCGCCTGGCTGGCGACCGAGCGTGCGGCCCAAGGTCAGCCGCTGCGGTCCGGCGAATTCGTCACCTTGGGCAGTATCGTGAAAACCGTCTGGGTAGAGGCCGGCGACCGCATTGAAATGGAAATCGACGGGCTGGGCCGGGCGTCCCTGGTCATACAATAGCGGTTTGGCGTCGCCGGATTTCTCAGGACGGCGGCGCGACTATCGGGGAAAGACCGTTATCGCACCCTGTATGCTGCGGTCGCTGCCGTCGACGACATTACAGGCGAAGATCAGATCGCCGGGTTCGGTAAAGGTCCAGATCAGCGTTTCGGTAAAGCCCGGCTCGACGAAAAGAATGTTGGGGTCGTCCATCATCAGGCCTTCCTGAAGGGTGGATTCCCGCATCATCTCGACACCGTCCTCGCCCTCTCCCATCATGTCAGCCATCTGTTCCAGATGCTTGCGCTGTTCCTCCACGGTCGTGATCAGAAACTCGTGCAATTCCTCGCCTTTGTTCGTGACGCGGAACGCGACCGTCTCGCCCGCCCTGACGGATACCGAGGAAATACTGAACCCGCTCTCGCTTGTAACGATATCCACGGTCCGGTCGACGCCCGCCGGGGTTCCCGCCTTGCCGAAAGCGAGGACGGTATCCTCGGCGACAGCGGCCCCGCCCGCCGATACCACCAACCACGCCGTTAGAATCAGATGCCGCCACATCGCGCGTTGCCTTCAGCTATTGCATGTATAAGGAAGACTGAAACAGAAAAACGTTAACAAATTGCACCGTTCGGCGAAGACACGATTCCGCGACGGGTGGTCCTTTTCTAATTCTTGTCCGCCAGATCCCGGAGTATCGGACAATCGGGACGGTCGTCGCCATGGCAGCGCTGCACAAGCACCGACAGGGTCGCGTCCATCTGTTCCAATTCGGCGATTTTTGTGCGGATCGCTGCGATATGCTGCTGCGCCACGGCCTTGACGTCCGCACTGGAGCGGTGGCGGTCCTGGTACAGCGACAGCAGGGTGGCGCAGTCCTTTACGGAGAATCCCAGGTCGCGGGCGCGCTTCAGGAATTTGAGTGTGTGAATCTCGCTATCCGAATAATCGCGATAGCCTGCCTGCGTCCGGCGGGCCGGCGCGATCAGACCGGATTCCTCGTAGTAGCGGATGGTCTTGGCCGGCAGTCCCGATTGGCGCGCCGCTTCGCCGATATTCATCTGCCCGGTTCCCTCAGCGCCGGACGCCAGGCGGTCAGCAGCACGGCGTTGCCGACGACGCAAATCGAACTCATGGCCATGGCGGCCCCCGCGAGCGCGGGACTGAGATAGCCCAGTGCGGCAAGCGGTATCCCGACGACATTGTAAGCGAAAGCCCAGAACAGGTTCTGGCGAATCTTGGCAAGCGTGCGCTTCGAGATGTCCAACGCCGCACCCGCCAGACGAGGATCCGGCCGCATCAATGTAATGCCGGCGGTCTGGATCGCCACATTGGCGCCGTCCCCCATGGCGAGACCAAGGTCTGCCGTCGCCAGGGCCGGGGCGTCGTTGATGCCGTCGCCGACCATCGCCACCGATCCGCCCTGTTGTTGAAGCCGGCCTATGGCTTCCGCCTTGTCTTCCGGGCCGAGCCCGCCGACGGCCTCGTCAATCGACAAGGCGTCCGCGATCCGGTTCACCTCGGTCTGTGCATCCCCTGACAGTAACAGGGTCCTATGGCCCGTTTCGGTCAGCGCGGCGACCGCGCCCACTGACTCGCCGCGTATTTCGTCGACGATCCGGATCCGGGCCCGGCACGTACCCGCGATGGCCAGATAGACTGATGTTCCCGCCGTGGGGCCGCCCCGAAGTGCGGCCGGTATTTCTATGCCCTGTTCCTCCATCAAGACCGCGCTGCCGAGAAGAACGGCATTCCCCTCGACGGCGGCCCGGACGCCCTTGCCCGGAATCACGGCAAACGCGTCGACGGCTCTTTCGGGCCCGCCCGTCGCATCGGAAAGGGTTGCGAAAGAACGTGCAAGCGGATGGTCGTTCTTGGCCTGAACGGCGGCGGCGAGGGAAAGGGCCTCCGTATCTTCTTTTCCATCCGCCCAGTCGATGTCGGCGATCCGGGGTTCTCCCTTTGTCAGGGTGCCCGTCTTGTCGAAGACAACCGTGTCGACTGCGCCCGCGCGCTGGACGGCCTCAAGGTCGGCGACCAGGATGCCCGACCGGGCCGCCGCGCCCAGACCGGCCGCCACGGCGGCCGGAGCGGCGAGGCCCAAGGCGCAGGGGCAGGCGATGATCAGAACGGAGACCGCCGCCAACACTGCCGGTTCCACCCCGGCATCCGTCAGCATCCAGCCGGCGAAGGACAAGGTTGCGACGATCACAATCGCCGGCACGAAGACGGCGCTGATCCGGTCTACCAGTTTCTGGATCGGGGCCTTTTTCGATTGTGCGGTCCGCACCAGTTCGGTGATCCGGGCAAGGCGGGTGTCCCGGCCGACGGCGGTCGCCCTGACGGTCAGAAGGCCGGTCAGGTTGCCGCTTCCAGCGGCGACCGCCGCGCCTTCTCCGCGATGAACGGGGAGGCTCTCGCCGGTCAGATGCCGCTCGTCCATATCAGCTGCGCCGCGGACGATGATGCCGTCCACGGGAACCGTGTCTCCCGGGGCGATATGAAGCAGGTCGCCGGTCCGGATCAGGGAAACCGGGATTTCCTCTACCGCGCCGCCCTCCGCCAGGCGTTTGGCGATCAGGGGTGTCAGGGCCATCAGCGCCTGGATCGCGCCGGTGGCCCGGTTTTTTGCGCGGGTTTCCAGCAGTTTGCCCAACAGCACCAGCGTAATGATCACCGCGGACGCTTCGAAATAGAGGCCCTGCGATTCCGTCCCGGAAAGTGTCCGGTAGACCGAATAGAGGAATGCCGTCGTCGTCCCCAGGACAACGAGAACGTCCATATTGGCCGCCCGGTTCCGAAGGCTGGCCCAGGCGCCACGATAAAACCGCCGCCCGATATAGGCCTGTACCGGCAGTGCCAAGGCGAATTGGACAAGCCCCGGCAGGTGGTTGTGCCAACCGAACAAGGGGAACAGCATCTGTGCAGCCAATGGCAGGGTCAGCAGGCCGGCGATGGCGACGTCCCGGATCAAGGCGCGGGTGTCGCCATTGTTGGCGCCTGCGTCGAATTGCGCTGTAAATCCAGCCTGCTCCGCCGCGGCGGCAAGGGCGCTGGTTTGAACGGCCGCGTCCGCCTCTACCCGGGCGCTTTCCAGGGCGAAATTCACCGCCGCCGCCTGGACGCCCGGCACGTCGCGCAAGGCGCGTTCCACCTGTGTCGCGCAGTTGGCGCAATGCATCCCGGACACGCTGAAATCCACAATGCGGGTTTCCGTTCCGGCGATTGGAAGTGATTCCGCTTCTGCGCTCACGGCTGACAGCTCCTGTATCCGATGCCGATATAGGGCTTCCAGTTGCTGGAAGGTCAAGATGTCTCAGCGGGCTGGTCCGGCAAAATCATTCTGCTATGGTCGGTCCGCATTTTCTGAAGAGGGGGAGGAGGATGGCGCAGGCGGCGCGGCCGATTGGCATCACCATGGGCGATCCGGCGGGGATCGGACCGGAAATCGTGGCGAAGGCGCTGGCCACGGCGGACGCGCCCGGCGGGTTCGTCGTGCTGGGCGATCCGGCCGTGATGCTGCCCGCGTTCCGGAAATACGCCCCCGGCCTTTCCATCCAGCCAGCCCCCGTGGCGGCGGGCGTTGATGCATGGTCGCCCGGCGGGGATCGGATCTGCTTTCTTCAAACAAGCGCCTTGGGGGAACCGCCGCAGGTGGGCGCGGTCGGCGCGGCGTGCGGCCGGGCTGCATATGACGCGATCGCTGCTGGAATCGGCTTGGCGGTCGAAGGCCGCATCGCCGGGTTGGTGACCGCGCCGATTCATAAGGAAGCTTTGTCCGCCGCCGGTATCCGGTATCCGGGGCATACGGAAATCCTGGCCGACAAAGGCGGTGCGGCGCGGGTCGCCATGATGCTGGCGAACGACGAGTTGCGCACCGTGCTGGTAACCATCCATTGTTCCCTGCGGGACGCCATCGCGCGGGCCGATTTCGACGCGCAGATGAGCGCCATCCGTTTGGCGGAGGAAGGCGGACGCCGGTTGGGGATAGAACGCCCCCGGATCGCCGTCGCCGGGTTGAACCCGCATGCGGGCGAGGGCGGCCTGTTCGGTGACGAGGAAATCGAGATCATCGCGCCCGCGGTCAAGGCGGCGCGCGCCGAAGGGATCGATGTTTCGGGACCCTGGCCGGGGGACACGGTTTTCATGCAGGCCCGGCAAGGAAAGTTCGATCTTGTCGTGGCTCAATACCACGACCAAGGTTTGATTCCGGTGAAATACATGGGATTGGAAAAAGGTGTGAACATCACATTGGGGCTGCCCTTTATCCGCACCAGCCCGGATCATGGCACGGCTTTCGATATTGCCGGGCGGGGCATCGCCGATCCGGCCAGCCTGCTGACCGCAATAGGCTATGCGGAGCAGATGGTGATTGCAGCGGCCAGGGGCGCGGCCTGATGGCGTTCGATTTCATCTTCATGCTGACCAGCGACGACCGGACGGTATCGGATGCCTTTGACCGGGTGGACGACGTGATCGCCGGCGGTGCGCGCCATATCGGCTTCAAGGATATCGGTCTGCCGGTCGCGGAACTGAAGCGTCTGACGGACAAGATCCGTGCGGCGGGGGCGCGGGTTTATCTGGAAGTCGTTAGCCTGGATGCGGAAAGCGAGGTCCGTTCGGCGAAGGCGGCGGTCGATTTGAATGTCGATTTTCTGCTGGGCGGGACGCGGGTGGATCTGGTGATCCCGATCATCAAGGATACACCGCTGCGCTATTTCCCCTTTCCGGGCACTGTGGTCGGCCATCCCAGCCGGCTGGAAGGAACGATTGAGCAAATTGTGGAGCAGGCCAAACAGCTTTGTGCGCGGGAAGGCGTCGACGGGCTGGATTTGCTCGCCTACCGTTCGACCGGGTCGGTCGGCGCATTGATGCGGGCTGTCTGTGCGGCGGTGGACAAGCCGGTGATCATGGCGGGCAGCATCGATACCGAGAAGCGCATTGCCGACGTCGCGGCATCCGGCGCCGCGGCCTTTACGGTCGGCACGGCGGCGTTCGGCGGCGCTTTCCCCGCCGATGGCGGCGGTCTGGCGGATCAGGTCCGCGCGATCATGCATTTCACCCTGACACACGGGGCCGGGCCGGTTCTGCCCCGGCGTTTCGCCCTGGTCGCCCATGACGCCAAGAAGCAACAGATGGCCGCCTGGGTCAGCCGGCATGCGGAGCGTTTGAAGAAGCACGAAATCCTCTGCACCGGCACCACTGGGATAATCGTTCAACAAGTGAACCCAGACCTTACCGTCAAGCGTCTGCAAAGCGGCCCGCGCGGCGGCGATCAGCAGATCGGCGCGTTGATCGCCGAAGGCGCGATAGACGGTCTGATCTTCTTTATCGACCCGATGAGCGCCCAGCCGCACGATGTGGATGTGAAGGCGCTGATGCGCCTGGCCGTACTCTACGACACGCCCGTCGCCTACAGCCCGGCGACCGCGGACCTGTTCGTCTTGGCCGATCTGTTTTGATCCGGGGACGCGGACAGGAGTCCGCCATCGGGCTGGATGGCGTCCATTCGTCCGGGTGTGATCTTTAAGGTCAGCGCAATCGGACTTTGAATAGCCGGTCTGCCGGTGCCGGCTTCTTGAGCCATCGGCATCGCTGCCTGCCTATCTTAGCCAATACTGTGTATTCGGATACACGGTGGCTGCGAGAAATGACGGTAGGGTTATCTTTGCTTGTGCTATCAGATCTATTGAGAGGAAAGCGCTTCCATTAGAAGGAATACACGCTCTCAAAATATTAGAGAAACAATTTTTAGTATATATTTAACTAGCATGGATGTGAGCGCCCTTATTTATTTGGCTGTATGGGTTGTATTTCGACGACAAGCGCGCTTTCCGTTGCCGGAACTTATCAGTTCGGGTGCATGAAAAAGTCAGACTTTTCCAGTAAGGGAAAGAAAGCCTCGGGCCAAGAGTATGACAGAGATAAGCCTAATTCTTGAGTGATGAATTATATTAAAGCACTGAAATAAAATATATAAAGTCCTTACATTCGATTGCCGCCTATGGCTGTCGACCCAGAGCTCGTTGAGCTTGAGGTTCATCTTTTGTTACTTCGATGTTGACCCAAATCAATCCTGTGCGGCATTCCCTGAAGATGAAAGGTTTTGTTAATTTCTCCCCTCCATTGTGCGCTCGATTTCCGAACAGAGGTTGGAGAATTTCTTCATGAGCATGCGTCTTATGTCGGTTGTTATGATCGTTTTGGTCGCAGCAACAGGTATCTCGATATCTGGGCTGTCGTTGCTTGGAAAAGCGAACCTGAACCTTGTCGAAGACAGTTGGGTTGGCTTCAAAGCCGCTAAGAACGAAAAATCCAGAGCTTTGATCCAGATCCACAATGCCGTTGGCTATGGTGGAGGCATTCATCAGTTCAAGAACTTTGTTCTTCGAAAGGATGAGGCGCGCACCATGAAGGTGGCCGCTGGATTCGGTGGGGCGATTCTGGCGATCAAGTCGTACCGGGAAGAAATGCTCAACCCTGAGGAAGAAGCCGCGTTGGACGCAATGCAGCGTGTCTTCGAAAACTATCTCGACAATCTGAGTGTCGCCCAAACGCTTGCGGAAGAAGGCAACAGCGCCTCGGGGATCGACGCGCAGATCAAGATCAGCGATGGTCCCGCTATCGACGGTCTCAAAGTTCTCGACCGGTTCGCCAATCGCGAGACCGAACTCCACCAGAACACCCGGCTTGGTCTTCTTGGCAAGCTCAGCGAGGCCATCGGCTATGGCGGCATGATCCATCACTTCAAGAATTTTGTGATCCGTGGTGACGAACCCAGGGTCGCAAAAATCACCGCATCGGTGGAGAAAGTCCGGCAAGTGATCGAGGAATACAGCACCCTCGACCTTGGGCCTGAGGAGCGGAAGGCGCTGTCTCAGATTCAGTCCGTCGCGGACACCTATATGTCGAAACTCAACGAAGTGCGCGCCATGGTGAGAAGCGGCCGCACGCCGGAGGAGGTCGACAAGCAAGTGAAGGTATCGGACGGCCCCGCCTTGGAAGGGCTGCGAACCCTCAGCGCCGTTGCACAAACCAAGGTCAACGCGGCCGCCATGGATCTGGAGCGGCACCTGTCCTACGCGTCAGTCACGATATCCTCGATCCTTGCATTCGCCGTGGTGAGCGGTTTGGCCGTGCTGGCCGTTACCTACTGGTTCATGCAGTTCAAGGTCGCCCGCCCGGTTCGGGAACTTACGTCCGAGGTGACCAAGCTGGCGTCCGGCGATACATCGGTGGATGTAAGCAATTATTCCGGCGCCACAGAACTGGTGTCCCTGGCCCGGGGTGTCGGGGTGTTCCGCGACAATCTGCTGGAGCGCGACAGATTGGAAGAGGAAGAAAGACACCGTCTCGAAACAGAGAAAGGCCAAGCGAAGAAAGTTCAAGAGGCAACGGAGCTGTTTCAGTCCGAAGTTGCGGTGGTTCTGGAAAATCTGCTTACGTCGACGAACAATCTCGGCCGGACTGCCGAGACTTTGGAGCGCGGCGCCGACCGATCCAGCAGCCTGGTTACGGAAACCAACGCCGCGACAACGACGACCAACGAGAATGTCCAGGTCGTGGCGTCCGGTGCGGAAGAACTGGAGGCCTCCATCCAAGAGATTTCGAGGCAGGTTCACACATCCTCCACCTTGTCGCGAAAGGCGGTTGAGAATGCCAGCACCGCGACCGAGACGATCACGAACCTTGCCAGCGAAGCGAAGGAAATCGGCAGCGTTGTTCAGTTAATCAACGATATTGCGGATCAAACCAATCTTCTTGCTTTGAACGCCACGATCGAGGCGGCTCGGGCCGGAGAAGCCGGGAAGGGTTTCGCCGTTGTCGCCGGAGAAGTGAAATCGCTCGCCATGCAGACCGCGCAGGCCATCGAACAGATCCGGTCCCGGATCAGTAAGGTGCAGAGCTCAATGGGCGCTTCGGTTGAGGCCATCGGCAGTATCACAATGGATATTCGTGAAATGGAAACCGTCACCGCGACGATCTCGGCCGCGATTGAAGAGCAAACCGCGTCAACTAAGGATATTTCGCGCAGTATCATGGAGGCGGCGACGGGAATTCAGACCGTTGTTTCCAACGTGGAAGGCGTGCAGGGAGCCGTTTCCCAGTCTTCGGACGAAGCGCAGCAGATCAACGTCGAATCGGAAGCGCTTGCGGGTGAGGCGACGCGGATGAAAACCTGCGTGGAGAATTTCATCCATCTGGTTTCCGATATCGACCATAGACAGACCGCCTAGCGCGACGGGGCCGAACGGAAACGGCAGGATCGCTAAACCATCCGTTCGGCCTCTAAGACGGCGAGCGCCGGGCGAGCGCCAGTATCGTCAAGCCCAGCGCGGTAAGGCCCGCAATCAGCAGCCAGGCCTCGTTGACCGCTTCGACGAGGCCGGCTGTCTGCAACAAGGGTTCGATAAAGGCGACTTCCTCGGGTGTGGGCTCGACGCCGGGCGGGGGCAGCATTTCCACCGGCAGGCCGACCGCTTCGGCCGCAGCCGGGTCCCGGTTGAGGAGACCCTGGGCCGTTTGCTCGGCGTGGAAAGGGGCGCGCTGCCACAAGACCGTGTCCACCAGCGCAATTCCGTTGGCGCCGCCCAGATTGCGCATCAGGTTGAACAGCGCGCTGCCGTCGGGAATGTCCCGTTCCGCCAACAGGCCCAGCGCCAGACGCGTTGGCGGCAGCAGACAGAACATGATGGAAACGCCCCGGACGATCTGCGGCCAGAACATCTCGTCGAAATCGGTCTCGCGGGTCTGAAAACCGCTCATCGCCAATCCGATGGCGAAGCCCGCAAATCCAATCCCGGTCAGAAGCCGGGCGTCGAACCGGCGCTCCAATTGCACGACAAGCGGCGAGACGGCCAGTTGCGCCGCCCCGGTCACCAGCATGGTCAGGCCGATATCGAACGGGCCGTGGCCGCGAACCAGACCCAGGAAGACCGGCATCAGATAGACCGACGCGAATAGCCCGATACCGAACAGAAAACTAAGGCCGCAGGCGATGGCGAAATTCCGGTCCCAGAACAGGCGAAGCTGGGCGACCGGTTCCTTCCGCGACAGGCTTCGCCGGACGAAGAAGAGGGACGAGAGGGCCGTCACCCCCAACAGGGCGAGGATGGGCAGCGTGCGCCAGCCCTGCTCCGGGCCCTGCTTTAGCGCGATTTCAAGACAGGTCAGACCGGCCGCCAGGAACAGTACCGACCCCCAGTCGAGGCGGGACAATAGCCCGATATCCGCCTTCTCCCTGGGCAGGAACCGGGCGGCGGCGATCAGCGCCAGGATCCCCGGCGCAATATTCACCAGAAACAGCCAGGGCCAGCTATAGGTCTCGGTAATATAGCCGCCGATGGTCGGTCCCAGGGTCGGGGCCAGAACGGCCAGGGCGCCGGCCATCGTTGTGGCCGCCCCCTGTTCTTCCTTTGGGAACAGCAGGAAGACGGCGGAGAAGACGAGCGGAATAAGGCAGCCGCCGGCCAGACCCTGAACCACGCGCGCGGCGACAAGACTTTCGAAATCCGGTGCATTGGCGCAGGCGAAGGACGCCAGGGTGAAGACGGTCAGGCTGATCAGGAACAAGCCGCGCAGGGTGAGGCATCGCGTCAGAAAGCCCGTCAGCGGGATGGCGATAACCTCTGCGATCAGATAGGCGGTCTGAATCCAACTCATCCGGTCGGCGGAAATTTCCAGCGCATCGCGGATGGCGGGCAGCGAGGTGACGACGATCTGAATATCCAGGATCGCCATGAACATCCCCAGGCACATGGCGGAGAATCCGGCCCAGCGAACGGCGCGGGATGCTGTGGGAATGGACACCTGCGTCACCAAACCGGTTGATCATCGGGAACCGCACGCTACCGTGCTTCGGCTTCGGCGTCTTCAGGAACGAACGATGAAATGGATCAGGCGCGTGTGGGTCTTTATCGCAATCGGGGTTGTCACCATGATCGCAGCCGGCTTCGTCATGGGCTGGCAGTCGGCGGGCTATTCCCCGCCGGGACTGACGGACAAGGGTGAACTCCAGCCTTGCGGGCGTTGGAGGAATTGCGTTTCCAGCCAGGCCCCCAAGGATTCGATCTGGTATGTTCCACCGCTGAAGAGTCCGGGTGTCGCCAAACTGAAGCAGGCGATGGAGGACATGGGCGCGACGCTGGTCTCCGCCGACGACAAATACATGGCTTTCACGGCGTCTTCGAAGCTGTTTCGTTATGTGGACGATATCGAATTTCTGATCGACAAGCGCACGCTGCATGTCCGGTCGGCCTCGCGCGTGGGGAGGAACGATTTCGGCGTGAATCGGAAACGGGTGGAGGCTCTGCGCGAGAAGCTGGGGCAGGGGTCGTCCTGACCTCTCTTCTCGTAGTCCCTCAATGGCCCGCCTAAGTGCAGACACTACCTAGTGGGCTTCGCCGCGCGCGATGGACCAGGTGAAGTCCAGCAGGTCTTCCGCCAATCTGCCGAACGTGGCGAATGCCGGATCCTGCGTGCCGCCGGACCGCCAGCGCCGGTGCAACTGGGCGAAGACGACGGCAAGCCGAAACTGACCGAAGGCGCGATAGAACCTAAAATCCGACAGGTCGCGGCCGGTTTCGGCGGCGTAGAGCGCCAGGGCGTCGGACCGGCTGGGGTAGCCCGCCTCGCCGGTCGGCATCTGGCGGAGGCGATGCATGACGTCCGGGTCGCTCGGCTCGGTCCAATAGCTCAGCATCACGGCAAGATCCAACAGCGGGTCGCCGCGCGTTCCCATGTCCCAGTCCAGAACGGCGGCGGGTTCCCAATCGGCCGGGTCGAAAATCAGATTGTCCAGCTTGTAGTCGTTGTGCAGCAGCGTGACCGCACCATCACCCGGCCGGTTGGACTGCAACCACGCATTCAGATCAGACGCCAGGGCGGGCGGCGCTTCGTCCCAGGCAAGATGCGCCCGTTTCATCCACCCGTTGACGGTGCGCTCCAGAAAGCCTTGGGGACGTCCCAGCGTGTCCAGGCCGACCGCGGCGGGGTCGACGGCGTGAAACCGCGCCAGCACCCCGACCAGCGCATGGCCGATCCGCTGCTTGTCCGCCGCTTTCAGGTCCGGCGGCGAGGATGCGCCGATCACCGCGCCCGCCCTGTAATCCATCAGGAAAAACGGCGCACCCAAGACGGCCGGGTCGTCACAGAACAGATGGCATCGCGGCGCCAGCGGGAAGGATTGCCACAAGGTGGTGAGGATCCTGCTTTCCCGCGCCATGTCGTTGGCCCCGGGCGGGATCGGCCCCAACGGCGGGCGGCGCAGCACCATCGGCGCGCCGTTCGCATGCACCAGGAAATTCAGGTTGCCGTAACCCTTCGCGAATTGGCGCGGCGGGTTTTCCGAGAGATCCAGATCGAAACCCCGCGCGGCCAAATGTCGGGCCAAGGCGCGCCAATCCTGGTTCATTTGCTCGTCGCCGGCCCTCAAGAGCGGGATGTCGCTCACGATCCTTCTCCCCCTGTCGATGCACGGCATGTCGATCCTTTGGCATCTTTAGCTGCCGGAGAGTTCCGTCCCACCGTCCTGCGATCCTTCTCTGTGATACACGGGAATTTGATGTCCCGCATCCGCTCCGGAACGGAAAGAGCACTCGCCTTCCGGAGCGCGAACCGCCCATGTAGAAGAAAGCGGTGCGCCCTATATGATAGAATGCGGCAGGGTTCGATAAAGTTGCCGCTCTGCTTGAAGGACGGAACAGATGGAAACGACGACACTGACTGCCGAAACGGTGACCCTGGTCGAAGGGGCCGCCCACAATCCCGCCGAACCGCGCCACTTTATGCGGATCAAGCCGGTCAGACGCCGGGTCAGGGTGCTGCGCGACGGGGCCGTTCTGGCTGACAGCACCGCCGCCGTGCGGCTTCTGGAAGTCGGCAGGGACCTTTACGATCCGGTGATCTATTTTCCGCGTGACGATGTCACGGACGCCCTGAAGAAGAATGCCCACAGCACGCATTGTCCGTTGAAGGGCGATGCGGTTTATTTCGACCTTCCGGGAATGAGCGGCGGGATCGTGGCGGAGAAAATCGCCTGGAGCTATGAGACGCCGCTCGACTTTGCTTCCGAATTGGCGGGGCTGGTCGCGTTCTATGGAGACGCGGTTACCGTTGAGGAAGCGCCGCTGTGACCGCTTTGTCGCCGCCGTCCCGCTACGATGTCGAGGCTGCCTCCGCCCTGCCGGCCGGCTTGGCGCTTGCGGATTGGCGGCGGCGCATCGCCACCCTGTATGCGGAAGTCCGCGCCATGCCCGACCCGGAAAAAGCCTGGGTGCATTGGCGTTCCGTCCGCTCGGCGCTGTACCGGGATCATCCGATGTCGCCTGTGCCGGAGGAAGAGCGGCGCGACTGGAGCGCCATCCCAATGTTCGACTATGACCCGGATTTCCGGTTCGAGGTGGACACGGTCGCAATCGACGGTGCGGCGGAGGCGGTGCCGGTCGGCAATGACGGCGTGCTGTCCCGGACGCCGGTCGCGCGGACCCGGGGCCTCGCCGGCGATCTCGGCGCTGAACTCACACTATGGTGGATCGGCGGGTATGGCGGCGGCCTGTTCCTGCCCTTTGCGGATTCGACCAGCGGCGCGGAAAGCTATGGCGGCGGGCGTTACCTTCTGGATGCGATCAAGGGTGCGGATTTGGGCTTCAGCGACGGGGGACGCCTGCTGCTGGATTTCAACTTCGCCTACACGCCGTCCTGTGCGCTGAATCCGGCCTATGTCTGCCCGTTAAGCCCGCCGGAAAACCGGCTGGATCTTCCGGTCCGGGCCGGCGAGCGGATCGTTTGATCGGGTAAACCGCATGGGAAACAGACGGACCTTCGACGAGATTTTCGAGATTGCGGCCAGCCGCAAGGGCGGGGCGCGTGTGTTCGAGCAGACGCTTTCCGGCCCGACGCCCGCGGCCGAACTGGTGGCCATTTCGGACGACAGATGGCTGTCGATGATGTCCAAGTGCGTCTTTCAGGCGGGTTTCAACTGGCGGGTCGTGGAGAGCAAATGGCCACGGTTCGAGGACGTGTTCGAAGGGTTCGATCCGGCCCGTATGGCGTTCAAGACCGATGACGACCTGGACGGCTACTTAAAACAGGACGGCATTGTCCGCCACGCCACCAAGATCCGCTCCATCCAGCAGAACGCGGTCTTCGTGCGGGAGGTGGCGTCGGAATCCGGTTCCTTCGGCAAGACGGTGGCGGACTGGCCGGCGGCGGACTATGTCGGCCTGTTGTGGATGTTGAAGAAGCGGGCCAGCCGCCTCGGCGGGCATACCGGCATGTATTTTCTGCGCTTCATGGGGGTCGACAGTTTCATCACCTCACGCGATGTGGTTCGGGCGCTGATCCGCGAGGGGATCGTCGATCAGGATCCGAAATCAAAGCGCGATCTGGATACGGTGCAGGCCGCCTTCAACGGTTGGGCGGCGGAAAGCGGCCGGCCGTTTACCCATATCAGCCGGGTGCTGGCCTGTTCCATCGATTGAGGAAAGCGTTCTAGGGTTTGAAAAGCGCGGAGGCGTAGGTCGGTGCCGCGCCGTACCGGTCCGCAACACGTGCGACGGATAAAGCGGTGACGGGCCGCTCGATCTCTTCGCCATGAATGCCGCCGCAGATCAGAAGGGAGGCGATGCCCGCGTCATTGGCCCCTTTGATGTCGTGGATCAGGCTGTCGCCGACGCCGATGGCGCGGTCCAGGGAACCGGCGATCTCGCCGCAGATGCGGTAGACTTCTTCCGTCGGCTTGCCGTGCCAGCGCACCTGGCCGCCCATACTCTCGTATTTCTCGGCCACGGCGCCGGGGCATATCTTCAAGGATCCGTCCGGCTGCACGCTGACCCGGTCGGGATTGGCGCAGATCATCGGCAGGTTTCGGGTCAGGGCGGCCTGAAGATCATCGTCATAGGCCGAAAGGTCCTGTTGATCGGTCCCGGCGCAGAGGATGAAATCGGCCTCGCCCACGGTGTCGACTTCTTCGAATCCGGTTCCCTTCACCACGCCACGGTCCGGGTCCCAGGCAAACATCAGGAACCTGCGCCCCAAATTCGCATAGAACCCGTCGGTGGGATTGGTGAGGTTGCGGTGAACCAGTTCCCCCGATGTCACGATCTCCTGGTAGAGGTTTCTGGAAACGCCGAGTTTCTCCATCCGGCCGTGTGATTCGCTGGCGCGCTTCCCCGAATTCGAGAGGATGATCACGGTCTTGCCCTCGGCGTGGAGCCTTTCCATGGCCTCCAAGGCGCCGGGATGCAAGTTGACGCCGTCATGGATCACGCCCCACTGATCCAACAGGAATGTGTCGAAGTCCGCCATCAGCGGCGCGATTCCGTCCAGAATGGTCACCGCGCCGGTCACCGCTTTAGCTTGATCCGTCATGAAAATCCCGGTTCCGTGGAATTATTGCAGGGGATGCGTTTCCGGCCCTAGCCCGATCCGTCCGCGCGTTCCGGCGCGCCGGGGTTCTTGCTGGGCCGGGGTTCTCCAAACAGAAAACCCTGCCCGTAGTCAATGTTGAAATCGAGCAGTTCCAGCAGATCTTTCTCGCTTTCGATCCGCTCCACGATCATATCGACGCCGTGATGGTCCAGGTTTTGTTTCAACGACCGGACAACCGATCCGCGCCCGGCCTGGATCAGTTCCAGCAGGATCGCGGCGTCGATCTTGACCGAGCGGAAGCCCTTCTCCGCCATCATCTGTATATCCAGATCCAGGTCGCGGACCCCGTCCATGGAGAAACGATATCCGGCTGCCTGCAGGCTCTCCAGATAGTCGGGCAGATTGGCGGGTGCGTCGCCCAGATCCGGCTGCGCCATCTCCAGAACCAGTTTGGCCGACAGTTCGCGGTGCCGTTCCATGTAGGCGACGATGTCCTGGACAAAGCCGTCATCCGCCAAGGTATAGGCGGAGATGTTGCAGAAGAAGACCGCGCCGTTGTCCTGGCGCTGCAACTTGCCCAGCAGTTGGAGGCAGCGAAACAGCAGGATATTGTCGATGGAGGTCAGAAGCCCCGCTGATTTCGCCAAATCCAGATAGTCGGACGGTTCGATGATTCCGCCGTTCTCCGTTCGGACCCGGCTGTAGCATTCGAAGAACCGGCGTTTGCGCTGCGGCAGACTGACGATGGGTTGCAGGTAAAGATCCACCCTGTCTTCGCGCAGTCCCTGTTCGACAAGGTCCAGGACGCCGCCGTCACCGTCCGCCCTGTCCGATCCGCCGACGACGCGCAAGCCGCCCCGGCCGACGCCGGTCTCCGCCCCGCCGCCATCCGCGTCCTCTATGCCCGGTTCCGGCCGCAACCCCGGGTCTTCCGTCGTTCGAAGGGTGGCGAGCAGCCGTTGCAGCAGGGCGATCTCTCCCCGCTCGGTCGCGGGCGGGGCCGGATCGCGCGGCCTGGGGGGCGGCGGGGCCGGTTCCACGCGGGGCGCAGCCACGGCTTTCGGCGGTTCCATGCCGGGCGGTTCGGGTGCGGGGGCCGGCCTGTCGCGCTCCGCCGGTTCCGGGGGAGACGGCGGTTGCGGTTCCGTCGGGGCGGGGGTTGAGGGCGGCGGCGGTCCCTCCGGCGGATGGGGGGCCGCCGGTGCCTGCAATCTGTCGTAAGCCGCCTTCATTACCCGCATGCTGCGGATCAGACGCGCCTCGTTCGTGCGCCGCGCCCAGACTTCGTGCGCCAGGGCGCAGGCAAGAAAGACGACGGTCCCGACCAGCACCGGCGGCGCATCGAAAAAGGTCGGCGCCGCCGCGCCCGCGCCGATGGCCAGTGCGACATAAACACAGAACAGAATCATATGGCTGGCGGACGGCATTCAACCTCGCAATCGCAATGGTTAAGCCTAGAGTTTGGGTGATGCTACCGCAAGCCGCAGGCCCGGTGCGATCCGACCCGGCGATCCCGGCAGCGCGATCTTCGGCGTTGCCCGCCCTGCATTCGGCATATCGCCGGGACCGCGCATGGCCTCCTGTTTCATGCGGCCGCGGTCAACAGGTCTTGGACGGCGACGGTCCTGTCCTCCCTGGCGGCTATTTGAACGGCCAGCGCGGTAGCCAGGGAATGGGTTCCGTCCCGGGCTGAAACGACCGGGTTCGCCCTTCCACGGATTATGTCTAGAAAATGCTCCAGTTGGTTGGGATAGGTGCGCGACCCGTCCAACGGCGTCTGTTTTTCGACAAGCGGATGCTGCCAATGATGATCCGGCGCGTCGCGCCGCCACAGACGCATGCTGGGGATCGCCAGCGTTCCGGTCCGGCCCGCGATGACGTAGCAGTCGCCTGCACGATGCGGGAAGTAGAGGGCCTGGCCTGATGTGGTTTCCCAGGTGAAGGGGGAGGCGGCTGCGTCGCTCAACAGGAAACTGCCCAGGACCCCGTTCTCGAACCGAAGCGCGATGCTTACCGTGTCTTCAACTTCGAACCCGCGGGCGGTGCTGCTTGCAAAGGCGCGCACTTCCGCAATCTCGCCGACGATGAAGCGCAGGCAGTCGATGTCGTGGATCAGGTTGATCAGGATCGGTCCACCGCCGGGTTGCCGCCGCCAATCGGTGTCGAAATAAGCGTCCGGCTTGTCGGCCATCCACAAGCCGTTGACGGCGACTATATCGCCCAACGCGCCCTCGGCGACAATGCGCCGGGCCTCGCGCATATCGGGACTGTGACGGCGGTGATGGCCGATCAGGATGGGTACGTTTGCGGCCTCGCTCGCCTCGGTCAGGTTCAGCGCGGCGGAAAGTGTGTCGGCCACCGGTTTTTCGATCAGGCTGGGGATGCCCCGATCCAGGCAGGCATGGCCGGCTTCCGCATGCAGCGTCGTGGGCAGCGCCACAATCGCGCCGTCCGGTGCGGCGGAATCCAGCATCGCCGCATAGTCCCGGAAAAGCGGGCAACCGTATTCCCGGGCCAGGGCGTCCGCTTCGGGCGACGGATCGGCGATTGCAGCAAGCTCCACGCCGTCATGATCGCGAATCAGCTGGCAATGTTCGCGCCCGATCAGACCCGCGCCGATAACCGCCAGCCGGATCATGGCTGCACCCCGCCAACGCCGTCCGCCGGTGTGAACAACTGCATCGGATGCGAGACGTTGCGCATGTCATGTTCGCCCATATCTTTCCAGGGACCGGCATGCTCGCGGGCGAAGGCGGCGGAAACAAGGACCGGCTTGCCAAGGTCGCGGCATTTTCCCTCGATCCGCGCGGTTTCGTTCGCAACGGACCCGATCACGGTGAATTCCAACCGCTCGTTCGTGCCGATATTGCCATAGAGCACTTCGCCCACATGCAGCCCGAACCCGCATTCGAAAGCGGGATCTCCGGACGCGGCCCGGCTTGCATTTTCTTCCGCCAGCGCGGCGATGGCCTGCCTGGCTGCGGTCAGCGACGCGGCGCAGGCGGGGCCCGGTCCGCCGAAACTCTCAATCGGGAAAATGGCCAGGAAAGCGTCGCCGATGAAGCGCAGAATTTCCCCGCCGTTCCGTTGCACCGGGATGGCCGTACATCTGTAGAAACGATTCAATTCCTCCAGGAACTTGTCGGTTCCGTAATGTTCGGCAAGACGGACGGAGCCGCGCAGATCGCAGAAACAGACGACCGCATGGATGCGTTCGCTGTCGCCCAGATGATGCCGTCCCTTCAGAATCCGGCCGCCGGTGCCGGGCCCGACATAGGCGTTCAGCAGGTTCTCCGCCGTCCATTGCAGAGCGAAAATCTGCGCCACGCGCGAAATCGGTTTCTGCACCGACATCAACACGGCCAGATCGCCGTTGCTGAACCCGCCGGGTTCGAAACAGGTCCAGGTCAGCGCGTGGTTCTCGCCGCCCAGGAAGGTCATCGGATAGGCCAGATAGTCCGTCGCCCCCTCCGCATGCAGGTCGCGGATGATCGGATAATGGTCCAGCCCTTCGCCGTCGCAGATCTTCCGGCGCACCACCGCGCCTTCCTGAAACACGGGATAGACCGGGCTTTGCAGGAACCGCGCGTCGGTCCGGGCCTGTGTCGGGACTGTCGTGACGTGCACGCCTTCGCCCCTGATCCACATATAGGTCCGGCCCATCAGGGTGGGATGCGGCGTGCGGATCAATTTGGCGCAACGGCCGATGGGCACACCCTCTTCGACAAGCCGTTCGGCCACCCGTTGCAGAAAGACGTCCGGTCGGCTCTCCGTCAGGTCGTTGACGATCCATTCGGCGACCGATGATGTCGAAGGGTCCGCTGTCATGCCCGTTTCCTGCCGCGCCGGATGTCTATGCTATCCCGGCGGGCCATTGTGATCCGCGCCGATGGCGGTTGCGATCCGTGTGAAACCGTCGGCCTGCATCAGGCGCAGCAGATCCCGCTTGATTTCCGTGACCAGGGCCGGTCCCGCATAGGCAAGCGCCGTATAGAGTTGGACCAAGCTCGCGCCCGCGCGGATCTTGGCATAGGCGTCCGCGCCGCTGGCGATTCCGCCGACGCCGATCAAAGGCACCGCGCCGCCCGTCTGTTTGTAGAAGGCGGCGAGGACCTCGGTGGCCCTGTCGAACAAGGGGCGTCCGGACAGGCCGCCGGTCTCCGCCGCCATTTTCCCGTCCCGCAGGCCGTCCGGCCGGGCGATGGTGGTGTTGGAGACAATCAGCCCATCCATCAAACCATCCTCCAGCCCATTGGTTGCGAAGCGCGACAGGTCGGCGATGTCTTCGTCCGTCAGGTCCGGGGCGACCTTCACCAGGACCGGCGGCGCGCCGGTGGGGCCTTCCTGTTTCGCCTGTTTGACGGCGGTCAGGATTGCGCTCAATTCCTCCGTGCTTTGCAGGGCGCGCAGACCCGGCGTGTTGGGGGAGGAAACATTGACGACCAGATAATCCGCGTAACGGGACAGTCTTTCCGTTCCGATCCGGTAATCCTCGGCCGCGTCCTCGCTGGTTTTGTTTTTGCCCAGATTGACGCCGACGAGGGCGTTCGGGGCCAGCGTTCCACGCCGGGACAGGTTCTTCTCCGCCTCCGCGGCCCCCTTGTTGTTGAACCCCATGCGGTTGATGACCGCCCCGTCCTTGGTCAGGCGGAACAGGCGCGGTTTCGGATTGCCGGGCTGGGGTAAGGGCGTAATCGACCCGACTTCGACAAAGCCAAGGCCCAGCCGGCTCATCGGGCCGTAAACCTCGGCATTTTTGTCGAAACCCGCCGCCAGTCCGACCGGGTTGGTGAAGGTCCGGCCCCAGACACGGACGGACAGGCGCGGATCGTCCGGTTCCATCCGGCGCGGGCCCAGGCCCAGCGCCAGGGCCCGGATCGTAAGATTGTGGGCGGTTTCCGCGTCGAGACCGCTCAGGATGGGGCGCGCCAGGGAATAGAGGGACATGCGCTTGATGCTCACCGTGGAAGAAAGGGGCCGCGCCCCCGGGATGCTGCGACCTTACTGCACGAGGCGATTGCGGTTTTCAAGGACCGCCCCTATTGTGCGCCGCCGTTCGCACTGTATCTCTATGAAGCGGCGCACCGTATATTTGAATGCCTGTTTCTCTGATTGGATAACCGCCCCGCGATGACCGATATCGCCCATATTCGTAACTTTGCCATCATCGCCCATATCGACCATGGGAAATCCACGCTGGCCGACCGCCTGATTCAGGAGTGCGGCGGCCTGGCCGACCGGGAGATGAAGGAACAGGTGCTCGATTCCATGGATATCGAGCGCGAACGCGGCATCACCATCAAGGCGCAGACCGTGCGTCTGAAATACAAGGCCAAGGACGGTATCGAATATACGATCAACCTGATCGACACGCCCGGCCATGTCGATTTCTCCTACGAGGTTTCGCGCAGCCTGGCGGCCTGCGAAGGGTCGTTGCTGGTGGTGGACGCCAGTCAGGGGGTCGAGGCGCAAACCCTGGCGAACGTCTATCTGGCGATTGAAAACGATCACGAGATCATTCCGGTTCTGAATAAGGTGGACCTGCCGGCCGCGGAGCCGGATCGCGTTAAGGCCCAGATCGAGGAAGTGATCGGCATCGACGCCAGCGGCGCGTTGGAAATTTCGGCCAAGACGGGCCTGGGCATTCAGGACGTTCTGGAAGCTATCGTCGAACGCCTTCCCCCGCCGGCGGGGGAGCCGGAGGTTCCGCTGCGCGCCCTGTTGGTCGACAGTTGGTACGACGCCTATCTCGGCGTTGTGGCGTTGGCGCGGGTGCGCGACGGCGTTCTGAAGAAAGGCCAGAAAGTGCGCATGATGGCGACCGGCGCGGCGCATGAGGTCGACAGGGTCGGCGTGCTGACGCCTAAGGGGCTGATGGTCGACCGATTGGGGCCGGGCGAGGTCGGGTTTCTGACCGCCAGCATCAAGACCGTCTCGGAATGCAAGGTCGGCGATACGCTGACCGACGACCGCAAGCCGACGGATGCGCCGCTGCCGGGCTTCCAGCCGTCGGTTCCGGTCGTCTTCTGCGGCCTGTTC
>JANQIT010000107.1 GCA_028282025.1 Hwanghaeella sp. | reverse complement strand
CGTCGACCAGCTTACCGATATCCATTCCTACCTCTCTGAAATACGCCAGCCCGGGATAGCGCCGGACGACAGATGTTGTTCCAGCATTCGAAGTTGGTGCTTACAGGCGAATTTTCAATTGGGGCCATCCCCGGCGGTCCTACAGAATCGCCGGTTCATCCACGGGCGCACCGAAAGCGGTTTCCAGGAAATCGAAGTCACAGCCGTCATTGGCTTGGGCGATGTGCTGGGCGAACATCCATCCGTAACCGCGCTGATATCGGGGCTCCGGCGGTCTCCAGGACTCCCGGCGGCGGTCCAGTTCGGCGGTTTCCACCTGCATATCCAGCCGCCGCGCAGCCACATCCAGAACGATTACGTCCCCGGTACGCACCAGGGCGAGCGGCCCACCGACGAAGGCTTCCGGCGCGGCGTGCAGGATGCAGGCGCCATAGCTCGTACCGCTCATACGCGCGTCCGAAATCCGCACCATGTCGCGCACACCCGCCTGCACCAGTTTCTTCGGGATCGGCAGCATGCCCCATTCCGGCATACCCGGCCCACCCTGAGGTCCCGCGTTTCGCATGATCAGGACCGTGTCCGGTGTCACGTCCAGATCGGGATCGTCGATCCGCTCCTTCATCTCGGCATAGCTGTCGAAGACAAGCGCAGGCCCCGCATGCTGCAGAAAGCGCGGGTCGCAGGCAGAGGGCTTGATCACGCAACCGTCCGGCGCGAGATTGCCTTTCAGCACCGCCAGAGCCCCTTCCCGGTAGATCGGTTCATCTATGGGACGGATGACGTCGCCATCATGGATCCTTGCACCGCGGACGGCGTCTCCCAGCGCGCCGCCGGCGACGGTCCCTGCGTTCAGATCCAACCTGCCCTCAAGCCGTTTCAACAGCGCCAGCAGCCCGCCGGCATAATAGAAATCCTCCATCAGGTAGGTATCCCCAGAGGGGCGAATATTCGCCAGAACGGGCACATCGCTGAGCCGCTCGAAATCATCGAGCGTAAGCGCGACGCCGGCCCGGCGCGCCAGGGCGATTGTGTGGATGATAGCGTTGGTCGAACACCCCATACTCATGGCCGCGATGATTGCATTGTCAAAGGCGGCGGGGGTCAGAATGTCGGACGGCTTCAGATCCTCCCAGACCATATCGACGATGCGGCGACCGCAGGCGGCGCTCATGCGGATATGATTGGCGTCGGCCGCGGGGATGGAACTCGCGCCGGGAAGGCTCATTCCCAGAACTTCCGCAATGGCGGTCATGGTGCTGGCCGTTCCCATGGTCATACAGTGACCGTAGGAGCGCGCGATCCCCGCTTCGACATCCTGCCATTCCACCGCCGAAATGTTGCCGGCCCGGCGCTCGTCCCAGTATTTCCACCCGTCGGAACCGGAGCCCAGCGTCTTGCCCGCCCAGTTGCCGCGCAGCATCGGGCCCGCCGGCAGGAAGATCGCCGGGATGTTCATGCTGATCGCGCCGAGTAACAGGCCCGGTGTGGTCTTGTCGCAACCGCCCATCAGAACCGCGCCGTCGACCGGGTGCGAACGCAGAAGCTCCTCCGTCTCCATCGCCAGCATATTGCGGTAGAGCATGGTCGTCGGCTTGACGAAGTTTTCCGAAAGAGAAAGCGCCGGCAGTTCCAGCGGCAATCCGCCGGCCTGCAAAACGCCACGTTTCACATCTTCCACCCGGTGCCGGAAATGCGCGTGACAGGGGGCGATATCCGACCAGGTATTGACGATTGCAATGATCGGGCGATCCCGCCAGTCCTCGGGCGCGTAGCCCATCTGCATGATCCGCGAGCGGTGCCCGAAAGACCTCAGGTCGTCGGGCCCGAACCAACGGCGGCTGCGCAACTCCCCTGGCGCTCTTTTCAGCATCGAGTTTCCCAATTCCACTTCTGCGACCAATCGGGAAATCCTACCGCCTCAGTTACTGGAAAGGTACCACCTTCCGTAACTTATGCGGTTCGCGAGGTATCGACTGTGGGTTGGGTCAGGTTTTGGCGATGCGGTTGAAGCGGTCGCGGCCGCGCGGGAACAAAGCGGCCCCGTCAAGAGAATACCGCCTCTGCTTACAGTCAACTTCGATCGTTACGGCCTTTCGGAACGCGTCAGCCGTCGCTTGCGATACATCCAGCATCGCAAGCCAACGCTTTGCTAGCCGAAAGACGACAAAGACCGTCTCAGTAATTACAAGTAAAGGCAGCAGGCTCTAATGACGAATATGGTCGCGCGTTAGTTCTGAAACGGATCGGACGCCCATGAGACGCATGTCCCTTTCAATCTCCGCCCGCATCAGGTCCAGGGTGCGTTGAACGCCGGGCTGACCCGCGGCAGCGAGCGGATAAAGGTAACCACGACCGATGCCGACGGCCTTGGCACCCATCGCGAGCGCCTTGAGAACATGGGTGCCACGCTGAACACCGCCATCCATGAGTACGTCAATCCTGTCACCGACAGCGTCCACAACCTCGCCCAACTGATCGAAGGGCGTGCGGGAACCGTCCAACTGACGGCCGCCGTGATTGGACAGCACCACCCCGGTGCACCCAATGTCGGCGGCGCGCTTGGCATCTTCGACAGACATCAAGCCCTTTAGGCAGAACTGTCCATCCCATTCCTGCACCATTTCCGCCACATCGTCCCAATCCATCGACGGATCCAGCATCTCCGTAAAATAGCGGCCGATAGAGAGCGCGCCGCCACTCATATCCACATGTTCGTCCAGCTGCGGCAGTTTGAAACTCTCATGCAGGAGGTAGTTCAGACCCCAGAGCGGCTTGATGGCGAATTGAGCCATGCCGCCCAATGTCAGGCGGAACGGTATCGAAAATCCGGTCCGCAGATCCCGTTCGCGATTCCCGCCGGTGATACTGTCGACCGTCAGCATCATCACCTCGACGCCGGCATCCTTGGCCCGCCGCATCATCGCGCTGTTCAGGGCCCGGTCTTTATGAAAATAGAATTGGTACACTTGGGGGTTTTTGTGCGTCTTACGCAACTCCTCCAGGCTAACTGTGCCCAGTGAAGACACGCCGAACATGGTTCCATGCGCGGCGGCGGCGGCGGCCACCGCCCTTTCCCCTTGATGATGAAACAGGCGTTGCAGCGCCGTCGGCGAGCAATAGATCGGCAGATCCAGTTGCTGGCCCATCACCGTGACCGACATATCGATGTCGCCCACCCCCCGCAAAATGTTCGGCACCAAATCCACCGCATTGAAACTGTCGGTGTTCTTGCGGTGTGTGACTTCGTCGTCCGCCGCACCATCGATATAGTTGAAGATCGGCCCTGGAAGACGCCGCCGCGCCAACTCGCGAAAATCATGAAAGTTATGGCATTGCTTCAAAAGCATTCCGAATGCTCCACGTCGAAAATACGGCTTCCAGCAATATGGTCTTCCGAGGCTCGATCAATCGCCAAAGCGCACGGCTTCCCCATGCCGGACGCAAGCCGGGTCGGCAAGATCGACAAACAAACCAGCCAGTTCGTCCGGTTGGGTAAGGTCCGCGGGATCTTCGCCAGGATAGGCAGCCGCCCGCATTTGGGTCGCCACGGGCCCCGGGCTGATCAGATTGACGCGCAGGTTGGTCTTGCGGGTTTCTTCCGCATAGGTCTTCACCAACGTATCGAGCGCCGCTTTCGACGCGCCGTAGGCCGCCCAGAACGGTTTTTCGCCCGCCGCCGCGCCGGAAGTCACGAAAATTGCACGGCCCGCATCGCTTTGCCGCAAAACCGCGTCCAAACTTCGAATCAGACGCTGGTTGGCATGCACATTCAGGCGGAAGACGCGTTCCCATTCCTTGGGGTCCGCATGAGCCATGGGGGTCAGCCGGCCCAGCGAACCGGCATTGCCGACCAGAATGTCCAGCTTCTGGAAGCGCTGATAGAGAGAAGCCCCCAGCACGTCGATCTGATCCAAATCCATCAGGTCGAGGGGGGCCAGCGTGATCGAGCCGCCCGCCGCCTTGACCGTATCGTCCAACTCTTCCAGCCCGCCGACGGTCCTTGCGGTGGCGACCACATGCGCCCCCTCCGCCGCAAACCGTTTGGCGACGGCAAATCCGATTCCCCGGCTTGCGCCCGTGACCAGCGCCAAACGGCCGGCCAAGCGGCCGGCGCCTGTTCCTTGTATGTCGGACATTAGCTTGCGTCTCTCAGCAGCGACAGTTGGCGTTGTGCATTCGGCGTGCTCTCGTAATCCCGCAGCCGGATCGGATACTCACCAGAGAAACAGGCGTCGCAGAACTGCGGCGCTTCGTTATTCCGGCCGGCCTCGCCCATTGCACGGTAAAGTCCATCCATCGTCAGAAAATCGAGACTGTCGCAGCCGATCAAATGCCGCATCTCTTCTATCGAATGCTGCGCTGCGAGCAGTTTCGAACGCTCCGGCGTATCGACGCCATAGAAGCACGAATGCGTTGTCGGCGGGCTGGCGATACGCATATGGACTTCCGTCGCTCCCGCCGCGCGAACCATTTCAACGATCTTGCGCGACGTGGTGCCCCGGACAATCGAGTCGTCCACCAGCACGACCCGCTTACCCTCCAGATGCGCCCGGTTCGCATTGTGCTTCAGGCGAACGCCGAGATTCCGGATCTCGTCCGTCGGTTCGATAAAGGTGCGGCCGACATAGTGGTTCCGGATAATCCCGAATTCGAACGGCGTCTTGGACTCTTCCGAATAGCCGATGGCGCTGGGCACGCCGGAGTCGGGGATCGGTACGACCACGTCTACATCGATGGGATTTTCCCGCGCCAGTTCCGCGCCGATGCGCTTGCGCGCTTCGTAAACCGAGCGCCCTTCGACAATGCTGTCAGGACGCGAGAAGTAGATATATTCAAAGATGCAGAATTTCGGTTCCGAAGCCGCGAACGGAAAGTGCGAGTGCAATCCCTCTTCATCGATGACAATCATCTCGCCGGGCGAAACATCGCGCACTTTGTCAGCACCGATGATATCCAGCCCGACTGTTTCCGACGCCAGAATGTAGGCGCCGCCCAACTTGCCCAGCACCAGCGGACGCACGCCCATCGGATCGCGCACCCCGACCAGTTTTTTTCGAGTCAGACAGACAAGCGAGTACGCGCCCTCTACCTGCCGCAGGGTCGAGATCAGGCGCTGCACCACCGATCCTGAATTGGTCGCCATCAGATGGACGATCACTTCGGTATCCGTCGTCGACTGGAAAATCGATCCTTTGCGGACAAGTTCCTGGCGCAGCAGGATGGCGTTGGTCAGATTGCCGTTATGAGCGATGGCCAAGCCGCCGAATTCAAGATCGCCGAACAGCGGCTGGACATTGCGGCGCATCGTGTCGCCCGAGGTGGAATACCTGTTGTGCCCGATCGCCGACCGGCCGACGAGCTTCTCCATTACATTCTGATCGCCGAAAACATCGCCGACATGCCCATTGTCCCGGTGGGCGTAGAACTGATCGTCCTGATCCGAATAGGTGACGATTCCCGTTCCCTCCTGCCCGCGATGCTGCAGCGCGTGCAGCCCCAGGGCCGCATGTGCGGCGGCGTCGGACGTGCCGTAGATGCCGAAAATCGCACACTCTTCACGAAGCTTGTCGTCGTCAAAGGGATTGGTGGACCGCATCATGCCGTGCTTCCTCCTGGCGCCGTAAAGGATCGCAATGGTGTCGGCGTCCGTTGCGCTAAACAGTTCGCGCGACCGTTCATTCCGCTTGTTTCAGCAAACTGTCAAGCTGCTGGCGCTGCTTATTGTCGTATCCCTGCTGTTCCTGCCCGCGTTCGGATGACCCGGAAGGTTGAGGATTACTGAGCTTTTCATAAATTTCCTGCGCCTGCCGGACTTCTTCAGCGGTTTCCTGTGCTTCCCGTTCGGAAGCGTGCGCCTTGGCCCGGATTTCGTCCGGCAGCCAGCTCAGGATCCTGGCGGCCACCAGTTTGACGGCTGGAAAGGAACGGCTTTCGGTGACCTGCAGCGGCAGGGCTTCCTCTTTCAGCACCATTGTCGACCCCAGATAGAGAACCGCGACGATCAAGGCGCCTCGCGCCAGACCGAAGGCGAACCCCAGCGCCTTATCGACAGAGCCCGGGCCACTCTCCCGAATCATGCCCGACAGGATGCTGGTCACTACGCTGAGCGCGATCAGGGAAACCAGGAAAACCCCGACAACTGCGGCAATCGTCGTGCCCAAAGGTTCCTGCAGCCCGAAATCTGCGGCGTAGGGCTCGGCATAGGGATAACCGTACCAGGTCGCTATAGCGGCGCCGCCCCAGGCAAGAATCGACAGCAACTCACGCAGGAAACCGCGAAAGTAGGCGAGCAGAGCGGAGATTGCGATAACGCCGATGACAATCAGATCGACGATGCCTACCGGCAGGTTTTCCATTCCGAACCGAACTCCACTCTCAAATTTCCGCGATCCGGGCCGTCGCCCCAGCCGGGTCTCCGAACAACGCGTCCAGCGCCGACAAGTCGCCCATTTCGATGATCCGCAGCGCCCCTTTCGACTGAGCGCCGCGGCGGCGCGGCGTCATCGCGGACGCGAACCCCAGTTTGGCCGCTTCCTTCAAGCGGGCTTCGGTTTGGCTTACCGCTCGCACTTCGCCACTCAATCCGATTTCACCGAAAACGACCCTATCCGCCGGCACCGCTTCGCCGGTCAGCGAGGAAATCAAAGCCACCGCCACCGCCAAATCCGCAGCCGGCTCCGTTATGCGCAATCCGCCCGCAACATTCAAATACACATCGTTCCCGCTGAGCCTGTAACCCGCCCGTCCTTCGAGCACCGCAAGCACCATGGAGAGCCGGGCGGAATCCCACCCCACCACCGCGCGCCGGGGAGTGCCCAACGGAGACGGCACCACCAGGGCCTGGATTTCCACCAGCATGGGCCGCGTCCCCTCAATTCCCGCGAAGACAGCCGCTCCGGCCACCCCGTCCTGCCGATCGCTGAGGAACAGTTCGGACGGATTGCCGACTTCCTTAAGCCCTTCGCCCGTCATATCGAACACGCCGATTTCATCGGTCGGTCCGAAACGGTTTTTCACACCCCGGAGAATTCTGAACGGGTGCCCGCGCTCGCCTTCGAAATACAGCACCGTATCGACCATATGTTCCAGGACGCGCGGGCCGGCGATGGCCCCCTCCTTGGTGACATGGCCGACGATCAGCAAGGCCGTTCCGCGCCGCTTGGCCACACGGATGAGTTCCTGGGCGCAGGCGCGGACCTGGCCGACGGTGCCCGGCGCTGAATCGAGCGCATCCACATACATGGTCTGAATGGAATCGATCACCACGATCTTGGGGCCGGCGGCCACATCGATGGCGGCGCAAATATCACGGACATTCGTCGCCGCCGCCAATTCCACCTGGCTGGCCGCGACACCAAGCCTGTCCGCACGCATGCGGACCTGGTCGATGGCTTCCTCCCCGGAGATATAGGCACAACGGGCCGATGCCGAAAGCGCCGCAGCTGCCTGCAACAGTAAGGTGGACTTTCCGATGCCGGGATCGCCGCCGATCAGGGTCGCGGACCCCTGCACGAGACCACCGCCCAGAACGCGGTCGAATTCACCTATCCTGGTAGCCAGGCGCGGGGCGCGCTCGCTGCTTCCGGTCAAGGGCACGAAATCGATGCTACCGGCCTTGCCGCGGGAAGCGCCCGATTTCCCTTTCGCCGCGCCGCCGAGTGGGGCGGCATCCGACGTTTCCTCGACAATCGAATTCCATTCTCCGCAGCCCTCGCATTGGCCGGCCCATCGGGGATGGATCGTGCCGCAGGACTGGCATACGAAGACGGACCGGGACCGCGCCATTTAGCACCTTTCTTTGTCCAAGATTCCAGGGGCCGGAAGACACGATTCAACGACCGACCCGCGCCGCCGCACCATTTCGCGATTCTCCGCCGCAGGCAAAAGCGCAGATTGTATCGCAGCGAGGCCGCCGTCTATGCCAGCCCCTCTACCGGGACAGCGTATACCGCAAGATGGTCCTCTTCCTCATCCCCGTTCCACCCCGACCAGTCCGACATGCCCAGAATACCGGTTACAGTGCCCGTACCGGGGTCAGCCAGGGGCAAATACAAACGGCCACCGATCGGCAATCGGTGCGCCGAACGATAGATCCGCCCGTGCATATAGACCACCGACGGCCCGTTCATGCATTCCTTCAACCGTGCGCGAACATGCTCATACATGTCCGGCTCGAACAGGTCCGCTACCGCCAATCCCTTCAAGCTACTCCGGCCATGGTCGTTTTCGATTTCAGTACCAGCCAGACGAAAGCGCCAAACGCCGTCGACAGCGGCATGCTCGATAATGAACAACCGGCTGAGCGCCCACGGGATTTTCACAGGGTCGACGTCCGTCAATGACGGCAAGCGCCGTCCTTTTCGCAGGGCTAGCCAATAGTCGGCCAAACGCTGCAATCTGGATTCTTCAATGACGGCCAGGGTGGCTTCGGTCCGGATGATCGACGGATCTGGTGATGTACCCAATAACCCAAACAATAAATTCGTCACACCTTACTCACAAACATAGCGGCTTACCTATTGCGCCGCCTGAAACTACCAATCGAACCATTGCGCGCACCGTATAAGTAGCTATCCCCTCAACTGCAATCGGATGTTTGGGAAAAATTCGACGCCGTTCGCGGCCAAGGCGGAAACGAATTGTTTCCTTCTTTCGCCGTTCTAAACGTGGACCTTGGCCGGCCGCATCCCAATTTCTCCAGCACAGGCGGAAACAACGGCGAAGGACCGGCCATGTATATTCAGAAACTTGTTCCCGGCATCGAAACCTCGGACGGCGACGGCGTTCGCCTGACGCGGATGATCGGCACCCCGCAGGTGGACATGATCGATCCGTTTCTGATGCTGGACAGGTTCGACAATGACGATCCCGGCGCCTATATCGGCGGCTTTCCCGACCATCCGCACCGTGGTTTCGAAACGGTAACGATCATGTTGGACGGCCGCCTTCGGCACCGCGACTCGACTGGCGGCGAAGGCGTTATCGGACCGTGTGACGTGCAGTGGATGACCGCGGGCCGGGGCATTGTGCACTCGGAAATGCCGGAGCAGATCGAAGGCCGGATGCGCGGCTTTCAGCTCTGGGTCAATTTGCCGAAAACGCAAAAGATGTGCCCGCCCGGCTATCAGGACATCACGGCCGGGACGATACCCGTCGTCTCGGAGAACGGCCTAGAGGTTTGCGTCATTGCCGGAACATACGGCGGCGAGACCGGCCCGGCTCGTTCGCAGACGGAGATCCGCCTGCTGCGGGCGGATATGGCCCCGGGCGCGACGCTCTCTCTGACGCGCCCCGGAGGGCATAACGCTTTCTTCTGCCTCTATGAAGGCACAGTGCACGGCCCGGACGATCATAGAAGGGAAACGATTGCGCAAGCCCCCTCCTTGGCCGTTCTGCACGGCGATGGAGAGGTCATTCTGACTGCCGGCTCCACGGGCGCCAGCCTGTTCTACGGCGAAGGGGCCCCCATAAACGAGCCGGTCGCACGCTACGGCCCTTTCGTGATGAATAGCCAGGCGGAGCTTGTCGAAGCGGTCCAGGACTACCAACAAGGACGTTTCGTCGCGTGAGGGATCCCGCCGCTCCCGAACCGGTTGTGCTTTGACATCCGGTTCGGGATGATGCGCCCATGGCCGACCACAAAATCCTTCTGGCGGTAATCCACGCGCCATCGCCCAACACGCAACGTCTAAGGGATGCGCTTGTAAAAGGCATGACGCATCCGGATGTGGAGGGCGTCGCTGTCCGTTGCCAATCGCCTTTCGACACACAGCCCCAAGACGTCCTCGACGCAGACGGCATCATTTTGGGAACGACTGAAAATCTGGGGTATATGTCGGGGGCGCTGAAGGATTTCTTCGACCGGTGCTACTATCCGGTGCTGGAAGAGAAACAGGGGACACCTTATTGCCTGTTCGTACGGGCTGGGCACGACGGTACCGGGACACGGCGCGGGGTCGAGACGATTGTCACCGGCCTGCGCTGGAAACCCGTTCAGGATCCGCTGATCTGCCGCGGGGCGTGGGACGACGCCTTCACCGGACAATGCGAGGAATTCGGCCTGACCATGGCCGCCGGCCTTGAAGCCGGCGTGTTCTAGAATCCGTCAGGCCCTGCAGCGCGCCCCTCGGTTAAGAGCCTACGTGATCGGAGATTGCCTGAGCGAGAGTGTCGCGCTCCTTACACCCAGACGGGCACAGACTGTCCAGCTTGGCCAACTGCTTGCGCGCCAGATCGACCTGTCCCTGCATCAGGTACAATTCGCCGAGATATTCATTGGCGTCGATGTGATCCGGGTCCAATGTCAGCGCCCGCTCGTAGGCGTCCCAGGCAAGGTCGAGCTTCCCTTGTTGCCGGTAGGAAAAACCGAGCAGGTTCCAGACATCGGGGTTGCTGTTGGTGAGTACCAAAGCTTCCTTCAACTGATACACCGCACCACGATAATTCTTCTGGTTGATCGCGGAGGTCGCCTTGCGCAGGAAATCTTCCGGTTTGTCCGGGGGGTCGGCCAAGACAACGGCCGGGGATAAGAGCACGCAGCCCGCCAACAACACCGAAAAAGGCTTCGCAAGCATAGGGTTTCTCCTTCAAAAACTCCGAGCCTGAAACGTAGGGTCGTCCCACATATAAGGCAAAGCGAATTGCCGTGAATATGGATCAAATCCAGGGTTTCAGACCCATTTCCATTTAGTTACCCTATAGTCAATGTGTTAAGAAAGATTAAGGGGGTGCACGTCATGACGATGTCGATTCAGCAGTTCGCTGACGCCTGCAAAGAGGCCCTGACGAACGATAGCGGTAAAGCCGGACGGGAGGCTGTTTGCGGCCTGGTTCGCAATGCCTTGCGCGATGAAACCTTCGTGTCGTCCTATATCGATACAGCCGACAAGGAACGCGCGGTCGTCTACGAAGACGC